>CAZHIE010000030.1:0-30426 GCA_964532435.1 uncultured Planctomycetales bacterium
GCGCACGTGCGCCTGCCCGCCGAGCTTGCCTTCCGAGCCGACCTCGCGGGCCACGCGCGTGACTTCGGCGGCGAAGGAGCTGAGCTGATCGACCATCGTGTTGATGGTGTCCTTGACCTTCAGGAACTCGCCACGCACGTCGACCGTGACCTTTTTGGACAGATCGCCGTTGGCGACCGCGGTCGTGACTTCGGCGATGTTGCGCACCTGGCTGGTCAGGTTGGACGCCATGTTGTTGACGCTGTCGGTCAGGTCTTTCCAGATGCCCGACACACCCTTGACCTTGGCCTGCCCGCCGAGCTTGCCGTCGGTGCCGACCTCGCGCGCCACGCGCGTCACCTCGCCGGTGAAGGAGGTCAGACGATCGACCATCGTGTTGACCGTGCGAGCCGCGCGCAGAAACTCGCCGCGGAACGGCCGATCGTCGATGTCCACCACGATGCGCTGCGACAGGTCGCCCGCTGCGACCGCGCCGACGACGCGCGCCATCTCGTCCGTCGGACGGACCAGGTCGGCGATCAGCGAATTCACCGACTCCATCATGCCGGCCCAGGCCCCGCCGACGTCGCCGAGCGAGGCGCGCTGCGTGGTGCGGCCCTCGCGGCCGACGCCGTCGTGCAGCCGCGAGAGTTCGCGCGCCAGTCCGGCGTTGAGTTCGAGCAGCTCGTTGAATTCGTCGGCGATTTTTCCGGCCGCGCCGGTCCAGTGCGACGGCATGCGGGTGGAGAAATCGCCTTTGCGGGCCGCCCGCAGCGATGTCAACAATTGTGCTTCGAGAGTGGTGGGTTGTTCGGTCAATACCGTAGACATGTCCTCGTCCTTGCTGGAGCTGCGCGCCCGGGCGCTTCGTCGAACGTGCGAGTCGAAGGCATGTACAACGTCTCGCTCACGCCCAATTCTACTCGACATTTCGGCAATCCATGCAAGAGACGCTGCGTGCATCGGGATGAAAACCGGTTAATGCGGCGCTCATCGCGCTTTCATCTTCCATCATCGCGCGACGCAATCGGCCGTTATTCCGGGGCCAGACGCTCCGAATCGTGGCTCGCCAGGCGCGCCGCGATCGCGACCAGCTCGTCCGGCTCGAAGGGCTTGGCGACGTGGACCTGATACCCCGCCTCCAGCGCGCGGATTCGATCCTCTGTCCGCGCCAGAGCGGTCAGCGCGACCGCGGGCGTGCGGCCGCCGCGCTCCGGCGGCAGCGCGCGTATCTGGCGGATCAGCTCATAGCCGTCCTGTATCGGCATGTTGATGTCGCTGATGAGAATGTCGGGCGGCTGGCGGCGAATCTCCTCGATCGCCTCGGCCGCCGAGGACGCGGTGCGGACGGCGGCCTGGTGCTCTTCCAGCAGTTGGCGCACGATGCGGCAGCCTTCCGGATCGTCATCGACAGCCAGCACGCGAATGCCCGGCAGCAGCGCAGGCTCCGGCGCTCGCGCTTCCGCGTCGGGCTGCGCGGACAGGGTTTCGCCTTCCCGCGGGTGCGGTTCGACGCTGATCGGCGCACGGATGACGAGCGCGGCTCCGTTTGCAGGGCCCGCGCTGCACGCGGGCGTTGAGCGGTCCGCAACGGTGCCTGGCCGATCGGCGCGGGAAACGAATGTCGCAGGTTGGGTAACGAAGAACTTCATGTTTGTTTGCGATGCATTGTCCACAAGCCCCCCAATTCCTCGGAAGATTCTACGTCAATGTAGTGCCTCGGCCCGCGATGCGGATGCATTAATCGGATTTCATCCCGCGCTCAGACCGCTTTTACCCCTCCGCGGTATCTTGCTTGCACCATTACTCGCTCAGCGCCGCGCGAGAAACTCCCGGCCCCCCCTGGGCCGGCTCGCGCGGCGCTCCCCTTTTCTGCCAAGTGAGGTGTGGGCCGATGGGGCGCTGTAGTCTTTGCGGAAACGAGTACGACAAGTGTCTTGAAATCACGTGCGACGATGAACGGCGGATTTTCGACTGTTTCGAATGCGCGATTACCGCGCTGGCCCCGACTTGCCGGCGCTGCGGCTGCCGCGTGATCGGGCATGGGGTCGAGAGCGACGGCGCGATCTACTGCGGCGCGCATTGTGCGCGACTGTCGGGATTGCCCGATGCCCGCGATCGGGTGTAACGGCGCGCGGGCGGCGACCGGCAACGGCGGTTTCTCGCACGGGGCAATGCCAAACACCGAATGTGAACGGCCGGCGACGGGAAGCGCGGGGCGCGCGCTCCGGTTGGTCCGCGCAGGCCGGGATGCAAGCGTCTGAGAAGTGCCTCCGGAGGGAGCGTAGGGCAGGCGCGCGTGAGTGGACGGCGCCTGCATCGAACGGTCGGCCCGGCTGCGCAAGGCGCCCGCGACCGCTCGCGTCTTTGTACGATGGGCGTGCGCGCAAATTCGACGCATCGACGGATCGTCGCTCGCCGAAATGAAACGCGCAAACTCGCAGCGCCGCCGGTCGGATCCCACGACACGTCTGCGCCGCGGCGCCGAAACCGGCCGCGGCGAATGCGTGTGTCTGCGGGGCCGGCCGGCGGCGCGGCGTTTTCCGTTTGCGCCCGGCGCGCGGGGCGATCCGCATGCATCCGCGCGCGGACGTATCGGCGCGCAGCGCGGATGAAACCCGCCTGAGAATTTGTTCACGCAAAAGGCGCGCCGAATTGCGCCGCGGCTGAAACAAAAATCACATTCAATTCATACGTGATTGAGCTTGTACGGCGAAACTCCATTCGCGGACCGGTCCACGGGGCGCGGCCGCGCTGGAGGCACTCGCATGAAGGCACACGATGGGACACAGAACTGGTTGATGGAGCATTGGGACGAGCCGGCCGACGTCGTCGGCGGCGATTTCGTGCTCGTTCATCGAGATTCGAACCTTGTGCGCGTGGTGGTCGCGGACGCGACGGGGCACGGCGCCGAGGCGGTCGCGCTGGCGAGCGAGGCCCGCGCGATCATCGCCCGCGACCTCGTTCGCCCGGTCGAGCTCGAAACGATCCGCGCGTGGAGCCGCGAAATTCATTCGTGGAATCGATGCGGATTCGTCTGTTGCACATACATTGAAGTCGACGTGCGGAACCGCCGCGCCAGCATCGCCAACGCGGGCAATCCACCGCTGCTGGTCGCGCGCGGCGGGGCGCAAAAGATCGAGGCACATCGCAGCACGGGCATGCCGCTCGGCCTGGTCGAGCCCGACTTGTGGCTCACGCCGACGATGGTCGGATTCGCCCTGGCGCCTGAGGACACGATGGTGTGTTTCACCGACGGGTTGATCGACCGGCTCGATCAGCATCGCCGGCGATTCGGGCTGGGCCGCGTGATCTCGTCCATTCGAACCGGCGTCCGCGCGTCCCCGCTCGACGCGCTCGGCGACCGCGTGGCGCGCTTCGCGGACAGCCGCGCCGAGCAGGATGATCTCACGGTGCTCGCCATTCGGCTGGGAGACCAGCAACCGCCGGAGTAGCGCGCTGGGGGGCCGGCCTCCGGCCGGTCTCTTTTTCCTGACGAGCGCGCTTTGGAGGAGTAGTCATTAGCCGCATTTCATCCAGAACTCACGCGCGGTTCAGAATGCCCGGCTATCCTTTGTAACGTTCGGATCGCATATTCATCGAGCCTCACACGACCGCAGGGTAGGATTTGTCGCAGCACGGGAGCCCGCTGCGACCTAGCCCCCTGCGGTCTCCCCTTAACCACTGCGAGACCGGCCGGAGGCCGGCCCCCCAGTGCGTGGGATCCCCCCAGTGAGCATCCCCCCAGGATTGCATCCCCACCAGGAAGCGTTTCTCCGCACGCGGCCAGTCGCCGAAATGGTTAATCGGCGCTCACGTCGTTTTCAGTCGCGCCTCAGTCGCGCCGCGTATGCTCTTCGTAATGGAACCAGACCGGGCCATGGATGATGCGACGGTTTCCGAGCTGGGTGTTCCGCTCGGAAGCCCCATCGTCCACGAGCCCGCAACAGGGAGTCACGCAATGGCGTCTGCGACGACAGGCACTCGAACGGGCAGCGACAGCTCCGGCAAGTGGGACTATCCGAACGACGCCACGCAGGAGCTTCGCAAGCAGGCTACCGACATCGGGCGCGAAGTCGGCGCCCTGGCCCGCACGGCCAGCCGGGCGGCGGGCGAGCAGGTCGAGAACGTGAAACATGCCGTGACGGAGAGCGCGCAGTCGTTCGAGCGCACCGTAACGGAATACGTCAAGGACCGGCCGATCCAGTCGCTGCTGATCGCGGCAGGCGCGGGCGTGCTGGCCGGTCTGTTTTTCCTGCGCCGCTGAATCGATTCGCTGAATCGGCCGGCCCGCGACGAGCTTTCGCGCGACGCGGCTCGACGGTGCGGGCAAGCCCCGTCGAGTCGCTCGCGCTTACGGTGCAATGGCGGACGCAGATGAGCGGGATTGCGTCACCGGGCAAACCATCGCGCATCGTGGTCTTCGCGGCGACGGCGGTCGTGCTCTGCGGGCTCTACCTGGCGCGCGACGTGCTCATTCCGTTCGCGCTGACGGTCCTGCTCGCCTTTCTTCTCGCGCCGCTCGTGCGGCGCCTGCAGCGCTGGGGGCTCGGCCGCGTCACCGCCGTCACGCTGGTCATGCTCACGGCAATCTCGGTGGTCGCGGCGGTTTTTGTAGTCGTCGCGGTCCAGGCCGCCGATCTGCTCTCGAAGATCCCCACCTATTCGGAGAATCTGCACGACAAGCTCGACCCGCTTGTCCGCAGCGCGTCCCGCCTGGGCAGAAGCGCGATTCAGACCACCGCCAGCCTCATGCATCCGGTCGATGGCGGCGAGCTTGCGGTGGCGTCGGCGCCCGCGACGACACAGGCGGTAAGCGCCGAGCCGACCGTCGGAGACGTGCTCCTGGCGCAGGGCAGCGCGCTGCTGCGCCCGCTGGCCACCGCCGGCATCGTCACCGTACTGGTCGCGTTCGCGCTCCTGCAGCGACAGGATCTGCGCGATCGCTTCATCCGGCTGATCGGCCTCGGCCGCATTCACGTCGCCACCGAGGCGCTCGACGAAGCCTCCAATCGCGTGAGCAACTACCTGTTGACGCAGACGCTCGTCAACGGCGGATTCGGCGCCGTCGTCGCGATCGGGCTGCTGTTGATCGGCGTGCCCAACGCGCTGCTCTGGGGATTGCTGGCCGGCTTGCTGCGCTTCATTCCGTACTTCGGAGCGTGGGTGGCGGCGGCGATGCCCGTGCTGCTGTCGCTGGGATACTTCGAGGATTGGTCGCGGCCGCTGGCGGTAATCGGATTCTTCGTCGTGATCGAGCTGGTGCTCAACAACGTCGTCGAGCCGTGGCTGTTCGGCGCGCGCACCGGGTTGTCGCCGCTGGCGGTGCTGATCGCGGCGATCTTCTGGACGTGGCTGTGGGGGCCGGTCGGGCTGCTGCTGGCGATTCCGCTGACGGTCTGCCTGCTGGTGCTCGGCAAGTACGTCCCCGAGGCGGGTTTTCTGCACGTCATGCTGGGGGACGCGCCGGTGTTCGATCCGGACAGCCGGTTCTACCAGCGGCTGCTGGCGATGGAGCACGAAGACGCGCTGGCGATCGTCGAGCAGGCCGCGCGGGAGACGGACCTGCTCTTCGCGTTCGACTCCATCGTCGTGCCGGCCATGGCGCGGGCCAGCCAGGACGAGGCGCGCGGCGAGCTGGACGATCACCGGCGCCAGTTCGTACACGCAGCCATTCGCGAAATGCTACCCGAGCTGGCGGAGCAGTTTCCGCCGCCGCAGGGCGCCGGGCCGCCGCCGAACACGGAGACCGACGCGCGCTACGCTTGCGTGCCGGTGCGCAGCGATACCGACGCGCTGGCTGCGGAACTCTTCTGCCACGCTGCGCGGATGAGCGGGCTGAATGTGCGTCCGGCCGGGTTGAATGATCTCCTGGCCCGCGCGGAGAGCTCGGTCGTTCGCGCGCAGCCGGACGTCGTGATCGTGTCGGTCGTGCCGCCGTCGAGCGTCTCGCAGGCGCGGCACGTCGTTCGCCGGCTGACGTCGGCGCTGCCGGGCGCGTCGATCCTCGTCGGGCTGTGGACGCTTCCGACGTCGAGCGAGCAGCGCATGGCCGACCGGATCGGCGGCGGCGCGTCCGTCCGCGTGGCAACGACGTTCGCACGCGCTCTGGCGCACCTGACGGCGATCGAGACGCGCCCGGCGGCCGCGGATCGCGTCGCGCCGACCGCCGCCGATCCGTCGCTTCCCAATTCGCCCGCTCTCGCTGCGCCGCCGTCGGCGTGAGCCCGCGTTCACGTCGAATTCACGCCGCTCTGACGGCTGCCGGCAATACTTCCGGTGTGTGAAACGTGGAATTGTCGGGGAGATTCTCGTACGCCTGGAGGATTGGGAATGGGACAGCCAAGAGAACAGGATCCGACGACGACTCGGCCGTATCAGTCCGATGATCGCGACAAGTCGCGCGGTGCCGACAACGAGCCGACCGCGCCGGCGCCGCCGGACGTGAATCTGCCCGTCCGCGAGCCGCAGGTCACGCAGCCGCGGGCGAACCCCGGCTTGCCGGAGAATCCTTCGTCGATCCCGCGGCCGGATGTCGCGACGCCGGGATCTCAGATTTCTTCTCCACCGGAGCTTGTATGACACGCCCACGAACTGCCCTGACGCTTGCGATCACGACCGGAATGGCCGGCGCGCTGGTCTTCCTTGCCGGTTGCCCGCGAAAGGAAACGCGCAAGGTGACCGTGGAGACGCCGGAGAAGCAGATCGAGGTCAAGATCGAGAAGACGGACAAGTAGTCAATTTGGACCAGACGCCTCGTCATCGCCCCGGCCGTGCGACAGTTCGCGCGGCCGGGGCGATTTGCCATGTACTCACATCGAATTTCGGGATGAGAGCTGCGGCGTCGCGTGGTTGGGGTGGTGGTTGTTCGTGGAAAGCGCGCGCGACGCGGTCCAGCCGAGCAGCCCGCGCCAGACCGCCGCGGCCAGGATCGAGCAGACCGTGCTGAGAAGCTGGAGGAGGCTCGTGCGCTTCGCGCGTTGTCCGGGTGGAGTCGCCGCCCGATGGCTCGAAGCGGACCGGGCCACGACCGTCGCCGCTGCGCCGATCAGCACCGCGGCGCTGAGCAACGGGCGATGCCGCAGCCAGACCAGTGGATTGCTCGCGGCGCGCGCGCGTTGATGGAGCAACGCGGCCGATTGCCGGACTCCCTCGCGCGCCCGTGCCAAGCGCTCGGCCGCAAGCTCCACGTCGGTGAGCGGCGGCCGGCCGGCGAGGCGAATATCGCTAGACATTGTGTCGCTCCTGCTGCGGATCGAGGGGTTTCCGCGGGTCGTGCGTGCGCCCGGCGCGTGCGGCGATTTGTGCAGCCACCGCCGTAAGCACCAGGAAGGCGAGGCCGGTCAGGGCGTACCCCGCGGCGACGCTGCCGGTCCAATCCGACAGCGCGCTCGCGGCGCCGAGCGCCGCGAAGATGAGGCCGATCACGGCGAGCACGAATGCGCAGACGCCGCCGACGGCGAGCATCAGCGCATTTCGAATGTGACGGCGCGTCGTGACGCGGAGATGTTCGGCGTGAGCGGCGAACAGCTCGCCGACCGAATCGCGCAGCCCGCGGATTCCGCCCAGCAGCCCTGACAACGGATCGGTGGCGACGCCGTTTCCCGCCGGCGCCGGCGGAGTGTCGGCGCCCGAACGATCGGCGGAGATTCTGTCCGGGGTAGTCGGCAATTCTGGTAAGCCTTTCGTCTCAATGCGCCCCCGTGAGGGGGCATGCAGAGAGAATGGGGCCGCGAATTGAGCCGCCCATGAATTCAGGATTAATGCGGCGCTCATCTGTAGTTCGGCGGGAGTTTGCTACGGTGCCGTCGCTTGCGGAAGGTTGATCGTGGCGCGGGCCGCGCCCGAATGCGAGAAGTAGTCAAAGCGCCCGCCATGCATCTCTACGACGTGCCGACAGATCAGCAGTGCCAGGCTGACCGACTCGCGCCGCGCGCTTCCGCCGGGCTCCGGCTCAGGTCCGGAAGGCGGCGCGCCCGGCACCGCGACCTCAAATACGATCCGGTCTTCGCCGGCGCTGTGATCACCGCGGATGACGAGCCGGCTGGCGGCCGGCGCGCCGCGCGACAGGCGGTTCAGAATTGCCGCGAAAACCTGCTGGATTTGGGCCGGATCGGCGTTGATGGCAAACGGCTGCGGGAGAAGCACTTCCGGCGAGCCGCCGCGAGCGGCGCCCGGCAGCGCCGCGCACGCGGCACGCATCAACTCGGCGGCGTCGACCGCCTGCGGCGCCGGTCGGCGCGCCGCGTCGATCAGGTTTCCGATCAGCCGGTTGGCCTCGCGCACTTCCAGGTTCAGGCTGTCGAGAATCTCGACGTCGCGCGGCGTCTGTCCGGCCGCGCCGCGGCGCAGCAGATAAAGCCCATTCAGGATCACGGCGAGGGGGTTGCGGAAGTCGTGCGCGACTCCCAGGGCGATTCGCTCGAAGAGCTCTGCGTGTGAGGCAGGCGAATCCGGCCCCGATGGCTCATTCGGCATCGTGATCCCTCGACAGGTTTCGGCATGCCTGGCAGACGAATCGGACTGGAAATGTCCGTAATCGGTTACGAAATCGATTGATTGTCTTTGGAACTATACGGGCACGTTCGCTGCGAGGGCAAGCGAGATCGCAGATGCCGCGGCGCGACGATCCGCGCGAATTGAGCGATTGTGTGAAAGCGCGGGTATAATATGTGGGTAGCCGGATAGGGCCGGTTCTCGATTGATTTTTGAAATGCGGGCCGGGATGACGCAACCCCGACTCTCTCGGCGCGCATACGTAAGGAGCCGAAGCGATGAGGATCCTTGTCGTTGAAGACAACACGCGCATGGCGGAGCTGACGTGCCAGGGATTGCGCGAGAACGGCTATCACGCCGACACCGTGCCGACCGGGCAGGAAGCGGCCGAGAGCGCGTTTGCAAAAACCTTCGACGCGATCGTTCTGGATCGCATGCTCCCCGATGGCGACGGCGTGGATGTCTGCCGCCGGCTGCGCCAACGCGGCGTGACGACGCCGATCCTGATGCTGACGGCGCTTGCGGCGACGGACGAAAAGGTAACGGGCCTCGATGCCGGCGCGGATGATTACCTCATCAAGCCGTTCGACCTGGAGGAGCTTGTCGCGCGGATACGCGCACTCCTGCGGCGCGGCGAGGCGTCGGAGAGCACGCAGCTTCGTTATGACGACCTGCACATCGACTTGGCGCGCCGAAGCGTGACGCGCGCGGGAAAGCCCATATCGCTGACGAACAAGGAATTCGCGCTGCTGGAGTTCTTCGTTCGGCGCAAAGACCGCGTCTTGTCGCGCACGACGATCGGAGACCACGTGTGGGATGCCGACTCCGAGTCGGACAGCAACGTGATCGACGTGTACGTTTCGATGCTGCGGAAGAAGATCGATAAGGGCTTCTCCAAGCCGCTGATTCACACCGTGATCGGCGCGGGATACATGTTCAGCTCGGTCGGCCCGATGAGCACCGTCTAAACCGCGCGGCAAAGCTCTCCAAACAGAAAGGACGAGGGCACCCCTTTTGGGAGCGCCCTCGTCCAAGGAGAGAGAGACGCGGGATTCATCGTCGCATGGCGGTTGCCGGGCGGCGGCCCGACGGCCGCGCAACGTCAGTCGGTTTCAGACTGCATCTCGGTCTCGTCCTTCTGTCGCTTTGCGCCTGGCTGAATCGTCGAGCACCCGCCGGACGACTCGCTGCCTTCGCCGCAAGTTCCCGACTGTGTGCCGGCCGGGCGGTTCTTGTCGCCGCGCTGGGGATTGCCGCCCTGCGCGCCGCTTTGGCCGCCGGTGCCCTGCATTCCGCCCTGCTGCGAGCCGCCCTGCGAACCGCGCTGGAATCCGCCTTGCGATCCGCCCTGCTGGCCCTGCTGGCCGCGCTGGGCGCTTTCTCCCGAACGCTGTTGCTGCTGCGTAGCGCTGCGCGTTTCGTCCGACTCGGCGGGACGATTGCGCTGCGATCCCGTCTGGTTCTTGTCTTCGTACATCGCTGAATCTCCTTTCCGAAGAGGGGCCGCCCGCGCACCGCGCCGGGTGGGCCAACGGAATAGTCGCGCGCGGCTCTTAAATTGATGTGAAAAGCGGACGTACGCCGGCGGGGTCTTCTGAGGCGCGCTTCCGTGAAAGTCCGCTCACCCTGATTTCAGCCGCGCTTCAACGCCCGCGGTCATGGTTCCTGGCGTGAAGCGTTTTGTTTGAGCCCCGGGCGATCTCACTTTCTGGAGGAACTGACATGCGCGCGAAGAAGTGGCTGGTTCTCGCCATTCAGGTGGTTGTCGCGATGTCCCTGGTCGTGTTCAGCAGCGGCGCCAGTTGCCGTATCGGCAACGACGACTGCGACGTGTTCTGTTTTGGCCGCTAACCCGGGCGACCGCCCGTCGATGGAGGTGCTTTGTGAATTGGGAACAGGTGGAAGGCAACTGGACGCAGATGAAGGGTCGTTTGAAGGAGCGTTGGGGCAAGCTGACAGATGACGACCTGGCCGTGATCGACGGCCGACGTCAGCAGCTCGTCGGAAAGCTCCAGGAGCGCTACGGCGAGAAGAAGGAGCAGCTCGAACGCGAGATCGACGATTTCTGCCGGAAGTGCAACTGATCTTCCTCGCAACAAGGAGATTGTCATGGGACTTCTCGGATGGGCGCTGATCTTTCTGGTCATCGCGCTAGTGGCGGCGGGGCTGGGATTCACGAATGTCGCGGCCGGCGCGGCGGGGATCGCCCGCGTGCTTTTCGCGATCTTCCTGATCATCTTCGTCGTGCTGCTCGTGATGGCGCTGCTGGGGCCGGGAATGGTTGTGACATCGCCGTAAGCGACGCGCCGCTGGGGGCCGGCCTCTTTTTTGGGGGGGCCGGCCTCCGGCTGGTCTCTTCTTCTCGGTAGGGGGAAGTTTTGGGGTCGGCCTCCGGCCGGTCTCTCTCGCTCACCAAGAAAAGAGACCGGCCAGAGGCCGGCCCCCCAAGATCCTTTTTCCCCAGAAACGTTCGCCTATTCCCCGCTGATCGCGGGACCGCCTTCCGACACCATTCGCAATTCGTCCTCGCATGCCAGCGGCGGCGTCTCTTCCGCCAGGATCCACCAGCATGGCTTGCCATACGAGCGCACCGGCGGAAAGCTCTCACCCTCACGCAAGGCGACAATCGTTTCGACGCGAGCCGGCTCCGGCCGCGAGCTGCCGTCCAGATAGCCAGCATACGTGTAGCGTCCCGACTTGCTGCAAATCTCGCCCGTTCGATATCGAGTGCCGATGTCCGCCTGCATGTCATGCCTCCTTTGTCTTTGCGTGGAACACGTAGCGCCCCGCGCGGCGTTGTGCGCAGGGGCCAATGGCAATTCGTGTGCTACTGATTGATGTCTGGCGCTGGCCGAATGGCCATTGGGAGTGTTTCCAACCCGTGTCGGGAATGCACCGCTCGGCCGGACTGCGCCCAGAATTAATCCGCGCTTCAGCCTCGTGATTCAGTATTCACAAAAGGAGAAAGCGCGACGCCGACGCATTCGGGCGGCGCGGCGTGGGACACACTTACAGGAGCTGCGCGTGGAAAGGCGAAGAAAACAAAGCGACGCCCGCGAGCGAATCTCTCCGCGCGGCGACACCCGCTATGTCCGCCGCGACGAGAATGGCCGTTTCAAGGAGAGCGACGACGCCGGCCGCTCGCTCAGCGCGGATCGGCGAACAAGGGCCCGCACAATGGTGAAGTCGGGCTTCGGAGATCGCGGCGACCGCCAGCGCTGAGCGCCGCTCGGCGGCGCGGGGGGCCGAAAGCGTTGGCGCTCGCTCCGGTCATGGAGAGACATCGATGTGGGCGCCGTGGGCCTATCTCGGCGTTGTGCTCGGGCTGGCCGTCGCCGGCGGAATCGGCACGCACTGGTTGCTGTGCTCGCTCGGGCGCCGCCTGACGCAGCGTTCCCGAACGCGGATCGACGACCTGCTGCTTGGCGCGCTCGGCCTGCCGGCGTCGGTGATTGTCCCGATGTTCGCCGTACAGCTCACGTTCGCCTCGGTCCCGTACGACTTTCCGCTGGAGTCGGTGCTGCGCTACGTGCTGAGCGCGGCCTTGTGCGCTGCGGTCGGCTGGAGCGCGATCGCACTCGTCGGCGTGGGCGGGCAACTGCTCGTCGCGCGGGCGGAGCGCCGCGGCCGGCCGCCCTCCGCGCAGCGCTCGATCGCGACGCGCGTCCGCCTTCTCACGCGAGCCGTGAACGTGGTCATCGCCGCGCTGATCAGCGCGATCATCCTCATGCAGATTCCGGCCGTCCGCGAGCTGGGCGCCAGCATGCTCGCGTCGGCCGGCATCGCGGGAATTGTCGCGGGCCTGGCCGCCCGATCCGTGCTCGGCAACCTCATGGCGGGGATTCAAGTGGCGATCGCGGGGCCGATTCTGATCGGCGACGCCGTGGTGATCGATGGACAGTTTGGAACGATTGAGGAAATCACGGCCAGCTTCGTCGTCGTCAAGTCGTGGGATCTGAAGCGCGTGATCATCCCGATCGAGTACTTCCTTCAGAATCGCTTCGAAAACTGGACATTTCGCGACACGACGGACCTGCTTGCCCCCGTCATCGTGTACGCCGATTACACCGTCGACGTGCCGAGCGTACGCGGCGAGCTTGGCCGAATCGTCGAGAGTTCGCCGAACTGGAACGGGCGGGTCGCCGTCCTGCAGGTGACCGATTGCACCGAGCGCGCGTTGCAACTGCGCGCGCTGGTCAGCGCCGCGGGCGCCGAAAAGCTGTGGGAGCTGCGCTGCGAAGTTCGCGAACGCCTCGCCGCGTTCCTGCAGAAGCGCGCCGAGTCGCTGCCGAAGATACGCGCCCAGTTCGAGACAGCGGACGGCGCGCCCGCCGAACCGCCTCAGAAATTGCTCCAGCGCACCGCGCAGCGTGCCACGCGGTAGCGCCAAGCCCACACGGCCGCCAGCGCGATCGTCGTCAGCAGAAAGATCGCAACCCCCGGCCGCACGCCCAGCGGCAGCCGTATCGTCGCCTGCGTCAGCAGTCGGCCCGTCAGGATGAAGAGCGTGACCAGCGCGGCCCACGTGCCGCAGAACACCCACAGATACGCGCTCTCATACGCGGCGATTTTCTGAATGGGACGGAAGTCGGCCACCTCGCGCCGCATGGCCCACAGCGTCGCCATGATCGACGCGCCGACGCAGTGGCCAAACCAGCAGACCACAGCCGCGATCATCGCGAAAACCGGGGCGATTGAGAGAAACGATTCCAGCCGCGCCGCCAGCGTGCCCGGGCCGCTCAGCAGGGCGGTCGCCATCTCCATCGCGCCGAACCAGAGAAACGCGACGATCGCCAACAGCACGTACATAGCGCGGCAGAACGCGTCGGCCGCCTGTGGCGCGGTGTGGACGTGCAGCCGCGAATAGAACTCGCCCGGCCGCAGCAGCACGAAAGCCGCGGTCGAGGCGATCTGCGACGCGCGCGGCCGCAGCTCCCAGCGCACGTTGCGGCGCGTCGCGCCCGCCAGCACCGAATCCGCCACGCGCCGGCCGCACTCCGGGCAGCGCGCCTCCATCGGCTGGTGCGACAAGTCGTAGCCGCAGCCTTCGCAGATCGGCGCGCGCCGCTCAATCGACCATGCGGGACGCGCCGCCAGCGCGGCCCGGCTGATCCACACGGCAACCAGCACGACCGACGCGGCGATCAGCGGCGGCGCGTAGTCGAACGACGAAAGGCCGAGCCGCGCGTCGATTTCGGACTGGCGCACGAGCGCCATGTCGGAAATGACGACCACCGCGATCGCGGGAAGCACGCCCGCGATGGCGCAGCATAGCCGCCCGACCGTTGCGGCCACCGCCCCGCTCACATGCACGTGCGCCAGTTGCGTCCATGCTGCGAACGCGAGCAACAGCGCCGTAGCGGCCACGCCTGCTACGAAGAACAACTCCGCATCGCCGAACCAACCGCGCGCGTGCCAGGCCGACCAGACATCGCCGAGCGTGGGCGGCGGTGCCTCGGGGCGGCCCGCTGCATTCATCGTCGCCTCAATGAGTCCAGCCAGCGGAAACGCAACGCCGATCGCCATGCAGCCCAGCAACACGAGCAGCACGCGCATCCAGAGCGGGGCCGCCAGCACCCATGCTCCCGCCAGATTCGGCCGTAGCGGCGCAAGCAACGGCGCGAGCAGCGCCTTCCATGTCCGCGCAGCACGCTGCGCCGGCATGTTTTCGTGTATCGCCGCGGCGGCGAAGTCCGGCTGTTCCATCGGGCGGTCTCCCGAGATCGCGTCGGATCATACTTCGTACGGCCGGATGAGGCCGTTCGTGCGGCGCGTGCCGGGTTGCGCCTGCCGCGCCTGTCGGGATGACAGACGCAGCGGGGCGTGGCGGGCACCCTAGGCGGATTCGCAAGTCTTTTTGGGGCAATTGGTTAGCTATGTGCATATGCCAATTGCCGCCACGGCACGCGTCGTGATTCTTCGTCCCCGCGATCGCGTCGCCGATGCGTGCGACGCTGCGACGAACGCAAAGAAACCGAACGCAGGGAAAAGGAGATGGTCATGCTTGCCATGCGAGGATTCAACCTGGCGCCGCTGTCGGCACTGCAGCGCGAAATGTTCCGAGCGCTGGATGACTGGGATCGCCCGACCAACGGCGTGCGGGCGGGCTTGCCGGCGCTCAATGTCTGGGAGGACGGCGACAAGTACTCCGTCGAGGCCGAAGTGCCCGGTCTTGCGCTCGGCGACGTGGACATCGCCGTGATGGGCGCAGAACTCACGATCAAGGGCGCGTTCAAGCCGCTGGAGCGCGATGGCGTGGTGGTGCATCGCGCCGAGCGCCACGCCGGCGGGTTTGCCCGCGCCATCAAGCTGCCGGCGGCCGTCAACGCGGACAACATCGAGGCGACGCTTTCCGACGGCGTTCTGTCGATCGTGCTTCCGAAGGCGGACGTCGCGCGGGCGCGTCGCATTCCGGTCAAGAGCCAGTAGCAAGAGAGGCTGGCGCATCGAGGCCATGCACAAGGGAGGAACTACCGATGTTGAGCAACAAAGCAGAATGCTGCCGGCCGTCGGCGGCTGAAGAAGCGACTCGCAGCGCGGGCGTTTTCACGCCGGCGGTCGACATTGTCGAGGATGCGGAGAAGTACGTGCTGCGTCTCGACGTGCCGGGGGCGCGAGCCGAAGACATCGACGTGCAGTTCGACCGTGGGGAGATGACGGTTCGGGCTCGCGTGCAGCCGCGGCCGGGCGCGGCGGGCGGATACATGCTCCGCGAGTACGGCGTCGGCGACTTCGAGCGATCGTTCCGGGTTGGCGAAGGAATCGACACAACCGGCATTTCCGCCGAGGTGGCGAGCGGCGTGTTGACGCTGACCCTGCCGAAGTCGGCGGAGGCCAAGCCGCGCAAGATCGCCGTGACGGGCCGGTAGACGGGACAACGCGGCGGCGAGGCCGCGAAGGCGGGTTCGGGCGAGACTTCCCCTCTCGTCCGGACTCGCTTTTTTATTGCGCTGGCGTTCTCGCGCCTGCCGGGGCATCCCGGCGGGCAATTTGACTCGGGCAGACACCTGAAACGTCCGGGTGCGGAATTACAGGTGTTTGCCCTATGGCAGAAACCCGTTCCGCCTCCCGAGAATGCTGCCACTTCGACGCTGCGGAGTGCGCAGATGAGCGGCCGGTCTCGCGAACTTCCTGACGACAGCGCCCGGCGGCGGGCCGATCCCGGTCCGTTCCGGCTGTACCTGCTGGGCGAGTCGGCGCTCAACCGGGCCGCGTATCGGGCGCTGTTTCGCGATGTTTGCGGCCTGGAGACGATCGCCGAATCCGATTTCTCGCCGACGGCGGTTTGGGCGGCGCTGCGCGAGCGGCCGTCGCTGGCGATCGCCGACGTGGACGGCGCGCCGCCCGGCGGAGTGGATTCGGTCGCGATGGTCCGCACGCTGGTGCCCGAGGCGTACATTCTGCTGCTGAGCAGCCGCTTCGACGCGCAGCACGTGCAGACCTGGGCGGAATCGCGGCCCAGCGCGATCGTCGTAAAGGCAGGCGGGGTGGCGGAGCTGTGTGCCGCAATGTCCAGTTTGGCCCGGGGTCACGAGTACTTCAGCAAGGGGGCGCGCGAGGCGATCGACGCGGCGACGCTGGCGCTGGCGCCGCGCGGGGTGCTGTCGCGGCGCGAGGCGGAGCTGCTGCCGCTGTTGGCGCGCGGGTTGCCGTTGCGCGAGGCGGCCCGCCGCATGACCGTCAGCTACAAGACCGCGGATTCGTATCGCACGAGCCTGCTGCGCAAGCTCGGCCTGCGCGACCGCGTCGAGTTGGCGCGATACGCGATTCGCGAGGGCATTGTGGAGGCGTGAAGCTCGCTCAGCGAAACTGCGACAGCACGCCCCGCCGCATCTCGCGCTGCTGTTCGCTCCGCCGATCCGCGGGCCGGCCCGCTTCCTGCGCCGTCGGCAGCAGCGATTCGTACGAAAACAACGCGAAATCGCCGTTCCAACCGCGGCACGCGCTCAGTTGCGCCCTCATCTGCTCCGCGCCGGTATGCATGTAGATGCCCACGCCGGGGATCACCCTCCGGTCGCCGACGGCGCGCCGATACGCCGCCACGTCCGACGTGAATCGCCGCAGGTCAGTCGTGTAGATCATCGGATACACGGCGTCGAGCAAGCCGGTGTTGAGCCAGCCGGCCGCATACTGAAAGTTCCGCAGCGCCTCGCGCGGCGTCGACTTCACCGCGGCCGTCAGCGTCGCGCCCGGACGGCGTGTGTCGACCAGCCGGCGCAGGTCGGCCACGATGCGCGTGATCTGATTGGTGCGCCAGGCGTCCCACGCGGCGGGGTCGTCGTCGGGCGTGCGGCCGGTTTCGCGATGGAACAGCTCGACGGTTCGCTCGTCGCGCGGATAGCGCTTCTCGGCGCCCTTCTCGGTGTCGAGCGCGAAGCGGACGTAATCGAGGTGCAGCCCGTCGACGTCGTAATGCCGGAGAATCTCGTCGGCGACGCGCGCGACGTGCTGCCGCACTTCCGGCAGGCACGGGTTGAGGATGACGTAGAAATCTCCGAGCGGCTGCCGCCGGCCCGCGCCGTCGTACAGGAACCAGGCGGGGCGCGAGTAATAGAGCTGCTCGCGAATGGGCGGCGGCTGCGGGCCTTTCCATCCGGGCATGACGTTGAACCACGCTTCGATGCGCATGCCGCGGCGATGCGCCTCATCGACCGCGACGGCCAGTGGGTCGAAGCCGGGGTCGCGATGCCCGTATTCGCGCGACCACGGCTCGATCTGCGATGGGTAGAGCACGGTCCCCTCTCCGCGCACCTGCCACAGCACGGTGTTGAAACCGAGGTCGGCGGCGCGGCCGATCATCTCGCGCACCTGTTCCGGCGAACGCCACGCCAGGTGAAAGCGCGCGATCCAGACGGCGCGGACCGGCGCGGGCATCGGCAGCGGGCGCGTGCGCTGCGCGGCGTATTTCTCGGCCGGCAGCGCGGTGGGGGCGGATGGGCCTCCCGCGCTGCCGCGGCAGCCGAGCAGCGCCAGACAGACGGCGAGGAGCACGAGCAGCGCGGCGGCGCGACGCGAGCCGGGGCGGCGTCCGCCGGGGTGAGCGGACTTTTCGGCCGGCGTGGGGGCGATGTCGATCATGCGGCCAGTAGACGCAAAGTGTTGCGGCGGGTCAACGGCCGTGGCGCCGGCGAAGAGTCGACGAGCGCGCCGGATCTGCGCCGTCTCGCTCGCCTGCACTCGCGACTGTGAGCGCTACGCTTGACCAACAACCGCGCCGGCGATCATCATCCCCGCGGTGCGGCGCGGCGGCGTCGCCCGCGGGGAAACAAACGCGGTTCCTGACGAGGTGGAAGGTGGCGAAGCCCAGCGTAGGCGTGGTCGGCGGCGGTGTCGTGGGTACGGCGACGCAAAGACTCTGCGGGGCCGAGACGGTCATCTTCGATCCCTACAAGGCGGAATTCGCGGGCAACCGCGGCGCGATCAACCGCTGCGACGTGGTCTTCATCTCGGTGCCCACGCCGATGCGCGACGACGGCTCGTGCAACACGTCGATCGTCGAAGAGGCCGTCGCGTGGGTCGAGGCGCCGCTGCTGATCATCCGCTCGACCGTCACGCCCGGCACGACCGACCGCCTGCGCGAGAAATACGGCAAGGAGATCGTCTTTCAGCCCGAGTACCTGGGCGAGACGACGCGGCACGTCTTCGGCGACATGGCCGAGCGCGATTTCGTCGTCCTGGGCGGAACGACCGCCGGAGTCAGCCGCGCCGCGGACGTCTACAAGCATTTCTATAATTCATATGTTCGGTACTATTTCTGCGACGCGCGGACGGCCGAGGTTGCCAAGTACATGGAAAACGCCTTCTACGCGGTCAAGGTGACGTTCGTGAACGAGTTTCAGGACATCGCCCGCGCCCACGGCGTCGATTTCAACCTGCTGCGCGAAATCTGGCTGGCTGACCCGCGCATCAGCCGCGACCACACGTTCGTCCATCCCGACGCGCGCGGCTTCTCCGGCAAGTGCCTGCCGAAGGACTGCAACGCGATCGTCCACTCGGCCCGTCAGAACGGCTGCGAGCCGGAACTGATGGCCGCCACGCTCCGCGTCAATGACAAATTCCAGCGCATGAACAAGCCGGAAAAGTGAGGCTATTCGCGCGGCGCGCCCGGCTGCGACGCGGCGGCCGGCGGCGGCGCGAGCTCCAGCGCCCAGCGCGTCCTCGAGCCGTAGTACAGATGGCGCGGCCCGCTCGTCGGCGGATCGCGAAATGTCACGCGCATCCGCTTCACTCCGCCCGACGGCGTCTGCTCCAGCAGCTCCACGCGAAAATCGGGCTGCTTTCCTGCCGCGGCCAACTCGGCCAGGCTGCGCCCGCCGCCGGCCTCGCGCGCCAGGTATCCGAACGGACCGGTATACGCGCCGTCGTCGCCGAAGATCAGCTCCAGCGTGCGCTCGTCGATCCAGCGCAGCTCCGACGGAACCGGCTCGATGCTCAGCACGCGCGGCGCCCAGTTGAGCGCGACCGCCCGCAGGTTGCGCTTGCCGGTCTCCTCCTCCACCGCCAGCCGCACGTAATGCGCGATGACGGGCAGGTTGGCGAAGTAGAGCGTGTCGCCGTCCTCCACCTTGCGCGGCCCGCGGACGACCTCTTCGACGACCTGATCTTCCACGGCGCCGGCCGTCTTCATCGCCAGGCCGAAGAAGTGCGTCAACATGCCCAGCAGGCTGCCGATGCCGAAGAGTCCGAGCCACATCGTGCCGCGGCGGAAGCGGCAGAGCGCCAGCGCCCCGCCGGAAAGTCGGGCCGCGGATGCGCGTGCGGGCGCGCCGGCGGCCGGCGGCGCGCGCCCTTCGAGCGCCTTGCGCGTCGGGCCGCCGATCATTCGGAAAATCAGCATGACCACGATCGCCCACCCGACGCCCGGCAGGTACAGGTGGTGCGGGGAAGCAAACGCCGGCAGCGTCGGCAACATGAACAGCAGCAGCCACGCTATCGCCAGCAGCGCGACGCGCCGCTGTCCGCGCCACGGCAGCACCGACAGCATCAGCCCGATCGCACCCGCCGCCAGTCCGGCGAAGAGCCACGGCTCGCTTTCCAAGTAGAGCTGGCCGCCGAAAGGAACAATCGGCATCAGCAGGAATTCGCCGATCACGTAATAGAGCATCTTGCCCGAGATGAAGCCCACAAACGTCGGATCGCCGGGCGGAATGACGTATGGCTTCGGCGGCAGAGCCGCGCCGCCCAGCGCCCAAGATCGCACGGCCAGATACACGACCAGCAGCGCGCCGAAGACCAGGTAGGGGGGCAGCAAGCGGCGCACCGATCCGGCCGTCGTTCCGCCCGCGCGGCGCAAGACGCCCAATCCGTCAATCAGCGCCATGACGAACGGAAACATCACCGCGTTTTCGCGGCAGCCCAGCGCCAGCGCGAACAGCACGCACGACCCGACCAGCCACGCGGCGTGTCCGCGGCGCGGCGCGGCCGCCGGCGCGACCTGGTCGAAGAACCCCGGCCAGCGGCGGTAACGCGCGAAGCAGAGCGTCGCGCCGAGCAGAAAGGCCGTGACCATCAGCTCCGTCTGACACGCGATCCACTGCACCGTCGCGACGTGCCCGGGATGCAGCGCGAACAGCACCGACATGCCCCACGCCAGCCCGCGCTCCGCCCCGATCACCCGCAGCAGCCGCAGCAGCAACGTGCAAGCCGCCAGGTGCCAGACCAGCGACATCACGTGCATCGCGGCCGGGTTCCAGCCGGCCAGCTCATACGTCAGCTTCATCACGCCGAACGAAACCGGGCGAAAGAACCGCAGCAGCGTGTCGGGCAGCCACCACATTTCGAGCACCGGCCCGACCAGCTCCAGCCGGCAGGCGTCGGTCAGTCCGCGCAGCGACCAGTCGCTCTCGCGAAGTTGCCGATAGTGCGCGTAATCGTCGAGAAACAGGCCGTAACTGATGCAGCGCCCGTGCAGTGCGAAGATCGCAGCCGCCAGCGACACCACCGCCAGCGCAAACCAGCGCAGCTCCGTCCTCGCGGCGGGCAGGGTCGGCCGCGCGCTCATGGCGACACCGTGCGCGTTGGCGTAGCGGCCGCCAGCGGCGATCCGCCGGGCGCGTCCGCGGCGCCGTCCGCCTCGAACGAATCGAGCTCGCGCCTTCGCGGCCGAAACGCCCCGGCCAGCGGGACCAGCACGCCCGGCAGCGCCCAGGCAAGCTGAATCAGCCGCACCGCCAGCGCCAGCGCGACCGCCTGCGACGCGGTGTTTTCGAGCGGCGCGCGGACGAAGAACTGCACGTACGCCGCTTCCATGATGCCGATCGCCTGCGGCGGCGAGATGGGAATCGCCGCGACGAGGAAACCCAGCGACACGCCGATGAAGTAGTACGAAAGGCCGCCGTCCATGCCGAGCGCGCGCGACATCGCCCACGCGCTGATCATCACCATCACCTGAAGGCACAGCGTCAGCAGCAATGCGCCGAGCACCAGCGACTTGTGCGCGCGCATCGCGACCGTCGCCCGGCCGATGCGCAGCAGGTGCTGCCCCATCGGCAGCATGGCGGCCAGTTGCGGCAGCCGGATCGCGTGCCGCAGCCGCCGACTGAAGACCAGCACGGCGCCGATCATCAGCGACGCGAAGATCACGCCCAGCACGACCACGAGACGGCCGAAGCGGTCCGGGTTCCACTCGAACGGGATCATGGCGCCCGCCACGATGATGAGGCTGAACAGGCCGATGGCGCGATCGAGGAAGATGGCGGTGACCGCTTCGGTCTTGTGCTCGGTCAGGCGCGTCACGCACCAGGCTTTGTAGATGTCGCCGCCGGTCGTGCCCGGCAGTGCGAAATTGAAAAAGTTCCCGGCGAATGTCAGCTTGATCGCGTTCGACAGCGACAGCCGCACATTCTGCATCGCGAGCATCCACACCAGACGCACCGACGACAGCAGCGGCACGGGGCCGAACAGCAGCAGTGCCAGCGCCGCCCAGCGCGCGTCCATTTGCAGCACCACGCTGGGAACGCCCAGGTCGATGTCCGGGACGGTCCGCCCGCCGAGTTCGGTCTGATGGATCTGCTCTGGCGAGATGCGCTCGGTCCGCCCGTCGGTGTGTCGCACGACATAGGCGGTCGGGTCGCCCGGCGGGCCGACGCGCTCCACGATGCGGACGCGCGTGTGGCCGGCGTCGGCAAGCTGGAGGTGGTCGTGCCATTCGACTTTGGTGACGAGGTAGGCGATCGCGCCGGCGCAGACGGCCAGCCGCAACAGCGACAACACCCAGCGGCGCCAGCCGCGCGCGGCGCTCATTCGAGAGCGCTCGGCGCGGGTCGGCGCGGCGGCAGCGGGCTGCGAGCAAGACGAGGCGGCATCCAGTGATCCGTCAGGGCGCGCCGGGCGCGACGCGATCGCCCGCGCCGGGCAATTGGTAAATCTCGTAGACCGCGCCGGAAGAGGCGGCCTCGGGCGGCGAGCGAAGCAATCCGCCCTCCGCCGCGAGCCGCGCCGCCCACGCGCGCGTGACGAACTCCGGAAAGCCGTACGTCGCGCGGAGGCGCTCGATCTCCGGCCAGCAAAATACCAGATGCGTCGCGCCTTGCCTACGCAGCGCGGCGACGGCGTCGGCCGCGGGCTGATCGCGCGCCGCCAGCAGCCACGCGTCGCGGTTGAATGCAGTGAAATACAGGGGCGACGGGCGAATGTAGAAAACGGCGGCGTCGCCGACGAGGTGTATCCGCGCGCCCGGGCCCAGACCGTTCAGCGCGTGAACCTCGGACATCTCCTTCGACGCGCCGAGCATCTGCGCGTAGCTGATGTTCGTGCGGCGGCGCCAGTCGGCCGCGTGCTGCGCCAGCATTCGCAGCGGCTCGGCGCCCGACCACGCGCAGCAGCCGGCTGCGGCGGTCATCGCCGCCACAAACAGAAATCGGCGCGCGACGGGTGCGGCCAAGATGCGCGCGAGCAGGAGAACGCCCGGCGCAGCCAGCGCCACGTACGCAATGATCGGCGTCAAAAATCGCCCCGGCATGCGCGTCGCGCCCGCCCAGACGGCGAGGGTCGCGAGCAGCGCGACGATCGGCAGCCGCGCGCGCCGATAGCGCAGCGCAACCAGCGACCCCAGCCCCGCGATCGGCAGCAGGAGCAGGCCAAACGGCATCTGCGGCTCGAGCGCGCCGGCGGCGCCGCCGCCGACCAGTTCATGCCATGCGACGCTCGCGCGGTCGGCCAGGCTCGCGCGGTCGTCAGGCAGGTGGTGCGCGCGATGCCACTGCGCGGCCTGCGCCGGGCTCCAATCCCGCCCGCCGAAAATCTCGTAGGCGAACGGGTAGACCGGATTGCCCGCCAGTACGGCGTTGCGAACAAGCCACGGGGCGAACGCCGCGCCGCTGACAAATAGAAACAGCGCGGCGGTGCGGAGCCTTCGTGTCCAGCGCTCGCGCGACGCGAACATCCAGCCCAAAGCCAGCGCCGCCGCAACCAGCGCCAGCGCCGTGTACTTGCACCCGCACGCCAGCCCGGCGCAAAGCCCAGCCGCGATCGGCGCCGCCGCCGGCACGTCCCGTCCCGCGCGCGTTCGGGCCTGGAGCAGGATTCCAGCCGCGCCGGCCGTAAAGGCGAGCAACCCCAATTCGACATATGCCAGCGCGGCGAGATACGCCATCCACGGAATCGTCCCGGCGATCACGGCCGCGAGCGTTCGCGGCCAGCCGGGCTTCGACCAGGCGGCGATCGATCCGACCGCGACAACGCCCAGCAGCGCGTGCAGGAGCTGTGCGGCGATGGACGCGCGCAGCGGATTGGCCAGCAGGTTCATGAGCAGCAGGTAGAGCATTTCCACCTGCTGCGGGAATGAGGCGTAGACGTTGTGCGGCAGGAACACGATGCGGCCGGCGTCGTAATACTCACGCGGCGCCTGCAAGTGATATTCGAGCGCGTCGTAGCCGCCCGCTTCCCAGCGCCACAGCAACCCCGTGGGCAGCGACGCCCCAAAAAGCGCCGCCGCGAGCGGCGCCGCCAGCGTCGCCAGCAATAGCGCTCGTGCGAGCACGAGCGCGGGCCGGGCCTCTCGTCGTCGCAGCGCCGCGCCGCCGGTCGGCCGCGCGGCGCGCGGCGCCGCCTGAAGTTTCGCGACGCCGAGCACGAGCCCCCCGCACAGCAGAACCCACGCGCTCGCCGGCCGCAGCAGCCCCGCCAGGCCCAGCGACAGCGCCGCAAAGCTCAATATGCCCAATCCCAGCAGCGTCGCGAGGCAAATCTGCTGCGCCGCGGTCGGCGCCGCCGCCCGCAGGCGCGCCGCGGGCCAGGCGCCCCACCCAGCCGCCGACGCGATGACCCCCGCCGCCAGCGCTCCCTCGATCAGCAACACTGTCCAGATGGTCGGTTCGACGACCGACAGCCCGACGACGACGATGCCGACAAGCGTCAGGATCGGAATGTGCCGCGCGCCGCTGCCCATGCGGGCGACAGTGTAGCGGCTCGCTACCGCATTTGCGTTTCGCCAGCCCGCCCGCGCGGACGATTCGCCTACGCCGCGAGAATCACGACGTCGGACGGATCGATCGTCAACTGCACCGACGACCCCGGCTGCGGGGCGCTCGCGCCGCAGCGCTCGACAAGCAGCGCTCGCAGCACGACTCCGCCCGCTTCGAGCGCCACCTGCACGCCCTCGCCCAGGTAAATCGAGTCGCGCACCCGAGCCGTGATCCGGTTCGCCGCGCCCGCGCCGCTCTCCACGCCGCCGACCACGATCGCCTCCGGCCGTATCGACAGTCGGCACGCCCCCGTGCGCGGCGCGGCCGGCCCGGCCGCGGAAACGAGCGCCCCCACGAGCGTGTCGACGACTCGCCGCTCGCCGTCCCCCGAGCGCACGGTGGCGTCCAGAAAATTCGTCTCGCCCAGAAAGTCGGCGATCGCCGCGCTGGCCGGCTTGCGATACATCTCGCGCGGCGCCGCGACCTGCCCGATCCTGCCGCCGAACATCACGGCCATCCGATCGGCGACGCTCAGCGCTTCCTTCTGATCGTGCGTGACGTAAATGCCCGTCAGCCCGGCGTCCTTGCAGAGCCGGCGAATCTCGGAGCGCATCTCCAGCCGCAGCTTCGCGTCGAGGTTCGAGAGTGGTTCGTCCAGCAGGAGGCACTTCGGGCGGATCACGAGCGCTCGCGCCAGCGCGACGCGCTGCTGTTGCCCGCCCGAAAGCTGATTCGGGCGACGCCGCGCATACGAGCCCATGCGGACCGTTTCGAGCGCCTCCGACGCGCGGCGGCGCCGCTCGGCCCGCGTCACGCCGCGCACGCCGAGCCCGAAAGCCACGTTCTGCTCGACGGTCATGTGCGGCCAGAGCGCGTAGTTCTGAAAGACCATGCCGGTATCGCGCTTCTGCGGCGCCAGGCGCGTCACATCGCGTTCGCCGAAGAAAATCCGCCCCGCGTCGGGTTCGTAGAAGCCGGCGATGGTGCGGAGCAGCGTCGTCTTGCCGCAGCCGGACGGCCCCAGCAGAAAGAATAGCTCGCCGCGCTCGATGTTTACGGAGACGTTGTCCAGCGCGCGTACGGCGCCGAACGTCTTCACGATACTGTCGATCCGCACCGGAACCATTTCGTCGCGGACTGTAACGGGCGAAACCCCGGCGGCAAGCGCCGGCGGGGGGATCGCTGAGGCGGGCATCCTGCCCGGTGCTTGCAAGCGCTCGCGCCGCAGATCGCCAAAATCAGGGATTTCGGTTGCTTCGCGCGTCGGCGGGGCGATAACATGGGCCGCAGTAGGGCCGTTTTGGACGGCGCGCCCGCGAGCGCCGCACGCTCCGTTTGCCCAGCGCTTGAAATTCGCCTTTGTTCGGAGGATACGACGATGCGCCGATCCATGTCCGTCGCCGTGCTGACCGTCGTTCTGCTCGCGTGGGCCGGCGTCCCCGCACTCGCCGACACGCCGCTGACCACGGCTTTTACATACCAGGGGCGGCTCAAGGACGGCGGCAGCCCGGCCAGCGGAACCTACGACCTTCAATTTTCGCTGTACGCTGCCGCGTCCGGCGGCGCGCCGATCGGCACGCCGGTCTGCCGCGACAACGTCAGCATCAACAGCGGCCTTTTCACCGTTCCGCTCGATTTCGGCGCCGCCGCCTTCGCGGGCGATCAGCGCTTCATCGAAGTGGCCGTCCGGGCCGACAACGTCGCCGGCAATTGCGACGATGAGGCCTTCACCGTCCTCACGCCGCGCCAGCCGCTTACCGCGGCGCCCTACGCCCTGTACGCGCTGAACAGCCCGGCGGGCGGATCCGGCAATCACTGGGCCGCCGTCGGCTCGGACATTCACAACACGAACAGCGGCCGCGTCGGCGTCGGCACGAACTCGCCGCTCCCCAATTCGCTGCTCGACGTGCGCGGCAGCGTGATCACCAGCCGCGCGCTGGCGTTTTCCGACGTGATGTCCGGCACTTCTCCCGGCAGCGTCTATCTCGCCGCGCCGGAGAACCAGGCGCTGGCCGCCTTCACGGACGGCGCCGAGCGGCTCCGCATCGACGGACTGGGCAACGTCGGCGTCGGCGTGACGACGCCGCTCTCGCGGCTGCACGTCTCCGGCGGGCCGACGCGCGACAACATGCGCGTGGACAGCGACGATCCGTTCGGCACGTGGCTGCGGCTGGGCAACACCTCGTTCGGCGGGCGCGAATACGCGATCGTCTCGACCGGCGGGTCGAATTTTGAAGGCCCCGGCGCGTTGGAGATCACCGATCAGATCAGCGGCGCGATCCCGTTCCTGATCGACTCCGACGGTGACGTCGGCATCAGCGTCATCTCGCCGACCGCCCGGCTGCACCTTAACGGCGACATGAAGATCGAGCAGAACCACGTGCTCGAGCTCGGCGCCGGATATGTCAAGGAAACCAACGCCGGCAAGATCAGCTATCGCCGCTTCACGTCCGACTCGCTGGAGATCGCGGGCGCGGGCGTCACGCTCGGCCAGCGGCGCATCCGTTTCTACGCCGAGGGCGGCTCGACCTTTACCGGCACCGTCTTCGCGACCGCGTTCACACCCACGTCGGACGCGCGGCTCAAGACCGACGTTCGCGCGCTGTCCGGGGCGCTCGATCGGCTGCTGGCGCTGCGCGGCGTGTCCTTCGCGTGGCGCGACGACGCCAAGCCGGAGTGGGGCTTCGCGACCGCGCGGCAGATCGGTTTCCTGGCGCAAGAGGTCCGCGAGGTCGTGCCCGAAGCGGTGGCCGAAAACGGCGCCGGCATGTTGGGTGTCAACTACGACTCGCTGATGGCGCTCGTCCCGGGCGCGCTGCGCGAGCTTCGCGCGCAGAGCGACCGCGGCATCGCGGCGCTCCGCGAATCGCACGAAGCGCTGCGGCTGGCCAACGAGGCGCTGCGCGCGGAGAACAACGACCTGCGCTCGCGCGTCGAGCGGCTCGAACGCGCCATCGACGCGCGGTCCGGCGAATAGCCGCCGGCATGAGCTCCGTCGCCCCGCGCAGCCCGATCGCCGTCCGCCCGCACAGCTACGCGCCGTTCGAAAACGTGGCGTACGAGCATCTCGCGGGGCTTGGGGTGCGCTGCGTAGAGATCGCCGCGCCGCCACCGGATCAACTCGACGCCACGATCGCCGCGCTCCGCCGATTCGGTCTGCGCGCGACGAGCGTGCAGGCCCCGCTCGATCTGGCGCGAGACGACGCCGCCGCGCAGGTGCGATCGGTCTGCCCGACGTTGCGCGCCCTCGACGCCGCGATCCTGTTCGTATCCGTCAAGGCCGGCGCCACGCCCGTGTCGCTCGCCCACGAGCGCCTGCGACGCGCCGGCGACGAGGCCGCGCGGCACGGCCTGACGATCGTGCTCGAAACCCACCCCGACCTCGTCACCAACGCCGCGGTCGCAATCGAAACCATGCGTGGCGTCGATCATCCGGCCGTGCGCGTCAACTTCGACACCGCCAACGTCTATTTCTACAACCACGGCGTCGACGCGGTCGATGAGCTGCGCCCGCTGCTGCCGTTCGTCGCGGCGCTGCATCTGAAGGACACCGACGGCGGCTACCGCCATTGGTGTTTCCCGGCCCTGGGGCGCGGCGTCGTGCCGTTTCCGGCCGTCTTCGCGCTGCTCGACGGGGCGGGCTTCGCAGGTCCATGCACGCTGGAAATCGAGGGGATCGAGGGCGAGCAGCGCAGCGAACGGCTCGTGTGCGACCGCATCGCCGAGTCGATCGGCTATCTGCGCGGCCTCGGCCGGATGTAATCTCGCCCGATCGCGATGTCCGCGCTACGCGGCGGCCGCCTTACGCCCGCCGCGCGCCCCGACCCACAGCCCGATCTCGTACAGCAGGATCATCGGCCCCGACAGCAGCAGGTGACTCAGCAGATCGGGCGGCGCAAGGATTCCCGCGATGACGACGATGATCAGAATCACCACGCGCCGGTACTTCCGCAGCGTCTGCGCCGGCACGATCCCGCTGCGAATCAGAAACACAACCACCAGCGGCATCTGAAACGCCAGCCCGAACGCGATCGTCATCATCAGCACGAACGAAAGGTACTCGCCGATCTTCAGGTGCGTTTCCGCCAGCCCGCGCTTGTCGTCCCGCTGAAGCTGATGCGAATACGTCGCCTCCGGCCAGCGCACTTTCAGCTTCTTCTCGACCACGTTCACCCACACCGCCCCAACCGGCGGATTCGGCGGGTCGCCGCGATAAAACGGAACCTGCGGCGCGTCGGCGATGCCCGGCTGCGTTGCCGGAATGGCCAGGTCCGGCGTGCGCAGGACCGCCGCCTCCAGCGCCGTCGGCTCCGGCGACGGCAGCGGCAGCCAGTTGTTGAAACCGATCAGAAAGTTGAGGCTCACGATCAGGACGAAGGCGTACATGAACGCGACGCCGGCCACGAATAGCCCGACGCTCCACGGCAGCAGCCGATGCACCCAGGCGCGCTCGTTCTGATACAGCCCAGCGGCGATGAATCCCCAGATCTGGTACAGCACGTACGGCGCCGCGAGGATCAGCCCTGCGATCAGCACGACCTTCATGTACAGCAGCAGCACCTCGGCCGGCGCCGTCGCGAGAAACGACTCGGCCTGTCCGTGTCGCCGCAGCGCGAGGACGACCGGCCGGGCGATGATCTCGAGCAGGTATTTCGCCGGCCAGATGCAGACGATGCACGCGGCCAGCAGGGCCAGCAGGCTGCGCACGACGCGCACGCGCAGCTCGTCGAGGTGCTCCCCGATCGTCATGCGCGTGTCTTCGAGGCTTCCGGCGGGTCTGGTTTTCGATTGCGCCATCGGCGGGAATCATACCGGCGGCGCGGCGGCGCGGGGCCGGCGGCCCGCCCGCCTGTACAGCGGCGCGGGCCGAGGCTATGGTTTGTCGTCGGACGGCAACGGCGGCTGCCGGCTCCGATCCATCCCCCGATTGGGGCACGACGAACAGGCCGCCGCGCAGCCGTAGCGCCGGACCTTCGCGTCCGACGCCGAAATCCGCGTAAGCCCACATGGGAGCGCCGCGCCGATGACCAACCGCATCCGCCAGATCTCGCAGCTTGGCCAGGCCATCTGGCTGGACTTCATCAGCCGCGCGCTGCTTCGCAGCGGCCGCCTGGCGGAATACGTGGCGGAAGGCGTGCTGGGCGTGACGTCGAACCCGACCATCTTTCAGAAGTCCATTTCCAGCAGCGGCGATTATGACGCCGACATCGCCCGGCTGGCCCATCAGCACCGCAGCGCCTACGACATCTACGAAGCGCTGGCGATCGACGACATCCGCGCCGCGTGCGACGTGCTGCGGCCGGTCTACAACGAGACGCACGGCCGGGACGGTTACGTAAGCCTGGAGGTGAACCCCGCCCTGGCGCACGACACCGACGGGACGATTCACGACGCGCGGCGTTTGTTCGCCGACGTGCATCGGCCCAACGTCATGATCAAAGTCCCCGGCACCGACGCGGGCATTCCGGCCATCACCGCGCTGATCGGCGAAGGCATCAACGTGAACGTCACGCTGATTTTCGGGCTGGAGATGTACGCGAAAGTGATGCGCGCCTACGTCGAAGGGCTGCACCACTTCGAGCGCGGCGGGCTGCCCCTGGCAAGCGTCAGCTCGGTCGCGTCCTTTTTCGTCAGCCGCGTCGACTCGCTGATCGACCGCCAGATTCAGGAGCGCATCGACGCGGGCGAGGATGAGCTCGACGAGTTGCTCGGCAAGGCGGCGATCGCCAACGCCCGCCTCGCCTATCAACAGTACAAGGCGCTTTTCGAAGGGCCGGCCTTCGCCGACCTGCGGGCGCGCGGCGCGCGCGTGCAGCGCCCGCTCTGGGCCAGCACCAGCACCAAGAACCCCGCCTACGGCGATTGCATGTACGTCAACGCGCTGATCGGCGTGAACACGGTCGACACCGTGCCGCCCGCGACGCTCGACGCGATCCGCGATCACGGCGTCGTCGCACAGACGATCGACCGCGATCTCGACCAGGCCCACGACGTGATGCGGCGCCTGGCCGCCGCCGGCGTCGACATGCGCGCGGTGACGGACGAGTTGCTGCGCGACGGGATCGATCAATTCGCGCGCTCGTTCGAGCAGTTGATCCGCGAAGTCGACGTGAAGCGCGCCCGTTTCGCACAGGCCGCGTGAAGACACGGCCCATCAGTCTGTAAACCACCCGACCGCAGCCGCCCACTCTTTGTGGACCGCAGCCGCCCTCGGCTGCATTCCGTTTCGAGGAAGGCGCGAGAGTCCCGGCCGATCATTCCGAGCCGCAAGCGTCGGCGAGCGCAGCAATGATCCGAGCCGCGAGCGTCAGCGAGCGCAGCATTCGATCCGAGCCGCGAGCGTCAGCGAGCGCAGCGTGCGGATTGAGTTGCGGGAGAAAGAGCCGGAAAGCCTTCTTGCTGTTTTCACAGCGTCAACGGCCGGACGTCGCGCTCGCTGACGCTCGCGGCTCCGAAACTCGCGACACGCATCGCGCGACTCATTACCTGTAGCGCGCTACTCAAGACTGCGCGACGCGCTCTCCCCACTCGCTATTCGCTACTCGCT
>CAZHIE010000031.1:0-8073 GCA_964532435.1 uncultured Planctomycetales bacterium
TCCTGGTTGGCGAGCGCCATGACCTTGCGGGCACGATCGGTGAAGTGTTCGAACATGCTTCGGATTGTGCCCCATCGCCGAATCAGGCGTCAATCTCCATGCAAGCACGAACGACGCAATCGACCGGACGCTGACGCTGGAATTGCCCGACGTCCGGGCGAAGCAGCGGCGCCCAGGTTTTCTGACTGCCAGCGCTTGAGCGCGCAACGCCTGAGACCGCACAATGCTCGCTCGCGTGATCGTTCTGTGTGAAACCGCACGTTTTCATGCGTGGGGAGGATCCTTGATGCGTACGACTGCGCCTGCGGCCGTTGTGGCGATCATTGTAGTTGCCCATCTCGCCGACGTCGCCGTTGCGCAGGCGCCCGAAGCTCCGTCGGTCGCGGTGCTTGTCGACCGCGCACTGCAGGGCGAGTCGCGGTATCAGCGCGAGGGAGCGCGCTGGCGCGTCCGCATGGGAGAAGCGCGCCCCGGCGCCGCCGTCATCCGCATCGACGCGCAGGCGTATGGCGAACGCTTCCGCCAGACGCTCTCCCTCGTGGATCGGGACAAGGAAACCGTTCTGTACGCGATTATCGCCGAGCCGAACTCCTGGTACGTGCAGTACACGCCGCCGAAGTTCAACCGGTTTCGGCCATTCGAGGCGCCGCTTCCGCTCGGAACCAGCTACGCACTGGCGACCAGCGCGATGCCGACGTTTGCGACCGATGCGGCGATGCTGAGCGGCGCCACGATTCGCATGGATGGCGCGGACACTTGTATCGCGCGCCTGCCGGGCGACGCGCGGGCCGCCAAGACGTTGGAGGTTCTGAAGCGCGAACTCGCGAAGGCTGATTTAAGCGCCGAAGATGCTCTGCGACGGCGAACCGCCGAGCTGAAAATGCAGCAGCTCCAGGACGCGGCAAACGGCATTGAGATCCGGATCGACGCGCGGTCCGGGCTGATCATGAGCGGTCCGCGCTGCCCCGGGATGGTTGTCGATCGCTTCGAGTGGATGGGGCCGGATCCGGCGTCTCAAGTGCAGCTCCCGGATCTGGTGTCGTCGGATCAACGCGGCGCCTGGGATCCCGAACGATCCTTCGACTGGATCGCATTCTGCCACGACCCGTCTTACACACCCGACAGCGGAATACCGCTCGGGATCGATGGGTACCTGCTGAACCGCAGGAATGGCGCGGTATTGCGCTTACCCTTCGACGGCGCGTGGTCCACGGCGGGCAGCTTCTCGGTCGATCATGATCGAGTCTATGTGTGCGGCGAGACCGCCTTGCGCGGCCCGAATCGCGTGTTCGAAATCGACCTCAATTCGCTCCGGCAACGGTCGCTCGGCGACGAGCTGCCGCTGGACGCGAAGCCGATTTCGCCGCGCTGTTCGCCCGATGGAGCGAAGCTTGCGGTAACTTGCATGTCGGCCGACGCGAGTCGCACAAATCTGGCAGAGTTGCTGCAGTGTCGAGTCGCGCTGATCGACGTGTCGACGGGGGCGCTGCGCTGGCTTGCAAATTCGGAGCAATTCCGGGTATGCGATTGGTTTCCCGACTCGCAATCGCTGCTCGGAGCAAAAATCAACACATTTGGGGAAGCTTCCGCCGAGCCAACGCTATTCCGCCTGTACCTCGATGGAAGGCGCGAAAAGCTGTTTGCCTCGAACGATGGCGTCGTGCTGCGCCATTCCGCCCGGCTGCTCTACCAGGATGCGGCGACCGACTGCTGGATGATCAGCGACTTCGACGGCAGAAATGCCGTGCAACTGGGCGACGGACTGAAGGAACTCAGTCAGGCCGCACCCGCCGCGAATGAGCAACTCGCCGTCTTCATCCGCCGAGGAAAGGGACTGATTCCGAAGCCGTTCATGGTGAACCTGATCACCGGAAGAGTGTCTGACATGCAAGGCGTCACCAATGGCGCCTGGCTGTTCCCTGTATGGCGTTGAAGCCGTGATGCTGCCTTGCAGGCGCCGAACGCTGTCACGTCGCCTCGGGGCGCGTCAACGTGACGAATTCGGGTGTCCGGCCAATGCCGCCCGGAAGCGCATCCGCCGGCTGCGCGCCCCGCCGCCGCCGCTCCGTGTGGATCGGGCGGTAATACTGGTCGCGCTGCTGCGGCTGCCAGCCGGCGTCCGTGATGAGGCGGCGGATTTCGTCTTCGCTGAGGCGATACGTCGCGCCGGCCTGGCTGACGACGTTTTCCTCCATCATCACGCTGCCCATGTCGTTGGCGCCGTAAAACAGCGCGAGCTGCCCGACTTTCGGCCCCATCGTCACCCAACTGCTCTGGATGTTCGGAATGTTGTCCAGATACAGCCGGGCGAGCGCGAGCATCACCAGATACTCATGCGCGTCGGCCAGCAACAGGTGCTTGCCGTCGGCGAGGGGCCGGGGGAATTCAGAAGTGGGAATGAAGAATTCAGAAGTAAGACCCCCGGCCGGCGCCGGTTCTCCGTACATCCGCACGGCGGACGCATTCACTTCTGAATTCTTCATTCCCACTTCTGACTTCGCCGTTCCCGCTGCCGGCGCCGTTTCTCCATGCGTCCGCGCCGCGGAGGCATTCACTTCTGAATTCTTCCTTCCCACTTCAGACTTCTCGCTCGGCAGCCTCTTCCACCGGCCGAGCGGCGTCCCCTCCGGCTGAAACGGCCAGTGGATGAACGCGGTAAAGCCGCCGGTTTCGTCCTGCAGGTCGCGCAGCAGGCGCATGTGCTCGATGCGCTCCTCGACCGTCTCGATGTGGCCGATCATCATCGTGCAGGACGTCTTCATGCCGAGCTTGTGCGCCTCGCGCATGACCGCGAGCCACTGGGCGCTGAGCGTCTTGCCCTGGCTGATCTTGCTGCGCACGCGATCGACCAGAATCTCGCCGCCGCCGCCGGGAATCGTCGCCAGACCCGCCTCCTGAAGCCGCAGCAGCACGTCGCGCAGCGGCATTCGATAGACCTCGGCGAAGGCCCAGATCTCCGGCGGGCTGAAGGCGTGGATGTGAATGGCCGGATACTCGCGCTGGATGAAGCGCAGCAGGTCGAGATACCACGAGAAGGGCAGGCCGTCGCCGCTGGGATGATCGGCGTCGGGCACCAGGCCGCCCTGCATCAGAATCTGCGTGCCGCCGATGTCGAGCAGCTCCTCGATTTTCCGGCCGATCTGCGCGAAGCTGAGCGTGTAGGCGTCGTCGTCGCCGGGGTCGGCCTTGAAGTTGCAGAAGATGCACTTGGCGGTGCAGACGTTGCTGTAGTTGATGTTGCGATCGACGACGTACGTTCGATACGGCTCGGGATGCAGCTCCGCCAATCGCGCGAAAGCCCGCCGGCCCAGCTCGTGGATGCTGAGCTCGCGGTACATGGCGAGGGCGTCGACGTCGGAAATTCGGCGGCTGTCGGATGCGGGCCACTGTAAATCTTGTCCGACTCTCGGTGTTTCACTCGTCATTGCTCAGTTCTCATTCCATCTGTGGCGGAAGCCCGACATCGAAGCCATCATAGGAGTCGAGCTTCATCGCACGTGCAAATCCGTCAAGCTGACAGTTGCGCTGGTTCCGCGTGTCTTGCGTGTGCGTCTCAACAAGCACCTCGGATGGCTCGTCCGAGTCATAATCTGAGTATGGTAATTCGTGGTACACCGTTGCGAGACTCCTGGATGGCCTCCGAACGAGTTGAGCGCCGGGCGGCACGGGCAGCGGCGGCGCTCGATGCGGCGGCGATTCCGTATGCGATTGTCGGCGGAAACGCGGTTCGTGTTTGGGTCGCCACGCGCGATCGGGGAGCCGTGCGATCCACGCGCGCCGTCGACATACTCGTTCGACCCGACGACGTGGATCGAGTTACGGCCGCGCTGGGGACCGTCGGATTTCGCCGCGAAAACCTGCGATCGCTGATTGTTTTCGTCGATCCCGCCGACAACGATCGAAAGGCCGGCGTGCATCTTCTGCTGGCCGGACAAAAGGTACGCCCCTCCAGCCTGTATCCGGCGCCCGCGGTCGATGAACGGGTCCGGGCCATAGACGAGGATTACTGGGTCGCGACGATCCCGGCGCTGCTCAGGCTGAAACTGACCGCCTTTCGTCCCAAAGACCAGGCTCACGTCATCGACATGCTCGAAGTCGGACTGATCGACGACGCGGTCGCCGCCGCCCTGCCCGAAGACCTGCGCGCACGTCTTGCTCAGCTCAAAGCTATGGTCGAAGACGACGACCTCTGAAACCCGCGGATTCCTCATCGCGCCGCATCCGCAAGCAACTCCCCCGGCCACGCCAACTCCGCATCACCCGGCACGAGCCCCTCGCCGGCGCACAATCGGCCAAACAACGTCGCGCCGGCCACCATCTGTGCGTCGAGAGTGAACCGCAAACAGCGCGTCAGGTATCGCTCGGCCAGCTCGATCGGCCAGCCCAGCGCCGGCCCCTGCGCCCGGGCGATATCCGCCGCGCGGGCGACGCCGCGGTCGCGCGCGGAGCTCAGCAACTCGCCGAGCAGGTCGCGTGCGGCGCGATTCCGCACCAACTCGCCATTTGCTACGCGATCCTCGCTACTCTTCGCCGCCCATACCGCAAACACGAACGGCAGGCCGGTGTGCGCTTTCCACGCTCCGCCCAGGTCGGTCTCATACGCGAAGCCGCCGCGTCGCGGATCGATCACCTTGTCGCCGATCAACAGCACCGCCTCGCACGAGTCGATCGCGCCGCGCCGCGCGTCGAGCGGAACCAGCTCCAGCTCGCGGTCATACAGTTCCCGCCAAAGCACGCGCGCCAGCGCCACCGACGTGTGCGAATCGGTATCGGCATGCAGGCGGCGAATGCGGTCGGGCGGAACCTGCGAAAACACCCGCACCGTCATCGTCTCGCCGTCGCATCCGATGCAGGCGTCCGACACCACCCGATATGCCCCGCCGCTGCGCAATACATCCACGATCGGAAGCAGCGCCGCATCCACCCGGCCGGCCGAAAGCAGCGCCTCGAGCCGCGCCGGCACGTCAGGCGTCAGCTCCACGCCGCCCCGGTCGGACAACCCTTCGATCAGCGGTCGAGCATTAAGAAACGAGACCACGCCCAGGCGGTGCATCGACGTCTCCGGCCGGAAATTCCGCAACGTTGCGGGAGGCAGAGTATACTGCCGCGCCGGCGGGGCGGTGGCCGCGTGGCCCTTCCCGTTCGGAACTTTCAAAACGCGTGAAATGTGCATGGCCGGCTCGCCCGCGGCGGGCGGCATGCGGGAGACGGGGACATGTCGCACCATCGACTCGCGCGGCGGCTCATCGTCGGGCTGACACTTCTGGCGGGCGCCGCGGCGCTGCGCGCGGCCGAGCGCGACCTGCTGCCGCTGGCGCCGGAGACGACGCTGGCGTGCGTGGCCTTTGACCGGCTCGCCGCGACGGACGATGCCAACTGGGCCCGCACTCTCGCGACCATCCACATGGTCGCCGGCGCCATCGACGAGCCGCAATTTGCCGCGAACGTAACCAAGCTGCTCGACGCCGTGGAGCCCCTGGCCGCGTCACCCGGCATCTTCGCCTGGATCGACATCGCGGGCGGACCCGAGCCCGACTTCCAGGTTTTCGGCGTGATCGCCGCGGGCGACGGCTCGTCGCGCATCATCGCCCTCCTCGAATCGCTCCTGGCGGAGGCGCCGGCGAACAAACGCAAAGAGACGACGATTGCCGACACGACGCTGCGCGGCGTCGAAGTCCCCGATTCACACATGACGTTCTGGTGGGGCGTGCATCGCGGGCACGTCGTCCTCTCGATCGGCGAGGCGGCCGCGCGCGTCGCGATCGAGCGCATCGACCGCCCGGCCGACCGATCGGTGCGCGACAATCCCGAATTCGTGCTGGGGCGAAAGAGAACGGGGGCAGATGAATCCGGCAAAGGGATGACGTTCTTCTTCGACGTCAAGTCGGCGCTCGCGCGCGTGCTCGACGCCGCCCGCAAGTCGGGCGCGGAGCTTCCGCCCGAGCTGGACACGATTCTCGACGCGCTCGGCGCCAAGTCGCTCGCGTCGATCTTCGGCCACTCGAGCGGCCCGGCCGACAACCCGAGCGAGCGCACGTTCCTCCACGTCACCGGCGATTACAAGGGCGTGCTTTCGCTCTGGCGACAGAAGCCGCTGACGGAGAGCGACCTGAAACTGATCCCCAAAGACGCCTACTGGGGCGCCGTGTGGAACTTCGACCTCGCGCAATTCTGGGAGAGCGTGCAGGAAACCGCCGAGGCGATCGACGTAACCGCCGCGGCGCAATTGCGCAGCGTGGCCGGCATGAGCGCCGCGTTCGTCGGATTTTCGATCACCGACGATCTCCTGCCCGCGTTCGGCGACACGTGGGCGGTATTCGACGCGCCGGCGCAGGGCGGCGTGCTCTTCACCGGAGCGGTGCTCGTCGCGGAGGCGAAGGACGCCGCCCGCATCGACGCGTCGCTGCGGCGAATCGTCGAAATGGCGCGCCCCATGCTCCTGCAAAAGGACGTGCGCCTCGCCGTGCAGACGTCCAAATACGCAGGCCGCGATATCCACTATGTCGTCATCGGCGGCGTGCCCAGCCCCGTCGCGCCCGCGTGGTGCATCGTCGACGGGTGGTGGGTGTTCGGTCTGGTTCCGCAGACAGTCGCGGCGGCCGCGGCACAGGTGGACGCGAAGACGCGCGGCGGATCGATTCTCGACGTGGCCGATGTATCCGCTGTGCGGGCGAAATTGCCGCAGTCGATCATGTCGTTCAGCTATTCGGACGATCGCGCGCTGTTGCGCTCGATCTATCCGCTTGTCATGCTGGCGGGCAATGCGCTGCTCTCGATGGCGCCCGAGTCGGCCAAAGCGGATCTGCTGCTGGTCCCGCCGGTCGAGGAGGCGCTGACCAACGTGCGGCAGACGGTCTGCACCACGTCTCGCGAAACCGACGGCGTGCTCTACGCGCAGATCGGCGGCGGCGGGCCGATCCCCGTCGGCATCGCGGCGGCCGCGATGGGCGTCTCGATCCTCCTGCCCTCGCTTTCCCGCGCGCGGGAGATCGCGAAGCGCTCGGTCAGCCAGTCGAATCTGAAGGGCATCGGCATGGGCTGTCACGTCTACGCGAACGACAACGCCGACAAGTTTCCGCCCGATCTCGACGCGCTGATCCGCATGGGCGCCGTCACGGAGCAGATGCTGCGCTCGCCGCGCGACGAAGCGGACGGTCGCTCGTATGTCTACATCGCCGGCCAGAGCCCCGGCCGCGGCAACCCGGCGAACGACGTGCTCGCCTACGAGCGCCTGACCGGCGAAGAGGGAACGAACGTGCTCTTCGGCGACGGGCACGTGCAGTGGATGAAGCTTGACGAGTTTCGCAAAGCCGTGCGCGAGACGTATCAGCGCCTCAAGCGCGAGGCGGAGCTGCCGGCGGAATTCCGCTGAACGGTGCGGTGGCGTGCGCTCCCGTTTCTCAGCAACCGCTTTGGTAGTCTCTCGCGCAAGGCGCGGTCCGCAAAATCCGACAATCGCTGGGGCTCCTCAATGCTGTGAGCTCAAAGGCTGTGACCGCAGCTCGCTCGTGTGCTAACATGGGAGCGGAGATCGATCGACATGAATCTGGAAATCTCGCTCTCGCCCGAAGCCGAAACACGCCTACGCGAGCGGGCGGCCGCTGCGGGCAAGCAGCCGGCCGAACTCGCGCGAGCCATCGTCGAGCGTGATGTGCGCCGGCCCACGCTGGAAGAAATCAGCGGGCCCATCTATCAGGAGTTCCTCAAGAGCGGCATGACCGACGAGGAGCTCGGCGACATGCTCGAGGCGGCCAAGCACGCCATGCGCGCCGAGAAGCAGGGCGAGCGAAGCCCGTGACCCGCGAGCCACCGCGTGTCGTGTTCGATTGCGTGATCCTCGCGCAAGCGCTGATCAATCCGCGAGGTCCGGCCGGCGAATGCGTTCAGTCCGCTGATCGTCAGCCGCGATCGGCACTTGCTGGCGCTCATGGATTCCACGACGGCGGAAGGTCGCTCATTCAGGCAGCGGTTCCCCGGCTTGCGCGTATTGAGGCCGGTCGATTTTCTGGAAGAAATGCGAGCAGCCAAGCTTCCTGACCGAGACGAAGAAGCCGGCGGATGAGCCGCGTCGTG
>CAZHIE010000031.1:8173-28100 GCA_964532435.1 uncultured Planctomycetales bacterium
GAGCAGCCAAGCTTCCTGACCGAGACGAAGAAGCCGGCGGATGAGCCGCGTCGTGGGTCGCAAAACGTCGCCGCGCTCCCTTACGGTCGCGGCTCTGATCCGGAGTCGCGGCTCTGATCCAGAGTTTCTCCGCAACCGAAAACGTGCGACCCATGCTCGCAATGGCGCTTACGGCTTGTAGATCAGCACGTGAAAGCCCTGCTGCACGAGCGTGCCGTTGTCATCCAGAATCCGCACGACGAGCTGCGGCGGATTCGCCGACGTCGTCGCAATCCGCACCGGCGGCGCGGGGCCCGTGATCACCGGCGTCACGATCGACACATACTGCCCGACCGTGTAGTTCTCCCCCGCGATCGAGATCAGGTAGCGCGACGCGCCGCCGTCCCACGTGCTCGACAGGTTCGGCGTGCCCGAGACCACGTTTCCCGTCACGCCGTCGATGGACGCATACGCCAGCGGCGCGGCCGAGTTGAAAGTCCCTACCGTGTACGCGCGCGTCAGCCCGCCCGTCACGTGTACGCCGCCGTCGAAGCGCGCCGCGCCGCCGCCGATGTTGCTCACCATCAGCGCCGCCGTGCAGCCGACGCTCGAGATCGTGACGCAATCGTTGAAAAACGATTGCGCCGCGAACGTCTTGCTGGCGCTAAACGTCTGCGCCAGGTCGAGCAGCGTCACGTTTGGCGATAGCCGCCCATCCGACAGCGTGCCGGCGTTCAGGTTCGTCGCGTTGCGATAAAACGCCTGATTGTGGCTGTCGAAGAACTCCACGTTGAGGTTGTCGACGCGCGCCGTGCTCGCGACGGAGAACGGCACCGTCGCGTTGAACGCCGCCAACCCGCTGAACGCCGACCCGCCGACCACGTCGAGCGCCGTGCCGCCGACGCTGGTCGCGCGCAGGCCGACGCCGCTGCCGCTCTCCGCCAGCAGCCCCACGCCGCTCGCGGCCGTCGCGCGCAGCGCCCGGCCGGTTCCGCTGGTCAGCACCTGAAGCGCGTCGCTGGCGCTGGCGCCGTTGGAAATCTCGAACAGCCCCGCAACGCCGCTGCCCGTGGCGCGGGCGTGCAGCGGCGCGCCGACGCCGGTAGTCGTGATCTTCAACGCGTCGCCGCTGCCGGCGCTCTCCAGGCGGAATACGTCGAACGTGTTCAGCGCGCTGGACGAAATGAGCTTCGCCGCCCGGCCGATGCCGCCAAGCTCGACGCAGATCACCGCCTCGCGATCGCTCGGCTCGTCCTGCGACGTGATGTACGTCAGCGTTCCGGACACGAGCGCATACGGCGCGGGCGAGACGCGCTGCCGCTGCCCGAGATACTCATACTCCGATTCGCCCGGCAGCCGAATGCCGATGCGAAGCCAGTATTCCGCGCCGGAAAGTGCGAACGCCAGCGAACCAAACTCGCTGCTTTCATTGAGGAAAACGGTGAACAGACCGCCGGTCACGGTCGCCGAGACCTCGGCCGGGTCGCCGATTTGCTCGCCGGCGGTGTCGTCGTCGTAGAGCGTAAATTCCAGCTCATACGTTCCCGTCACCGGCGCGCCGTCGCTCTTGAGCAGGCCCTGATACGAGAAGCCGCCGGCGAGCGCCCGCGGCGCGCCGGCGAGCAACATGGCGACCAGCGCCATCTCCAAAACGGTGCATCGATGCAGGCGCATGCGCGGCTCCTGGCGATAGAGAATTCACCCACGGCGGATTCGCTCGCGGTTCCGCCGGTCTTACGGGAAATTTGAAGGAAAAATGCACGAACGGCCGAATTCCGAGCTTATCGAGAGCAGCCGGGCGGGGTCAATCGGAATCGCGCGCGACGCGGCCGGAAAACGGCAGGCCCGATAGCGGGAGGCTCAGCAAGGCGGAGCGGCGCGAAGCTCTGCGCGGCGTTTCCAGCCACCTGAACCGATTCAGCCGCCCTGCCCCGCGCGCCTAAAAACCAACCCCGGCGCGCTCACCGCGCGCCGCGAAGCGCCCGGCGAATTTCCTCCAGACTCACCGTATCCAGCCGCGCCGGCAGCTCGATCGTCGGAAGATATGTCGTCCAATACGGAACCTTCGCATGGGTGTGACGAATTACTTCGCTCCCAAAGATCGCCAGCTTGTAACCTTCCGGCACATCCGCCCCGCCCGATCGCGCCAGCCATCGATCGATCCACTCAACGTCCTGCTGTGCCCGGCGAAGGGCCTTCAGCCGCAGTGACGGCCGCAGCGCGTCGCCCGGCGCCTGTCGCGGATAGATCATCGCCGCCGCCGACGCCGTACCCCACGATGACGCGGAACCGAGCGAGTGGTGCAGAGCGACACCGCGCGCCCCGACCAGCCGCGCCGCCCACACCCAGCGCAGAATCGACGACCAGCCCAATTCCGGATCGACTTCTTCGCCCGAAGCCCAGTAGCCGGCCCGCAACTCCGGCCGCGTCGCGACATATTGCCCGCGCGTCAGCACCGGCGACCCGAGCACCCACCGATCGGCCAACCCGCTGAGCAGGCCGCGCTCCTGCTCCGGCCGCTCCAGGTCGACGCGCACGCGGACATCGCGCGCCGGCGCGTGCGACAGTTGATCGCGAAACAGGCCGCACCAGTAGCGCAGCGCGCCGACGTCGTCGATCGTCTGCGGATTGCGCAGCACCCACCAGCTCGCCTTCTCCCGGGCGCCCGGGACCATCTGAAGCGAAAGCTGAAACTCGGTTTGCGACCAGCCGCGCTCATGCACATGATCGAGGATGTTGCGCAGCCCGCCGGCCAGCGCGCGCGGATACTCCTCGCCCATTGCGGTCTCGATCGGCCAGGCGAGATACGAGTCCAGCGGCGGCCCCGGCCGGCGTCCCGGTCCCGGCTCGGTGGTCGTCGCGCGGTGGTGGTACTTGCCCGCCAGAGGGCTGTTTCCCGCGGCGCGCTTCGGCGCGAACGTTGCGGGCCAGCCGAGCGTAACGGGTAGGACGAAATGCGCCACCGGCACGCCCGCGCGCGGCGACCCGCGAAACGCGCTGCCGTCGAGATACCGCCCGAAGTGCTCGTCCCAGGCGGTCCAGTCGAACGCGGCGGGGTCGCCACTGCTGCCGCTGCCGGGCGCGAAGCCGGGATGGAGCGACCCATCCGGCTGATACGGGAGAACCGCGAGCGTCGCACGATGCGCATGCGCAAGGCGATGCGCCTCCTCCAGCAGCGCCCACCCCTCCGGCGCGTCGGGACGCACGCCCGACGTCGCGGCCGGCGTCTGCCAGTCGCCCAGACTGACGGCGAAGCCGAGCGTGTCCGGCAGGTCGGCGGCGACAACCTCCAACTCGACGGGCATGTCGAGCACGGCGGCGCCGTCGCGAACCACGATCGCGCGAGACGACCAAGTTCCGGGCGCGGCGCCGTGCGGGACGTACACGTCGATCCATACCGTCTGCACGAATGCGCGCGGCATCGCGGCCGAGTCCGGCGGACCGGGCAGCGCCGCGGCGGGCTGCGATTCCGCGCTCGGCGACGACGCGGCCGGCGAGCCGCTGGGCGGCGGCGTCCACAGGTCGAGCGTCAGTGGGGCGCCCGGCGAATACGGTGTCAGGGGATCGGGCGCGAACTTGTCCTGTCCGAGGCGGGCGCGGACAAAGCGCTCCAGCGACATCTCGGTCTGCGGCGCCGGTTCCGCCGCGCCCGGCGAGCGCCAGTCGCCCAGCGAGACGGAATACGTCGCCTGTCCGCCGCAGAGCACGACCTGAAACGAAACGAATTCGCCGCGCCCCGCCTGAAGCGAAACCGGGCCTTTGCGCGAATCCCACCACGTCTGCCCGGCGCTGCGGATCCAGCGACCGTCGCGGCTGACGGCCGGGCCGTCGTCGATGATGAACGGCGTGTCGAAATCGCGCGGCAGCTCATAGCGCGGCAGCTCGCGCGCGCCGAATTCGGGCACGCCCGAGACCGCGCGCGGCAGCTCCGCCGACACCGGCGCCGACCAGCCCGCCAGGCGATCCATCGCGCGCACCGCGACATAGCGATGCGCAGGCTCGCGATGGATCGAGACTTCGCAGCGCAGCGCGCCCAGCCCCGGCGCCGGCATCGCCCAGTTCGGAAGGCGCTTCGCGCCCGCTAAGTCAGCCTCGGACGCGACCGGCCGCTCGCTCAGATACGCCTCGAAGCCCAGCGCGCGCGGCGCTTGAAACGTGAGCCATTCCATCCCGACAGCGTCGCGCTCTACGACGACGCCCGCGGGCGCGGCCGACGCACCGCCGGCGACGGCTCGCCCAGTGAGAATCAGCACCGGCGGATTCGGCGACTCGCGAGAGAGAATCGCGGAGGTTGGCTCGGTTCGGCCGAAGTCGTCGGCCAGACAGAGCTCCGGGCGCTGCGCGCCCTGAAGCATCGCCTGCACGAGTTCGAGCGGGATCGGAATTTCGTAGAATCGCGTGGCCTTGTCGAATTTCGCCACAACGGTCGCCCAGCGCGAGCCGCCGTTGCCGAACGTCACGTCGGCAAAGGTGCTGCCCCCGCCGGCCCACGGCTTCGCGTCGCGCGGGCGATCGGCGTACGCGGCCGCGTTGTAACAGACGCTCCCGACCTGCGGCTTAAGTTCGACGTTGCTGCCTTCGTGCCAATCGCCGTCGGAGATGGTGCTGACGCCGACGCGCACGAGCAGCTCGTGCGCGCGCTGGCAGCGGAGCGTCGCCCCGGTGACCTCCAGGCCGGCTGCGCCGCTCAGGTCGAAGCGCAGCGCCGCGAAGCGCTGCGATCCGAGCAGGCGGAGCAGCGGCGCCGCGCCGTCGTTGTAATCCGGCTCGACCGGCGGCAGGGCGCTGAGCGTCGCGTCGGCCACGACGGGGCACTCGACGCGCACTTCGCCGGCCGGCGCGGAAGCCGCGGGCGGAGTCTGGGCTGCAGCGCCGCGGGCTGCGCCGAGTGCCACGCCGAAGAGCGCGAGTGCGATGGTCAGTTGCCGCGAAACGAGGCGCCGCGATTCATGTTGCATGGAGTGTTCCCGATCGAGCCCCGGCCGTGCGTCGCCGTTGTAGCCCGCGGGATTATACGGTCTCCGGCGAGTCCGCCGGCGCAGCGTCGCGCCTCATGCCGATCGGCGCATTTCAGCCCGGCCAGAGCTCCGTCGGAGAAACGCCCAGCGCCTCGGACAGGCGGCGAACAGTGCGCTGCTGCGGGCGGCATTTCCGCGACAGCATCATCGAGATCGCCGATTGGTGCAGACCGAGCGCATCGGCAAGCTGCGTCTGGTTCATCCCTCTCCGATCCATCGCCGCCTGGAGACGCTCCGAGAACCTGCGCTCTTCGTCGTCGAGCTCGGCCTTTTCGGCGGCGCCGTCCGGCTGATGGGCGACAGCACACTCTTCCACGTGTTCGAGGGTGACGCTGCCGTCGCGCTGTTCCGAAAAGAGAATCTCGTGCAGCGTGTGGAGCGCCATGGCGCGCTCGTCGTCGTCGGACTCTGGCGCGTCGAGAATCTCGATCATCTCGCGCACGTGGTGCTGCATATTCATGCCGTATTCCCCTGCAATCCGCTGCGGGCGAGATCGGAGGAGCCTGCGCAACCTCGAAGCGCCGAGTCCGGCCGCGTTCAGGTCCAATCACGCCCGCAGTATAATCCCGGCGCACAACCGGGAGGATACGCATGATCGGGCTGATCGGCGGCACGGGTTTGGGCGAGGCGCTCTTCGGCGACGGGGCCGGACGCGAGGTGTGCCCCACCACGCCCTTCGGCCCGCCCAGCAGCCCCATTCGAATCGTCGAGTGGCACGGCCTGGAGATCGCGATCCTCGCCCGCCACGGCGCCGGGCACACGCTCAACCCGACACAAGTCCCCTACCGCGCGAACATCTACGCGCTCAAGTCGCTCGGCGTCACGCACGTGCTGGCCAGCGGCGCGGTCGGCTCGCTGCGCCCGGAAATCCGCCCGCGCGACCTCGTGGTCGTCGACCAGGTCATCGACAAGACGTTTCGCCGGCCGAGCACCTTCTTCGACGAGGGCCTGACCGTCCACGTCGAGTTCGCGCATCCGTATTGCGGCGAACTGCGCAAGCTGCTGCTTTCGGTCGCGCCGAGCGTCTCCTGCACCGTTCACGCAGGCGGCACGTACGTGTGCATGGAAGGTCCGGCGTTCAGCACGGTGGCCGAGTCGCGCATGCATCGGGAGTGGGGCGGCGACCTGATCGGCATGACGGCGATGCCGGAAGGCAAGCTGGCGCGCGAAGCGGAGATGTGCTATCAACTCGTCGCACTGGTCACCGACTACGACTGCTGGAAGCCGCACGACCCCGGCGCCACGCCGCAAGCGCTGCTGGAGGAGATCATCGGCCACCTGCGCGCGGCGACCGCCAACGCGGTCACCCTGTTCAAGTCTGCGATCGCATCCCTCGCGCAGCGGAAGCCGGCCGCGTGTCCGCAGCACGCGACGGCGCTGAATCTGGCGATCTGGTCGCAGCCCGGCGCGATCACGCCGGCGGTCCGCGAGCGCTACGGCGTGCTGCTGGAGCGGTATCTGTCGCGCGCGTAGCGGCGGGGAAGAGTGAGTAATGAGTGGCAAGTGGCGAAATGCGAAGAACGAAGAGTGAGTAGCGAAGAGCGGGTGGCGCCGCGCGCCAGCGCGTAGCGGTCCGCGCCCTCGCGCGGCCGGAGCGGCGCGCGGCGGCGCGGGGCCGTACGCGCGCGAAACGCCGACTCGACAGGCCGCCGGCAGCTCGCGGGGCGTTGGCGCTTTCGGCAGGAAATCTCGCACCTCGGCGCCGCGGCCGCGGCGCGGATGCGCAAATTCCCGTGCTTTCATGCGGTTACGGGTGACGGCTGACGGGTTACGGCAAGCGTGGCGGGCGTTCTTGACGGCCCCGGCGCGCTTCCGCTACATTCGCACCCGTGGTCGCGCGTCGCGTACCGTTCTGGGGGGCGGCGCTGGCTTGGCCCCATGCGGACCCGCCTGGGTTCGCCGCCGTTCGGGAGGTCGGGCCGAATGCTTGCGGCCCATGCGGCGGCCGGGCGCCCTTCCGCACAAGGAGCGTGGCGGATGCAGGTAAAGGTATCAGGTCGCCACATGGGGGTGAGCGACGCCCTCAAGGCCTATTGCGAAGAGAAGGCGGAGCGGCTCGTGCGGTTTTACGACCGCATTCAGTCGATCGAGGTGATTGTCGACGGCAACAACGGGATGCACGCCGTCGAGGTAATCGCGCACGTCGCCGGCTCGGATCCCTGTGTGGCCACGGAGCGACAGGCGGACGCCTACGCGGCGGTCGATCTTGTCGTGGACAAGGTCGAGGAGCAGTTGCGGCGGCACAAGGAAAAGGTGCGGAACCGCAAGCATCCGCCGGGGTCGAACGAGCCCGAGTAGCGAGTCGTCCGAATGCAGGAGTGTGAGACGCTGTGCCGCCGGCATCGCGGGTGAAACTGGTCGAACTCGTAGACGCTCGCGCCGTCGTCGCGGAGCTCGAATCGCAGGAGCGCGGCAGCGCGATTCGGGAATTGGTCCGCGGATTGGCGGAGAGCGGCGCGGTCGCCGCCGATCAGGTCGAAAACATCGTGAAGCTTGTGCTGACGCGCGAGCGGCGCGGGACGACCGGGATCGGCAAGGGCGTCGCCGTTCCGCACGCCAAGGTGCCGGGGCTGAGCCGCGTGGCGGTGGCGGTCGGGCGCTCCAGCCGCGGGATCGACTTTTCCTCGCTCGACGGCGAACCGGTGTTCGCGATTTTCCTGATAGTCAGTCCGGAGGAGCGTCCCGAGGAGCACCTGCGGGCTGTGGATCTGATCTTCAGCCACCTGACGCAGGAGAGGTTTCGGAAATTCCTGCGTCAGGCGAGCAGCGCCGCGAAGATTTATGAGCTACTGAAGGAAGCAGACGAAAAGACGCTGGTGGCCTGATCCCCTCCGCGCAAGGCGATCGTCCGCCGAGGGACGCCAGCGACGGGCCCTAGCGTGCCAGTGAACAGAGAAGTTGTCATCCGGAATCGGCAAGGCTTGCACTTCCGTCCCATCATGCAACTGGTGGACACGGCGCAGCGCTTTGGTGCAACGCTGACCGTGCGGTGCGAGGACCGCTCGGCGGACGGCCGCAGCCCGATGGAACTCCTCATGCTGGTCGCCACGCAGGGCGCAAAAGTGAACCTGACCGCCGAGGGCGAGGACGCCCCGGCCCTGCTCGACGAACTGGCCCGCCTGATCGAGGCGGGGTTCGGCGAGGAGTTGTGAACCAAGAGATTGCACGGAAGGCGACGGCTATCGCGCGGCGCGACCCTCGGGCGCTTCGCAGACGCCGCGTTCAACGCGGCCCATGATCACCAAGAAAGGCATCAACGCCAGCCCCGGCGTGGCGATCGGACCGGCCCTCGTGCTGGATACGGTGGAATACCGCATCCCGCAGCGGCTGGTCGAGCCCGCCAGCATCCCGCAGCAGCTTCGCCAGCTCGACGCCGCACTGAGCGCGTCGCGCGAGGAAGTCAGCGAGCTGCGCGTCGCCGCTGCGCGCCGCCTCGGCGAGAAGACCGCCGTCATCTTCGACTTCCACGAGCACTTCATCGGCGATCCGAAGCTGCGCGACGCCGTCGTCGAGCTGATCGAAAAGCACCATTACGGAGCGGCCTACGCCTTCGCGCAAGTCATGAACCAGCGCCTGCGGCCGTTCCGCGAGGTCAACGACGCGTACCTGCGCGAGCGAGTCCGCGACCTGTCCGACATCGAAAAGCGCGTGCTGCGGCACATCCTCGGCCGGGCGCGCGAAGACGTCGCCCGATTGACCGAGCCGGTCATCATCATCGCCAACGACATCTCGCCGGCCCAGGCCGTCTCGTTTGACCGCAAGCACATCCTGGGCTTCGCGGTGGACGTCGGCGGCCAGACGTCGCACATGGCGATCATCGCCCGCATGCAGGGCATTCCGGCGGTCGTGGCGCTGAGCGATATCACGTCGGAAATCTCGGGCGGCGAAACCGTCATTCTCGACGGCACGCACGGCATCGTCGTCGTAAGCCCGGACGCCGAGACGCTGGCCCGCTACCAGACCACGCGCCGCGATTACGAGAAATTCGAGCTCGAGCTGACGGAGCTGCGCGACCTGCCGGCCGAAACGCGCGACGGGCAGCGCGTCACGCTGCTGGCCAACATCGAAATGGCCGAGGAAGCCCGCGTGCTGCGCGACGTCGGGGCCGAAGGCGTCGGGCTCTTCCGCACCGAGCTGCTTTTCCTGGCCGGCCCCAAGGCGCCTTCCGAGGATCAGCAGTTCGAAGCGTTCACCACGGCGCTGACGGCCGCCGGGGGCCGGCCGGTCGTCATCCGCACGATCGATCTCGGCTCGGACAAGCTGATGCCGTCGATGTCCGACTCGCGCGACACGAATCCGGAGCTCGGGCTGCGCTCGTTGCGCTTCTGTCTGCAACACCTCGACATGTTCAAGTCGCACCTGCGCGCCATTCTGCGCGCGTCCGTCTCCGGCGACGCGCGCATCATGTTTCCGATGATCTCGTCGCTCATGGAGCTGCGGCAGGCCAAGGCCGCGCTGGCCGATGTCATGGAGGATCTCGACGAAGAGGGCGTGCCGTTCCGCCGCGACATTCCGATCGGCATGATGATCGAGACGCCCGCGGCCGCCCTGCTCGCGCCGAATTTCGCGCGCGAGGTCAACTTCCTCAGCCTCGGCACCAACGACCTTACGCAGTACACGCTGGCGGTCGATCGCGGGAACCAGCGCGTCGCGCATCTTTACTCGCCGCACAGTCCGGCCGTGCTGCGGCTGATCCGCTATGTCATCCGCGCCGCGCGGCACGCGGGCATCCCGGTCAGTCTGTGCGGCGAAATGGCGGGTTCGCCGATCTATGGGCAGTTGCTCGTCGGGCTGGGGCTGCGCACGCTCAGCATGGCGCCGCGCGACGTGCTGCCGGTCAAGAAGCTGTTGCGAAACACGACGCTGGAGCGCTGCCGCATGATCGCGCGGCGCGTGATGGCGTTCGACTCCGATCGGCAGACCATGGCGTTCCTGCGCGACGAAACCCCGGACGAACTGGAGGACATCTGATGTCCGCTCAGCAGCCGTCCGCCTCGCCACAAGGCGCTTCGGCCGCTTCGGCCGCGGCCGAGCCGCGCGTGCGCGCCGCGATTCACTACGCGGTCGAGGGCGACGCGCGTTTCATCTCGCATCACGACGAGATGCGCATGCTGCAACGAGCGCTCGTGCGAGCGCGCTGGCCGATCGCCTATTCGCAGGGCTTCAATCCGAAGCCGCGGCTTGCCATTCTTCTGCCGCGCAGCGTCGGCACGGCCAGCGTCTGCCAGCTCGCGGTAATCGAGCTGGCGCAGGAGCAGCCGCCGGAGCAACTTCTGGCGCAACTGGCGGCCGCGCTGCCGGGCGGCGTGCGTGCCCTGCGCGTCGCGTCGCTTCCGCCGCGCGGCACGCCGCATCCGCGCCGTGCGAGCTACCGCCTGTCGCTCGACGGCTACGCCGAGGAGCTGGCGCCGCGCATCGCCGCGCTGCTGGCGCGCGGCGAGGCGGTCGTGCAGCGCCGCCTCGCGGAGCCCGAGCCGCCGCGGGCGGTCGACGTCCGCCCCTACCTCGAGGCCATCGAACTCGAAGATGCCGCGCTCGTGCTGCACCTGCGAATCGAGCAGCAGGGCGCCGCCCGACCGGGCGAAATTCTCGAATTGCTCGAAATCCCCGCCGAAATCCGCGATCGCGGACTGACACGAACGGCGGTGCAATGGGACATGAACCTGGGGGATCCTGATTCACTCCCCGGACAACCGGAAAGGAACAGTCTTGACGAAGAAGAAAGCACCTAGCGAAAAGAAGGCGCCGCGAACGCGCAAGCCCAAGGCCGCGTCTCGCCGGCCGGCCGAATCCGACGCGACCGCCGGCACCCACGCGACGCACGCCGAACCCGTCGAGACGGCGCAGACCGCCGCGCGCCCGGCCGCACGACGCAAAACCGCCGAGGGCGCGCGGACTCGCGCCCCGCGCGCCGCCGTCGCGCCGACCAAGGCGCCGCCGGCCGACGCGCCGCCGAAGGTCGAGGCACGCGGCGACGAAGTCGTCATCCGATTTCCGCCCGCGGCGCCATCCCCCTTCCCCACGCGCGAGGCGACAAGCCCGGCGCCTGCGGCGCAACCGCCCGCGCCGCGCCCGGCCGAGCCGCCGCGCGCGCGCGAAACGCCGCGCCCGGCGCCACAACCGGCCCCGCCGGCCGATCGCGCGCCCGCGTTTCGCCCGGAACCGACCATGCCGCCGCTGGCGCAGCCGCGCCCGATCTCGGACACGCAGGAATCGACCGCCCGGGAAGCGCCGCGAACGGAGCGCACCGACCGGCCGCGCGACGATCGCCGGCACGGCCGACGCGGCGATCGCCGAGACGACCGGCGCGGCGACCGACACGATGATCGCGGCGGCGGGCGGCGCGATGCACGCTCCGACAACTTTCGCGAAACCCAGCCGCCCGCGCGCGAGCCGGCCGCGCCCGGCCAGCCGCGCCCCGAACCGGCGGCGCAAGGGGCGGACGACGATCTTCAGCACCTTTCGCCCAGTCAGAAGCGCCGCCTGCGCCGCAAGCGCCGCCGGCAACTTTCCGATACCGGCGCGCCGGCCGCCGCGCCCTGGCCGGCGGGCCGCGCGCCGGAACGCGAAGCCGCCGGCCGCGTGGAGCCGCCCGCGGCCGATGCCGCGCGTCCGGCTGTGCCGCCGGTCGATGAGCACGAGACCCCGTTTGACGAGGAGCCGTGGGAGGCGGATGTGCCCGAGCTCGACGCGGCTGTGGCGCGCGCCGAACTCGTCGAGGAGCCCGCGGACGCCGATCAGGAAGACGACGGTGTGCTGTTCGACGAGGTCGAGGACGAGCGCCCGGAAGGCGAATTCGAGGGCGATGAGGACGACGGCGAGGGCGAAGGCGAAGGCGAATCCGCCGGCGCCGCCGTTGCGCCGGCGCGCGAAGGTCGCCCGCGCGAGCGCGACCGCGACCGCGATCGCCGCGGCGGCCGGCGCGGCCGGCGCTTCCGCCGCTATTCCGACGACGAGGCCGCCCCGGCCCCGACGCTGATCGAAGTGATCGAGCCGGAAGAGGCGCCGCGGGCCGAAGGCGCCCGCCCCACGCGCGAGATGATCATCAACGTGGTGAAGGGCGAGGAGTGCCGCATCGCGATCATCCACCAGAACCGACTGGAGGAGATCTACATCGAGCGCGCCTCGGCCGAAAACTACGTGAGCAACATCTACAAAGGCGTCGTGACGAACGTGGAGCCGAGCATTCAGGCCGCGTTCATCAACTTCGGCATCGAGCGCAACGGATTCCTGCACATTTCCGACCTGCACCCGCAGTATTTTCCGAACAACAGCGGCGCGACCGAAAACGTCGGCCGCAAGATGCCGCGCCGCCACCGCCCGCCCATTCAGAAGTGCCTTCGCCGCGGGCAGGAGCTGCTCGTGCAGGTCACGAAGGAGGGCATCGGGACAAAGGGGCCGACGCTTACGACCTACCTCAGCATTCCCGGCCGCTTTCTCGTCATGATGCCGGGGATGGGCCGCCTCGGCGTCTCGCGCCGCATCGAGGACGAAGACGCCCGCGGCCGCGTGCGCGCCATTCTCAACGAGCTTTCGCTGCCCAAGGACATGGGCTTCATCGCTCGCACGGCCGCGGTGAATCGCACGAAGTCGGAGCTTCAGAACGACCTCGATTACCTGACGCGCCTCTGGCGGGCCGTCGAAAACCGCATCAAGAGCGAGCGCGCCCCGGCGGACATTTACCACGAGTCCGACCTGCTGACGCGCACGATCCGCGACGTTTTCACAAGCGACATCGGCCAGATCATCGTGGACGAGCCCGACGTAGCCCGCAGGGCGCGCGAGTTTTTGGGCATTTTCAGCCCGCGTTCGGCCGACCTGGTCGTCGATTACACGTCGCCCGAGCCGATCTTCCACAAATACGGCATCGAGGCCGAGCTTGAAGCGCTGCACTCGCGCCGCGTCCCGCTGCGCAGCGGCGGCTCGCTGGTCATCGACCAGACCGAGGCGCTGGTCGCGATCGACGTGAACAGCGGCAAGTTCCGCACCGAGGACGACGCCGAGACGACCGCGTACAAGATCAACCTGGAGGCGGCCGACGAGATTCCGCGGCAGCTTCGCCTGCGCGACCTGGGCGGCGTGATCATCTGCGACTTCATCGACCTGCGGCACGAATCGCACCGCCGGACGATCGAGCGCCGCCTGATCGACAACCTCAAGAAGCACAAGGAGCGGGCCAAGGTGCTCCGCATGAGCGCCTTCGGCATCATCGAAATGACGCGGCAGCGGCAGCGCGCCAGCCTGCAGCGCAGCGCCTATCAGGACTGCGTGCATTGCCGCGGCGCGGGGCTGGTCAAGACGGTGGAATCCGTCGCGCTCGACGTGATGCGGCTGCTGCAGCTCGCCAGCACGCGCGAGCACATCCAGTCGATCGAGGTGCTGTGCTCCGGCGAAGTGGCCGGGCTGCTGCTCAACCGCAAGCGCCGGCTGATCTACGACCTGGAGCAGAAATACCGGCGCACGATCTCGATTCGCCCGGAGCCGCACTTCGGCCTCGACCAGGTCGACGTGCGCTGCACGGACTCGCGCGGACGGCTCGTGCCGAACAATTGATGCCGCGGAATTGCGGAGTGCGGAAACGTGGGAAAGGCGCGGCGACGCGCCGATCCCGCGCTTCCGCACTGTCGCCGTTCAGCGATCTTCCCGACTTCTGTCGAAACGGTTCGGCCCATGCTCGCGCGCATCGCTCGCGCCGCGATCCAGGACCATCGCCGCCGTCCCCGGCAGCCGCTCGAGCGCCGCGTCGATCTCTTCGCCGCGCATCGACATGATCGCCGTCGATAGCGCGTCGGACACGGCCGCGCTCGGCGCGATCGCCCACGCCGCCGAAACGTCGGTCACCGCCGCGCCGCGGCGCGCGTCGAAAATGTGATCGCCGTGCATCGCACGGCCCGATCCGCTGAGCGCTTCGTCGCGCAGCCGGACGCGCCGCAGTTCGCGCCGCGCATCGGCCGGATCGCGCACGCCGACGCACCAGCCTGCCGCGCCCGGTGCGGCGCCGGGCGCGGCGCCCAGCGCCATCAGCGTGCTCTGCCCGCTGTGTACCAGCGCCGACGTGATGCCCCACGCCCGCAGAATTTCCGCCGCGCGATCGACCGCGTAGCCCTTGCCGATCGCGCCGAGGTCGACCCGCACGCCGGACGACAGCCGCGCCGCCGTTCGCGCGAGCGCGTCGAACCGCAACAGATGCCCGCCCACCGCCGCGTCCGGCCGCACCGGCTCTGCCGCCGTCACGCGCCCGGTCGCCTCCGGCAGCAGCGCGCCGACCGTCACGTCGAATGCGCCGCCGGTGGCGCCGCAGATTTCGCCGGCCAGCCGCAGGCAGTCGGCGGCATCCGGGCCAAGCAGCAGCGGTTCGCCGACCGGCTGGCGATTCAGCCGCGCAATGTCACTGTGCGGAACGAACCGGCTCAGCTCCTGCTCCAACCGATCGATCTCCGCCCACGCGGCCGCCGCGGCCGAGGCCGCATACGGCGCGGCCTGGCCGATGATCCAGATGCCCCACGTACACGCCATCGCGTCGTGCTCGAAGCGCTGCGCGCCAACCGCGCCGCCGTCGGGCACGTCGAGATGGATCGGCGCTGCGCTCACGGGCGCCGCTCCGCCGCGCGACGCAACAGCTCCGCACGCAGCGCCGCATCGGAGTACACAAGAATCCGCGCTCCCGGCCGCAGCCCGTAAGCGTGCGCCTCGTATCGCTCGCCCAGCCGTGCCGCCAGCGCGTCCTCCAGCGCCGCGTCGGCCACAATCACCGGCGCATCGCGCGGCGCGCCGGCGAGGTTCGTCCAATATCCGACGCGCTCCAGCCGGCGCAAATACCACGGCAGCGGCCACGGATCGTCGGCCACGACGGCGACCAGCATCTGCCGCCCGTCGGGATGCGCGCCGGCCAGCTTCTCCACCCACTCGCACGCCGAGCGCGCGTCGCGCAGGGTGTGGGCGTAGACCCAGGGGTTGCGCGGATCGGCGGAGAAGCGGCGCGACGTGACCAGACTTGTGGTCATGAGCTGGACGAGCAGCGCGCAGAGCAGCACGACGGCGCCGGCCGCCGTCTCGAATCGAGTCGCGCGCGAGCAGACGAGCGCCGTGGCGCCGACGCCGGCCACGAGGATCGTCGGCAGCCAGAATTGCACCGCGCACCACGGCGTCTTGTACGGGATCGCGCTGTACACGATCGCCATCAAGACCGCGTACGTCAGAAGGAATGGCGACAGTGGCGTGAACGAGTCCGCGCCGCGCCGGGGCGGTACGCCGCCGGTCTGTGGCCGGACAATCCCCATGCGCGCGGCAACCACGTCCATTGACACCAAACCCGCTCCGAGGACGGCAAGCGCGACGATCGGCCACTCCTGCACCACCGGCCCCGTTGAGCCGAGCCCGAGCAGGCGCTTGAAATAAAAGCCCCACGGATGCGCATGAGCGCAGCCGCCCCCGCTGCGCCCTGCGTATGAAGCGTACGTGAGGTAGGACTCGACAGCGCCGCGCGGATTCGCGCCGAAATTGCTCATTAGCGCCGCGGAAACCACCAGCGCCACCACAATCGCCACGGATATGCCGACCCAGTTCGCTCGTAGTCGGAACCGCGCGGCGGATTCGCCATCGGACGCACGATATGCGCCACGCACCACCAGCAGCGCCGCCCCCATGCATGCCCACGAAATGACGCACGTCTCCTTCGTCGCATGCATCAACCCCGCCGCGACGCCCGCAACGACCGCCCAACCGACGCGCCGGCTGCACGCGTATCGCCAGCCGGCGACGATCAGTGCCAGCGAGAAAAACGCCAGCAGCGTTTCCTGAATGTAGTAGCGGCTGTAATAGACGAGCACGGGGGAGACGGCCGTCAGGGCCGCGGCGCTCAGCGCGGCGACGCGCCCGATGCCGTCGATCAGCAGCAGCGGCAACAGAATCAGCGCGATGCCGAATAGCGCGGGCACGCAGCGCAGCATCGCTTCCGAGTAATCGGCGAAGTCGCGCGCCCCGCACAACCACAGCACGGGCAGCGTCGCGTAGTAGAGCGTGGGACCGTGAAAATCGGCCGGGTCGTAGGCGTAACGCCCCGTCGATTGCAGCTCGTGCAGTTTCACCGCGTGAACGGCCTCGTCGGTATGCATCGGCCGCTCGGCCAGGTCGACCAGCCGCAGCCAGGCCCCGAGGGCGATGATGGCGACGACCGACGCCCACGTCAGCACGCGCTTCGTCGGCCAGGTTCCGCTCGACATGCGGGTAGTCTCAAGTTTCGCGTTTCCATTTTCCAGTCAGCGCCGCGTAAACGGCGGCGGTTCCCGATCGCGCGCTGGGCCTTGCGCATCGAGCCCGCCTGTCCTCAGGCGGGTCTTCGTGGCGGGAACGAGAAGACCCGCATGAGGACACGCGAGCGCGGAAACGAGAAGACCCGCGTGAGGACACGCGGGCTCGGAAACGAGAAGACCCGCGTGGGGACACGCGGGCGCGGAAACGAGAAGACCCGCGTGGGGACACGCGGGCTCGGAAAGAAAAGGGGTGGCCCGGGTTGGAAACCCAGGCCACCCGTGTAACTTGGGCCACCTACGCAATCCGGGCCACCCAAACGACCCGTCCCACGCAGGCGCCTACTGCCCCATCGGCGTCACGATGACGCTGGCAGGGTCGACCTGCACGGGCTCGTGGTTCGGGCCCATGCCGACCACTTCCAGGTAGTAGCGCGTCGCCTGAATCACCGGGCGGCCTTCGACGCTCGGCAGGCCCGCGACGTTTTGCGTCACGCCCGCCGGGAACCGATAGCGGACGCTGGCGGCCGGGCGGAAGTCGAACGCGAACGAGTACGCGCCGTCCAGGTCTTCGAAGCGGCGCGCCTTGGCGACCACCTGCCCGAACTGGTCCACGATCCGCACGTTCGTGTCGTACGGCGTGAGCACGTTGATGCGCTGGCGGAAGCGATTGCCGATCCAATCCGGGCAGCCGCCGGCGCACAGATCCCACGGCAGCAGATAGGGCGGCGTCTGCGGACGGTTGAAGCGATCCTGCTCCGCGCCGTCGCACGCCAAGCCGACGCCGTTGCCGTCAAAGTCGACCTGGTCGGCGTTGCGGTGTTTCGGACAGTTGTCGGACACATCGGGCACGCCGTCGTTGTCGTCGTCCGCGTCGCACAGGTCGCCCGTGCCGTCGCGATCCGTGTCGGTCTGGTCCGGATCGGCGTAGCGCTCCAGGCGGCCATTGCGACCCGGGTAGAGGGCCACGTAATCGGGGCAGTTGTCGCACACGTCGCCGACGCCGTCGCCGTCGCGGTCCGCCTGATCCGGGTTGAAGCGATTCGGGCAGTTGTCGCGGTTGTCCGGCACGCCGTCGTTGTCGTCGTCCGTGTCGCACGGGTCGCCGATGCCGTCGCCGTCGTTGTCCTCCTGGTACGGATTCTGGACCAGCGGGCAGTTGTCCTGCGAATCCGGGCGGTGATCGCCGTCGTCGTCGCTGTCCTCGTTGTCGTCGAAGCCGTCGCTGTCGCGATCCTGCGCGCCCAGGCCGACCGAGGCGAACGCGTTGATGACGCTGACCACGTCGCCGAGCGTGAAGCCGTATTGCAGGTTGTTGTCGCGGAACTCGCGGGCCACGCGGATCGTCTCGTTGCGCTGGTCGATGAACTGGCTGCCCGTGGTGAGGCGCGTCGTCAACACGGCGTAGTACAGCCGCGCGGTCTTTTCCCGACCGATGCCGCGGATGCGGAAGCCGTTGTGGATTCCGCCGTCGGCGATCAGGAACGCGACCTTGTTCGGAATGCCGCTGTTCGTGTGTACGCCGCCGTTGTCGTTGCTGAACGGCAGGTTCTGATAGCCGACGCCGTTGGGGCTGCCCGACGCGAGCATGTGGTCCGGATCGCCGAACGGGGCGGCCGACGGGTTCGTCATGTCGCGGAGCGTGCCGGCGACGCAGCCTTCGCCGATGATCCAGTCGTTGGTCATCAGCGCGGCCATCACGTCGGAGTAGCTCTCGTTGAGCGCGCCGGACTGGAATGCGTACGTCAGGTTGCTGGTCCAGCGCGTCACGGCGTGCGTGTACTCGTGGGCGAAGATGTCGCGCGTCACCATGCCGGTGCTGAATTTCAGGTGGTCGCAGCCGGAGTCGTACGTCGCGTTGGCCATCACGTTGCCGGCGCTGTCGCGCAGAAGCGCGTGGACATTGGCTTCGAGCGTCGCGTCGTCGTTGTCCCAGCCGCAGCGGCCGAACATGAACGAGTACCAGTCGTAGACCGCGTGCGCCGAGCGATAGGCCTCCCAGCCGTCGGGCGACGGATTGGGGCAATCGAGCCCGAGGAAGCCGCAATCGAGTCCATCCTCGTCGAACCACTGGTCGTCATCGGTCTCCCAGAGGCGGCTCCAGCAGGTCGACGACTCGGTGTTGTTGACGGTTTCGATGTCGAAGTCCTTGTCGCACTCGTGCCGCGGCTCGATGCGCCAGAGCACGACGCCGGTGTGCGCGTCGATGATGAACTGCCAGAGCTTGCAGTCGCCGCCGGTTCCGCACGCGTTGCGGACGGCGACCTGCCAGCCCAGGCGGGTCGTGTCGTCGGCGCCGCCGAGCAGCGCCGCGTTGAAGATGACCTGCGTCGGCAGGCCCACGGCGTCTTCCGGCGCGGCGCCGATCTCCGCGGCCGCGATGATCTGGGCCGAATCGCCCATCAGCACGGGATCCTCGAAGAGCGGAATGTAATGCAGCCAGTGGCCGCCCGTGCCCGTGATGCGGCCGGCGCGCTGGTGGACGGCCAGTTCCGCGCCGAAGACGATGACGCCGTCGCGCTGCTGGCCGAAGAACAGGTGCGCGCCGGAATCGTCCTCGACGCTGCGCTGGAGGAAGAACTGCGACGAGGGCTCTTCGAGGCGATAGAAATCGCGGTACTGTTCGAGGAAGCCCAGCGCGGAGAGCAGCACGTCGCCGCCCGTGTCGGGCGCGGGAACGTTGACCTCGACGAAGCTGGGGATGTGCTCATCGTAGGCGATCACCGTGCGGACGGTGGACGCCTCGACGAGCCGCCGGAGCGCTTCGCCGCTGGGCGGGGGAACGAGCGGCATGTCGTCGTCGCCGGTCGTGTTGTCGTTGCCGGTGTCGTCGCCGGTGGATGCGTTGTCGTTCGTGTTTCCGTCGCCGGTGGTGTCGCCGGTCGAGGAATTGTCATTCGTGGAGCTTCCGCCGGACGTGTCGCCGGTGGTGCTTCCGTCGCCCGGGCGCTGGCGGGTATTGCCGGTCGTCTGGGTCGGATCGGCGGGATTGTCGCCGGCGTCCTGCGGGCAGCCGGCGATGTTGCACGTGGCGCTGAGGGCGAGCAGCGTCGCCGAGGCCGTGACGATTCGCTTGAAACGGGTCGTATTCATTGGGGTTTCCTTTCGCTGTTTTCCGGGCCGTCGGGGCGGCTGGGACCGCCCGCGGCCATGTTCCAGGGGGTTCAGCGTAGGAACCGGACGGACATGCACGCGCAACGGAGAAGAATGCTGAATGCTGAATGCTGAATGATAAATGCTGAACTCCGAGCCCGGTACGGAGTCCGAGCCCACTACGATCCGAGCCCACCACGCAAGTGGTGGGTCGGGACGCGGCGACGTCTGCAATATTTGTGCCGCCTTCGGTGCGAGGTGCGAGTGCCGGCTGATCCGCGCGCTTGTGCCCAGTCATCCGCGCGCTCGTAACCGCTCATTCGCGCGCTCGGAACCACTCATTCGCGCGCCGGTACCTGCTCATCCGCGCGCCTGCACGACCGTTCGCTTCCGGCGCCGGCGCCGCACACCCCCACGCGTCGCCGAACGTGCGCGAGCGTCGCCGGCCCCCGACCCACCACTTGCGTGGTGGGCTCGGATCGTCTCGGGCTCGGATCGTGGCGGGTTTGGATCGTGGCGGGCTCGGAATCTCGTCATTCAGCATTCAGCATTCGTCATTCAGCATTCCGATTGGCCCCTCCCTGGCGG
>CAZHIE010000031.1:28200-29893 GCA_964532435.1 uncultured Planctomycetales bacterium
TCATTCAGCATTCAGCATTCGTCATTCAGCATTCCGATTGGCCCCTCCCTGGCGGTCGGGGTTCGGAAGTCGGCATTCATCATTCAGCATTCGGCATTCATCATTTCGCATTCAGCATTGCGTCGTCACGCCGCCGCGTAGCGCGTCTGGCGCACAAGGCGCGCGACGCGCCAGGGCCAGAGAACGGCGCACGCGAGCGCCGGAATCAGGAGGACGCAAGTCACCAGTTCGTCCGACCGGACGAAGTAGTCGCGATAGACGTGGATGCTTCCGCTCAGATCGAAGGACTCGCGCGCGATCCAGCTCAGAACAAGCCCCGCGCCGGCCAGCGCGACCGCGAGCGTGAACATGGCGTAGCTGTAGCAGACGGCCGTGCGGACGCGCGCTCCATCGCGAAAGGCGCACCCGCTCGCGAGCCACCACGTCACGAGCAACGCCAGCAGCGACATCAGCCAGGCCATCAACCCCATCATCAGGAATTGCAGCAACAGCACGCCGCCCAGCGGCCGGCCGCGGGCGATGCCGACGAGCGCGGCGCCGGGAGGAAGCATCCATGCGCATGCCGCGACCGCGCTGGCGATGATTCCATTCACGGCGCAGAGCGCAAGCGCGAACGACAGCGCCTCGGCCTGCCCGCGCCACACCGCCAGTCGCGATCCAAACTCGCGGCCCAACGCGCCTTCGACGAGCGTCGAAAACAACGCCGCGCCGGCTCTCCGGAAACGCCGCTCGCGCGCCCACGCCGGAGGCTGGCGACGCTCGGGCAGCGAATCGGCGACTGGTCGGCCGCACTCCGGGCAGCGGCCGGCGAGCGGCAGCGCCGTGAGGCTGTAGTGACAGCCCTCACAGCGCGGAACGCGCGGTTCGAAGCGCGGCCCGAGGGCGGGGCCGGCATAGCGCGTCCCCAGGCGCAGCAGCACCGTCGCCCAGAACACCAGGGCGGCCCAAAACGCCGTAAACGGCACGACGTCGCTGCGCGGAATGTCCCCGCGGCGCGCCAGAATCGCTCCGACGCACATGCCGAGCGACATCGCGGCCAGCATGACCGTGCTCCAGTACACGAGCTTCACCGCGCGAAGAAACGCCCGCCCGCGCGACTCGCCGACGCTGATCGCCGGGGTCAGCAGCCACGCGAGCAGCCATACGCCGGCCTCGATCGAGCCGACGAGCGCCAACAACATGAGCACGTCGGTCGTCGTGGAGATCTGCTCGAACGCGAGCAGCGCCGCGCCGGCCAGCGGTCCGCGCAGCGCGTCGAGCGGACCGCCCGGCCAGAGAATCGCCAGCGACGAATCCTGTCGGGTAAAGGCGGAGCGCAGCATCGCCGGCCAGCCGAACGCGAATGTCAGCCAGACGAAGTGGGCGAATACGGCGGCGGCCATGCCCGACGCGGCGAGGTGCGGCCCGAGCCGTCGAGGCAGAAGCAGCGCGAGCGGCGCGACGACGGGCGCGATGAGCCACGGGATGCGGATCGGGCGCAGCGAGGCAAGCGGGGCTGGGTCGGGCCAGTGCTCGGGGATCGTCGCGGTCTGGATGTCAGTTTCGCAGGCCGTGCTGATCATTCACGAGCCTCAACACATCTCTCCGGGTCGCCGGCGCGCTGTAGCGTCGGACCTCTGCGTCCGACGGCGGGTGCTCCATATCGCGGGCGTCGGCGAGCGCAGTGTAACTCGGCGCTGCGAAGACCAGCGAG
>CAZHIE010000032.1:0-5134 GCA_964532435.1 uncultured Planctomycetales bacterium
CGCGTCGGCGCGCCGCGCGCGGCGGGCGGCTCAAACGCCAGCCCAGCCACGCGCCATGCGCCGTCGTCGCCGCGCACACAGATTACGCGCAGGTGCGTCGAGCCGTCCCTTCCGCACGGAACGCTCACCGCCGCGCGACGCGCGCCCGACCCGACGCTCATCTGATCCAGCCGCAGCGAGTCGACGTAGTACGCGATCGCGGCCGACCAGTTCGAGAGCGCCGCCTCCGCAAATATCGCGGCCTTCTCCGGATTTTTGCGCAGCAGCGCGCGGTACGGCCGCAGCAGATCGTCGCGCGAGCAGTGCTTGAGCAGCTCGCCGCGGACGCGCGCCAGCGCCTCCTTGTCATGCTGTGCCCCCGCGCGCAACTGCTCGCCCAGCAGCGGCAGCACGATCCGCGCGACCGCGTCCGGTCCGGCGACCGATGGCTGCGCCGCGCTCGTTGCCGGCGCCGAAGCGGGCGCTTCCTGTGCGACGGCCGGCGGTGACGCGATTCCGCCCGCCAGCGCGATGAGCAGCAGCGACGCCGCCCGCCCGTTCCTCACAATCTGCGAACCGGATTGCATCGTCGACTCCCGAGCGCGGCGGCCGCGCTTACATGACCCCGGCTTCCAGCTTCGCGAACAGGATCGCCGACGGACCGATGGCGTGCCCGGCCGGCAGCGGCGCGGGCCGCTGCCAACGAAACGGCGCGCCGGCGGTGCCGAGCATGGTGCGGATGCGTTCCGCGGCGCCGGGCATGAATGGGTGCATCATGGTCGCCAGCAGGTGCGTCGCGTCGGCGGCGGTCGCGACGCACGCGGCGCAGTCGGCCAGGTCGGCCTTGCGGCTCTTCCACGGCGCCCGCTGGCCGATCCACTCGTTGCAGCGCCGCGCGAACGCCATTACCTCTTCGAGCGCGGCGCGAAAGCGAAACGCTTCGATGAACTGCCCCACGCGCCCCAGCGCCGCGGCGCCTTCGTTCAGCACCGCCTCGTCGGCCGCGGTCGGCGACGATTCGGGGATGCGCCCGGCGAAATCCTCATACACGAATTTCGGCCAGCGATTGACGAAGTTTCCCAGCGCGGCGACGAGTTCGTTGTTGTTTCGCGCCAGGAAGTCGGCCGGGTCGAACGCCGTGCGGGCGGTCTCCGGCGCGACGGCGGTGAGGTAGTAGCGCAGCGCGTCGGGGTCGAAGCGCTTCAGGTATTCCTCGATCCAGACCGGCGATTCCTCCGGCGTGCGGCTCTTGCTCACCTTCACGTCCTGGTCGCCCAGCCGGATGTTCAGATAGCTGTTCGCCACGACGTGGCTGGCGAGCTGGTGCCGCTGCTCGGCCATCAGCATGGCCGGCCAGATCAGCGCGTGGAAGACGGTGTTGTCCTCGCCGATGAAATTGACGATCGACGTTTCCGGATCGCACCACCAGCGCTCGTAACCGCGCCAGTCGCCCTCGCGCTCCTGGCAGAGCTGCGCGGTGAACGAGACATAGCCGATCGGCGCGTCGAACCAGACGAACAGCACCTTGCCGCGCGCGTCGGGGTCGTCGAGCGGAACGGGAATGCCCCACGCGATGTCGCGCGTCATCGCCCGCTCCGGCAAGCCCTGCTTGATCTGTCCGAGGGCGAAGTTCAGCACTTGCGGCCGCCAGATGCCCTGCTTGGATTCGAGCCAGCGGGTCAGCGGCTTCTCGAAATCCGCCAGGCGCAGATACCAGTGCGTGGTCTCGCGCACGACCGCCTTCGTGCCGGTGATCTCGCTGATCGGGTCGATCAGCAGCAGGGGGTCGATGATGTTGCCGCAGTTCTCGCACTGGTCGCCGGTCGCGCCGGGCGCGTGGCAGTGATGGCACGTTCCGCGCACGTAGCGATCGGGCAGAAAACGCTGCGCCTGCTCGTCGTAAAGCTGCTTGGCGCCGCGCTTGGAGAAGTAGCCGCGCTCGTGGATGCGGCGGAAGAAGTCCTGGCTGATGCGCTCGTGCAGCTCGCGATAGGCGGGCTGGTGCGTACCGCCGTAAACGTCGAACGCGATGCCGAGTCCGGCGAAATCCGCGCGCTGCCGCTCGTGGAAGTGCGTCGAGATTTCCTGCGGCGTGACGGTGCGGCCCTCGCGCTGCGAGGCTTTCAGCGCGGAAATTTCGATGGCCACGCCGTTGTCATCGCTGCCGCACACGAAGCAGACGTCATCTCCGCGGGCGCGCAGATATCGCACGTAGGTATCGGCCGGCAGGTACGCTCCGGCGATGTGCCCGACGTGCAGCCGCCCGTTGGAATAGGGCAGGCCCGAGGTCACCAGGTGGCGCTTGGCCATTTCGAACGCACTCCTGCGCGCGGCGCCGGCGACGCGCGGCGGCGCATTCCGCGAAGCGGCAAAGGCGTCGCATCACCGACCACCGGCCGGCGATCGACGCCCTGTGCCAATCGGATCTGCCGCGCTGTGCGGCGCCGTTCATCCACCGCCGAAAAGGAAGCGGAACACGGCGAACAGCAGCACCAGGCCGATGATGGTGCCGAGCGCGCCCAGGCCGGCCAGGTTTCCATCTGTCATGAATGGTTCCTCCGAAACAGGACGCGGCCCGACCCGCCCCGCCGCGCCGACGGTGCATCGCGGGCGGTCCGCGCGGCGATATGTTGCGGCGCGCGGCGCGCAGCGTCAAGCAACGCGTAGCGTCAGGCAAAGCGATCCGAACCCACCACGCAAATGGTGGGCTCGGATTCCGTAGCGGGCTCGGATTCCGTAGCGGGCTCGGATTCCGTGGGGGGCTCGGATTCCGGGGCGGGCTCGGATCTGCCGCGGGTTCAACCACGCCGTTCACGCGCGTGTCGCCGATCCCGCAATCGACATCGCGGCTGTATCATCCAAATCCCATGACAACACCCGCGGCGCCGGACAAAGCGCTGCTCTCCATTGTCGTCCCCGTCTTCAACGAGCAGGAAAACGCCGCGCTCGTCGCGCAGCGCGTCCGCGAAGCGCTCGCCGGGCTCGACCTCGACCACGAGCTGCTTTTCGTCGACGATGGCAGCCGCGACCGCACCGCCGCCATCGTCGAGCAGCTCGCTCGCGCCGACGGCCGCGTCCGCCTCGTGCGGTTGTCGCGGAATTTCGGACATCAGGCGGCCCTGCTCGCCGGGCTTGACCACGCCCGCGGCGACGCCGTAATCACGATGGACGGCGACCTGCAGCACCCGCCCGAGCTGATCCCCCGCCTGGTCGAACTCTGGCGCGACGGCGCCGACGTCGTGCAGACGATTCGCCGCGAGCCGGCCGACGACAGCGCGCTCAAGCGCACCGGCTCGACCTGGTTCTACCGCCTGCTTTCGAGCGTCTCGCGCGTCCGCGTCACGCCCGGCGCGGCCGATTTTCGCCTGCTCGCGCGCCCGGCGGTCGACGCCTTCTGCGCCTGCCGCGAGCGCGCCCGCTTCAACCGCGGCCTGGTGCAATGGATCGGCTTCTCATACGTCGAGCTGCCCTACGACGCGCGTCCGCGACACGCCGGACGGTCCAAGTACTCCTGGCGCGCGATGTTCCGACTCGCCGGCGACGCCATCTTCTCGTTCTCGACGTTGCCGTTGCGGTTGGCGGGGTTGGCCGGCGGGCTCGTCTCGATTTTCGCGGCCGCGTATCTGCTCTTCGTCATCTGGGCGCGGCTCTTCACGGATCGGGTCGTGCCCGGCTGGAGCTCGATCCTCGCGGCCGTGCTTGTGATCGGCGGCGTTCAGCTCATGGTGCTGTGGATCATCGGAGAGTACGTCGGCCGGCTCTATGAAGAAGCGAAGCAGCGCCCGATCTACGTCGCGCGAACGGAGCGCATCGCGCCGCAGTCGCGACCGGCCGATCGCGGCGAATCCGATCGCACTCGCTGAATTCGCGCCGCCGCCGCGCGCCAGACCGGCGCGGCGATGGAAACCCCGCCCGGAAAAAAGCTGGTCCCGCTGCTGGACACATCATCGACTCGGCCTATCATTTAAATGGGCTCCGATAGAAGCCGTACTTCGGCGAGCCGCACGCCTGCGCCCGGGAAGCCGGGCTCCCACCAACGCAGCCGCGCGACCGATGGTTCTGCGGGGATGCTCTGCGCATTATCGCCCGTCGAACGCTCGCCGCGAATGGACCAACCGGGATGTGTCGTACCAGGGTTGGCAGGAGCGGGGGGGTGTGGTTTCCCCCATCGACCCAACCCGAAAGCGTCGAAGGAGGCGATCATGAGGCTCTATAGCAGTTCGCTCGCGGGCACGTTCTTGCTCTCTTCGTTGTTCCTCGCCGACGTGAATCTCGATTGCAAGGATGTCGCGGCCGGCGGGCTGATCAACGGCCTGTTCTGGGTCGCGGCGATGGACCAGATCGACCAGCGCGTACAGGACGAGGTGGATCGCCGCCTCGCCGAGCAGAACGGCGGCGACAGCGGGCAGGGCGCGCCGGGCGTCCCCGGACCGGCCGGTTTCTCCTGCTGGGATCTCAATCAGAACGGCGAAGCCGACGCGGATGAGGATCGCAACGGCGACGGCGAAGTGAACACGCTCGACTGCGCCGGCGCGGACGGCACCGACGGCCAGGACGGCGCCACCGGAACGGCCGGCGCGGATGGCGCCGCGGGCCGCGACGGCGCGAATGGCACTGACGGCGCCGACGGCCGCGATGGCGCGAACGGGCAGGACGGTGTCGACGGCCGGAATGGGACCGACGGCCTGGATGGGCTCGACGGCCTGGACGGCATCGACGGCATTCACTGCTGGGACACGAACGGCAATGGCGTGGCCGACGAAGCGGAAGACGTGAACGGCGACGGATCGGTCGACGTGCTCGACTGCCGCGGTCTCGACGCGGCGGGGCTGATCGTGCATGGCGTCGTTTCGGAAAATGGCACGCCGCATTCGGGCGACAACTTCGACTCGGCGCGAATGATCGGGGGGGCCGGCCAGCCGCTGCCGGGGTTCTACGAGATCCACGCCTTTCTGCCGACCGCGATCGACATTTCGGGCATGGCGCACGACGACTTCATCGTGCTCGTCACGCCGCGGCAGTTCACGTTCGGCGAGGCCGAGTCGTCGTATCTCGTGGCGTATTACACCACGGTGTCGCTGGTCGACCGGGATCTGCTGATCCGCGTGCAGTTCCGCGACTTTCTGACGGGCGGGTTCCAGGATTCGCCGTTCAG
>CAZHIE010000032.1:5234-29780 GCA_964532435.1 uncultured Planctomycetales bacterium
CGCGGCGCGGGAGAATTGCGCGCCGGCGATTACTTCTCGTGCAGCTCGACGCCGCCGTTCCAATCGTCGGGCGGCGGGCGCATAAGACAATCGGCCGCGGCCGATACGTACGCGCCGGCCGCCTTGTCGTCGGGGCGGAGCGCGCGGCATGCTTCGAGTTGCTCGAGCGCGGTGCGGAAGTCGCGCGACTGGAATTTCCGCACCGCCGCGCCGAACTGCTCGGCATACGCCACGTCGGCCGGCGACACGTCCGACGATCTTCCCAGCAGCTCGAAAACCGGCACGGCCTGCAATTTGCCCTTGACCTGCACGCCGCCGAGCGGGCGATAGGCGAAACCGTCGCCCGCGGCCGCGCGCGTCGCGCCGCTGACGAGGATGCGCGTGCCGAAAACCTTGTTGGCCGATTCGAGCCGCGACGCGACGTTGACCGAGTCGCCGATGCACGTGTAATCGTACTTGTCTTCCGAACCGCACGGCCCGACCACCGCGTTGCCCGTCGCGACGCCGACGCGCAGCGCGAGCTGTGCAAAGGCCTCGTCGCCGCCCGAGCGCGACATCTCGCTGCGCAGCGCGTCGAGCGCCGCGAACAGGTCGATGGCCGTCTCGACCGCGCGGCTGGCGTGGTCGGGCTGCGGATAGATCACGGGGTTCCAGAACGCGAAAATCCCGTCGCCGATGAATTTGTTGATCATCGCCTCGTGCCGCAGCATCGCCTCGCTGAAGCGCCCGAGCGCGACGTTCAGCACGCGCTGCGTCCGCTCCGCGCCGATCTGCTCGGAGAGCGAGGTGAAGCCGGCCAGGTCGGTGAAAATGGCCGTGACCTCGCGCGTCTCGGCGCGCTTGCACAGCTCGGGCTTCTCGGCCATCTGTCTCGCCAGCGTCGCCGACGTGTATTGCGACAGCGCGGTCGTAAGCTGCCGCCGCTCGCGATCGACGAATATGTATCGGTAAACGGCCACGCCCATGTAGCTCGTGGCCATCGCGCCGATGGCGGGCGTCACGCCGAGCAGGTAGGTCTGCGTGTAGAACAACGTCGCCGCCACCAGGCCGTACGACGCGACCGCCATCAGCATCACCAGCAGCGCCGCGCGCGGCCGAAGCGCCAGGCTCATCAGCGTGATCGTCGCGCCCAGCAGGCCGGCCAGCACGCCGTTGGCGGCGGGCGTGGCCCACGTGACCAGCCGGCCGGTCAGCATTCCGTTGATCAGGTTCGCGTGCGCGATCATCCCCGCGGCGCGCGGATGCGTCGGAATGGGCGTCATGTCGGCGACCGACGTGGCCGAATAGCCCAGCACGCAGACGCGCCCGTCGACCCGGGCGCGCAGCCAGGCCAGGCTGCGGTCGATCTCAGCCTGATAGCGGGCGGCGCTGGCGTCGACTTCGCCGCGCCGCTGGGCGAGGTAATCGAGCCCGCGGACCAGCGCTTCGAATTCCTGCTTGGCGGCCGGCTCGGCCGGCTGCGAGCTGGCGGCGCGGATTTCGGCGCCGGCCTGGCGCTCGTGCGCTCGGAGCCGCTCGTGAATCTGCGCGATGACCTGGCGGTGCAGCGACGCGGCCGATTCATTCTCGCGCAGGCGTTCGGCGTCGAGCGCCAGTTCGTACGAATCCAGCTCCGCGCACAACTCGCGATAGCCTTCCGCGCCGGGCACGCGCTCGCTCGCGAAAAACTGCCGCGCGGCCTTGCGCTGGTCGCGCTCGTTGGCGACGATGGTCTCGCGCAGGTCGTGAACGACGCAGATCGCGTCGGCCGGCACGTGCTCGCCGAATTGGCGCGTCCAATCGCGACGCGGCACGAACGGAACCAGGGCGCGCCCCTGCGCATCGACCTGCACGACCAGCGGCGGACCGCCGCGCCGGCGGACGACGACCCGGCCGGGTTCGGCCGAAATGTCGCGCGTCGATGCGCCGAGCAACTCGCAGGCGGCGCGAAACGCCAGTTGCAGCATGACGCGATCGCCATATGCCGCCGCAATCGCCGTGCGGCGCATCACGCCGTCCGAATCCGGATCGAACGCGACAAATCCGCAGCCGCGGGCCGCGCGGGCCAGCAGAAAATACACCGGCACGACCGTCGGCACGCGCGGAGCGACCGGGCCGATCCGCTCGCGCAGCCCCTCGTCCGGCGGAATGGTCGCGTCGAGGCCGAGCATGTTCCGCACCGCCTGCGCCGCGGCCGCGCGCACCTGCGACGGCTGCTCGAACGGCGGAGCGTGCGGCAGCGTCTCGTAAAGCTGTCGGGCGCCCTCATTTCGCGGGCCGGAGAGCAGCGCCGGGTTTTCGCGCAGCGCGGCCGACAGGGCGCGCAGCAGAGCGATCTGCCTGGCGGATTCGAGCAGCCGCCGCACGCGCTCGATCGGCGCCTGCAATTGCTCCGCCGCCCGCACGTCGGAGACGTTCGGGTCGTCGGCCAGCACGCGAATCAGCCGCGATGCGAACGCGAGATCCGAGGCCGACTGCGGGGAGATGTTCAGCCGCCGGGCGATCTCCGATTCATCGCGAACGCCGCTCTCCAAAAGCCTTTCGACGTCCCGCACGCCTTCGTCCGAAACGCTGCGCGCGCCGGAGTAATGAACCGCCAGAAACACGTTGCCCGCGCGGCCGATCGCATCGCGCAGATCGGTGTCGGGCAGGCGCACCGGCAGCGCTTCGGCCAGCAATTCGCCCGGATCGAGCGTCAGGTCGGCGTCCGGCGGCGGCGCGGCGCGAATGGTGGCCGGCTCGTTGAACGTCAGATCGACCACGATGGCCCGCGCGCCAAGCTCCGCCGGCACGGAAATGAGCGCCGCCTGCAAGTCGCGCGTCCACGGCCATGCCCCGACGCTGGCGACCGATCCGTCGTCGATGTCGATGCAGCAGATCTGATCGGCGGGGTCTTCGGGAATGGAGTTGGCGTAGCGGACGCGCAGGTCCATCGACTTGAATTCGAGCCAATCGAGCCATCCGAGCAGGTGGGCCGTCACCACCCAGATGGTGGCCGCCAATCCGACCGCAGCCGCCGTGAGATTCTTGCGCACCATGGGCAGGCTCGGCGTCGGGGAGAGCGATGGGGCCAGACACGCGGCGCTACGGCTCCTCGCCGGCGGCCTGCCGCGATTCGGGCTCGTGCCGCGCGTCGGCGCGGTCCTTGAACTTGGCGAGATACTTCACGATCCCGCGCACCATGCCGGCGGATAGCGCGCCCTCCGCGCCGCGCGTAAACGCGCCCGATTCGGTCTTGACGACCGCGTCGAGCACGAGTCGGCCGCCCTCGCCCTCCATCCTCACGCGCGCGAGCATCAGGCCGGAGCTCATCAACCCTTTCGACTGGAAGTATTGAATTTCGCTCGACACGCGCAAGCGCGGCTCGCCGCCCGGGAACGATTCGGCGAGCGACTTGACGAGGTCCTCGTCGCGGATCGCTTCGTCGAAACCGGTGAAGAGCTTCGGCGGACACAGGTCTTCGCTCAGCGTCGTCGTCGGCGCCGCGAACACCAGCTCCCGGTATTTCTGAATCTCCAGCGCGTCGGGCGTCGTCACCGGCTTCACCTCGGCCGTGGCGCCGCGCACCTCGCGAATGGCCTGCTTGATCGCCGACGAACAGCCCGTCGCGGGGACAAGCGACATCACGATGAACAGGAACATCACGCGGACCGCGCCACTCATGCGCTCACTCCTTGCGTACGGCCTGCGCCGCAATTTCGCCGGACGCCGCGGCCGTCCGCGTGCGCCCGTCGCCGCGGCAAGCCTCTACGGCTCCGCCATCTCGAAATTGCTGTAAACGTTTTGTACGTCGTCGTGCTCTTCCAGCGCTTCGAGCAGTGCGATGGTGCGCTCGGCCGGCTCGCCCGACAACACCACCTGCGTCGAGGCGATCATCGTGATCGCCGCGCTCTCCGCAGCGACCCCGGCGGCTGCCAGGCCGTTTCGCACGGCCTCGAACGCGGCCGGCTCGCAGGTGATTTCGAACACGTCGTCGTTGCGCTGCACGTCGTCCGCGCCGGTCGCCAGCGCGATCTCGGTGAGCTGCTCCTCCGTGGCGGCCGCGGCCGGCACGACGATTTGTCCGCGCTTGGCGAACATCCACGAGACGCAGTTGCTGGCCCCCAGGTTTCCGCCGCGCATCTCGAATATCTTCTTGATTTCCGGTGACGTGCGGTGGCGGTTGTCGGTCAGCACCTGGCACATGACCGCGACGCCGCCCGGCCCATAACCCTCGTATACGAGATCCTCGTACTGCTCCGCGCCGAGTTCGCCGGTGCCCTTCTTGATGGCGCGTTCGATCGTGTCGCGCGGCATGTTCTCGGCGCGGGCCGCGTCGATCGCGTAGCGCAGCGACAGGTTGGCGCTCGGATCGCCGCCGCCCATGCGCGCCGCCACGATGATCCCGCGCGAGAGCTTGCTCCAGGCGCGCCCGCGACGCGAATCGGTGACGGCCTTGGCGCGCTTGATCCGCGCCCAGTGCGAATGTCCAGCCATGCTCCGCAATCCTCCACGACCCGACGCCATTCTACGAACCGCCGCGCCGCGGGCAAACCCGCCGCCCCGCCCGCACGCTACAGCGGCCGCTTGCGGGCTTCGCCGCCCGGACGCGGCAGGCGGCGATCAAGCGGGCGCAGCTTTCGATAACCCGCCAGGGCGCGATCCGCGCTCTCGCCGGCCAGCCGATAGGCATGCGCCCCGATCGGCTTGAGCCCGCACGCCGCCGCGGCCGAGCGCGCCGCGCGCTGCTCGTCGGGCAGCGCCTGCATCGACTTGAACAGCCACGCGCACCCGCCGACCCGCACAAACCCCGCCACCCATTCCAGCAGAACCGGCAACGCCGCAACCGCCCGCGCAGTCGCCGCGTCGAAGCGCTCGCGCAGCGCGGGATCGTGCGCCAGCGCCTCCGCCCGGCCGCAACGAACGCTCACGTTTTCCAAACCGGCCGCCGCGGCGATGCGTTCCAACGCCGCCGCTTTCTTGGCGATCGAGTCTACGACCGTGACGCGCAGCTCCGGCCAGGCCGCCGCGACCACCAGGCCCGGAAACCCGCCGCCGCTGCCCAGGTCGAGCAGGCTGCGCGGGCGATGCTCGGCAAGCACGCGGCACAATTCCAGCGAGTCATCGACGTGCTTTCCGACCGCGGCCGCATCGCGCGCCGCGGTCAGGTTCATGTCGGCGTTTTCCGCGAGCAGCGCCGCGGCGAAGCGCGAGAGCTTTTCGACCGCTTTGGGCGTCAGGTTCGCTCTCGCGCGGCCGGCAGTTTCAGGCATCGGGAACACTCGACGATTGCGGCGCCACGGAAACCGGAAACGACGCGATTATCGGAATCATCGCACGCGCGGCGGCCGCCACGCAATTCACTTGGGAAGCGGCACGAAACCAGCCGATGAAAAGGGCGCCCTCCATAAGCCTCCTTACTCTCTCGCAGCGGGGCTCGCGCTTCACGCGCGGGCCCCTGCCATTTTTTTTTTGTGAAGGCCGCCGCCGGCAAATCTCGCAAATTTGTGCGTGAGCATTCGCGGACGGGCGTCGCTGATACGTCCCCGAAAGGCCGCCCGAGCGCGGCCAGACGCCCGGCCCGATCAGAGGGCGGTTCGGCGAACTCGTACATGGGCCGCACCGGGCGAAAAACCCCCGGCCCGCGGCCGCGACGCCGACCCTCGGGCTGCCTCTGAATCACCCGTAACCCAGGACCGAAGGAGCAACCAACATGCGAAGATTCCCTGTCGCCGTATGCGCCGCCGCGCTCGCGCTGGCCGCGCTTTCCGCCGCCGCCGCACCGCTCAACACGCCGTTCACCTACCAGGGACGGCTCGAACAGAACGGAGCGCCCGTCACCGGCAGCGCCGACGTGCGCTTTCAGCTCTTCTCCGTGCCGGCCGCCGGCGCGGCCGTCAGCGGTTTCAGCGACCACCTCGCCCAGACGGTCGACAACGGCATCTTCACCGTGCCGGACGTCGACTTCGCCGACGCGTTCTACACCGGCGAGGAGCGCTATCTCGAAATCTCCGTGCGCATTCCGGCGGGCGCCGGCGTGTGGACCACGCTCGCGCCGCGCCAGCGCATCGCCCCCGCGCCCTATTCGCTGTTCTCGTCCGCCCCATGGCGCACGGCGCTCGGCAACGAGATCTACTATGACCTCAACAACGTCGGCGTCGGCCTGACGAACCCGTCGTATCCCCTCGACGTCGAGGGTGACGGCGTTCGCGTCGTCAATGTCGAGAACAACTCCCCCGCGCCAGGCACGGCCGGCTTTGCCATCTACGCCGTCAGCAACGCCGCCGTCGGACGCGGCATCTATGCTCAGGCGACTTCGCCCACCAACACGACTTATGGCGTCTGGGGCGTCGCAAACAGCACCGCCGGCCGCGCCCTCTATGGAAACGCCTCGTCGCAGACCGGCACGAACTACGGCGTCTACGGCTACGCCGAAGGCGACAGCGGCTACGGCGTGTTCGGCTGGAACGACTCGGCCACGGGCTTCACGAACGGCGTTTATGGCCGCTCCGACAGCAACCAGGGCACGGGCGTCTACGGCTCGGCGACGGCCGGCTCCGGTCTGACCTACGGCGTGGTCGGCAGCGTAAACAGCCCCGGCGGCTGGGCGGGTTACTTCAACGGCCGGGCCTACGTGCAGCGTTCGCTGCTGGTCGGCGGATTGACGATCGACGGTCCGCTGGCGACGGCGCACCTGCTCGGCCCGGACGCGATCATGATCAGCGACACGATGACCTCGGGCGAGGATCTCATCATCGAGGACGATGACGCCCACATCGGCCTGTTCAGCACCGACGCCGGCGCCGGCGGATCGTCCATCGAACTGAGCCAGGTCGATGCGACCTTCGGAAGTTTCCAGAATAAGTGGTCGATGACGCGCGAAACGACGACCGGCGGCAACGGATTGCGCTTCACCTTCGGATCGAGCACGAACACGTTCAGCAACACGACGATCGCCTACTTCGGCGACGACGGGAACGTCGGAATCGGCACGGGCGCGCCCGAGGAGCGCCTGCACATCGTCGGGGGCACCGACACGGCGCTCGGCGGCGGCGGTTACCTCGTTCTCGGTCAGACGAACGCGCTGAACGTCTCGATCGACAACAACGAGATCATGGCCCGCGAGAATGGCAACTTCAGCGACCTGTTCCTGAACGCCAACGGCGGAAACGTCGGCATTGGCACGCTCTCGGCGGCCGCAAAGCTCCACGTCGTGGGCGGCACCGACGCAGCCCCGGCCAGCGGCGGTTACCTGGTCTGCGGCCCGACGTCGGATCTCAACGTCGTCATGGACAACAACGAAATCATGGCCCGCAACAACGGCGCCACCGCGACGCTCGCGCTCAACGCCAGCGGCGGCAACGTCGCGATGATCCAGAGCGGAACGGGCGGTGTGACGATCGGCACGACCGTGCTGCCGGCCGGCGCCAAGCTCGCGGTCGACGGCAAGATTCTCTGCGAAGAGCTGGAAGTGCAGCTTTCGCAGGACTGGCCGGATTACGTCTTCGAGGACGCCTATGACCTGATGCCGCTCGACGAGGTTCGCGAGTTCATCCGCGAGCACAAGCACCTGCCGGGCGTTCCGTCGGCCGCGCAGGTCGGCAAGGACGGCGTCAAGGTCGGCGAAATGCAGACGACGCTGCTGCGCAAGGTCGAAGAGCTGACGCTGCACGTGCTCTCGCAGGATCGCCAGGTCGCGACGCTCCGCGAAGAGAACGAGCGCCTGCGCGAGCGCCTCTCGTCGCTCGAGTCCGCCGGCCGCTAACCAGAAATTCGAGTCGGCGCGGCGGGCTTCGCGCCCGCCGCGCCCTGCAAAGGAAACCGAACATGCGAAACGGAAAGTTCCACCTGCTGCGGCCGCTGCTCGCCGGGCTGGCGCTCTGCGCCGCCGGGTCGGCGGCCGAGCCCGCCAGCGCCCAGGCGCTGGGCAAGATCTCGCGAAACGTCTATCGCATCCCGTATGCCGACGGCACGCAGATCACGATGTCGCGCGATTACATCGACCACGGCAACACGCCCGCGGGCAACGTCGGATCGATGGACATCAACACCTCCGGCAACAACGTCGTGATCGCCGCCGCCGCCGATGGCGTCGTCATCGCCGTCAACGACACGCGCACCGATTGCGGCTGCAACAGCGCCTACGGCCCGTGCGCCAACAGCATCCGCATTCAGCACGCCAACGGCGAGTACTCGACCTACCTGCACATCGCCCCCGGCAGCGCGACCGCCAACGGCATCGCCGTCAACACGCCCGTCGTGGCCGGCCAATCCATCGCCATCGAAGGCGACATCGGCTGGACCTGCGGCAGCGACCGCAACCCCGTCGCGGGTTCGTGCGTCCCATCCGTTCCGTCCGGAACGGGCGGCTGCGGCCGGCACCTGCACTGGGACGTCCGCCGCAACGGAACGAACGAATACGTGAATCCCTACACCTGCGGCATCAGCAACAACATCTATGTGGACAATGGGCAGTACACGGCCGACACATGCGATTCGCCGAATTGCCAGACCGACCGGAACCTGTCCAACCTCAACTACACCGGGCTGGGCACGTTCCGCGTCTTTCAGGCGAACAACGTCGTCTCGGCCTCGACCGTGACGGTCAGCAACTCGGCGAGCGTGGTGATGCACGCCGCCGCGCGCGTACACCTTACGCCGGGATTCCACTGCAACCCGGGCGGCTACTTCCGCGGCGAGATCGGTTCGTGCGACGACACGGCGGTAACGCCGTCGCAGTGAACGCGGCATCGCGAAAAGCCACGAACGAATGAAAGACGGTGGCGTCGGACCACCCGGCCCGACGCCGCCTCAAACGTGACTTCTACGGAGACTTGGAGCCATGAGATACGCAAAATATCACCTCGCCCTGCTCGCCGCCGGCGCCTTGCTTGCCAGCGCCGCCCAGGCCCAGCTCGCCATCGACTGGAACACCATCGACGGCGGCGGCATCCAGAGCATGAGCTCTCGCACCATTGTTCTTGCCGGCACGCTCGGCCAGCACGACGCCGGCGGCCCGCTCGTCGCCGCGCACCCGAACGGCCGGATCGTCCTCAACGGCGGCTTCTGGGTGATCGGCCAGCCCGCGGCCGTTCTGCTGGGCGACATGAATTGCGACGGCGTCGTGGACAACGGCGACATCGACGCGTTCGTGCTCGCGCTGCTCGATCCGATCGCGTACGCCGCGGCGTTTCCGGGCTGCAACATCAACAACGGCGACATCAACAGCGACGGTTCGGTGGACAACGGCGACATCGACCTGTTCGTAGATTGCCTGCTGAACCTCGGCTGCTGACGCGGCCGCGGACTCCAGCGCGAGAATTCATCCGGGCCAGGCGGGCAGCGCGCCGCCTGCGCCCGGGTTCGTTTCTATGCGCCGCTGAAGAATGAAGACCGGCTTGTCCGCCCACGTCACCGGCGCAAGCCACGCGGAGCTGCGGGGAAAGACGCGAATCAGCGCGTAGCGATCGAGCAGCGGATCGAGCCGGGCCGCGTGTACACCGTCGTCGCAGAATACGATCCACTCCGGAAGCCGCTCCGGGTCGATGCGCGCCAGCGCGCAGCCGGGCATGAGCACGATCCGGCGCTGCGCGAAATTCAGCGGCGGAACGGCGTAAGGCGCGGGCTCCTGAAGCACGCCGATCGCGTCGCCCGCGGGCACCTGCTCACTCAGCCACTGCGCCGCCGCGCGGCGGGACGACCCGCCGCCCAGCTCGCGCCCGTACGCGGCGGCGTAGCGCGGCGCGCTCAGCGCGGCGCTGGCGATCAGCGCGACCAGGCCGGCCTGCGCCCAGGCGCTGCGCCGCGGCAGCCCGCGCCCGACGGCCGCGCCCGCCGCGACGCACAGCAGCAGCGACGGCAGGATCAGGAATCGCGCCGCCTCCGCGGGCTTGCCAGATTGCGTCAGGACGGCGATCAGCACGATCCCGCCGCCGGGCAGCGCCGCGACGAGCGTTCGACGCCAGTCGCCACGAGCCGCCAGCCACGCGCCGAGCAGACCGACAACGCCGACGACCGGACCGATCGCGAGCCAAAACAGGTAGGCGGTGCTGCCGGCGCCGGCGACAATGCGCGTCGCCTGGCCCTCGTACATTGCCAGCGAGTTGCCGAGGTTGCTGCGTAAACGCTCCGGCGCAAACAGCGCGTGATGCACCAGGTACGGATTCATCGCGACAAAAACGACCGCGGCGCACAGCAACGCGAACGCCGCGGAGCGCCAGCGCGGAATCGGACGAACGCCGGCGCCAACGGCCGGCCCCACCGGCGCGGCGCGCCCGACGCAGATTCCGACCAGAACCAGCAGGCTGGTCACGCCGGTAAGAACAAGCGCGAAGGACGCCCCGGCCAGCGCGCCGGCCGCCATCGCGGCGCGCCGGCCGCGACCGCGCATCGCACGCCACGTCGCCAACACGGTCCACAGCGCGACGCACGCGGCCGGCAGATGCGGCTTGGCTTCGCTCACGGCGCAGATGAAGACCGGCGAGCAGGCAGCCGTCGCCGCGGCGACAAATCCGCCCGCCGCGCCGCCGAAGCCGCGCGCGAGTCGATAAGCGGCGACCAGCGCGGCCGCCCCGAACAGCAGGGAAACCATCCGCATGACGACGTAGACGCGTGCAAAGCGCTCCGGCGCCGCAAGTGCGTCGGCCACATTCGGGCGCAGCGGCACGACCCCCAGCACGCCGGCGACCGCCAGCGACGCGCCGACGCCGCCGAAATAGGCGCCGCCATATTGATAGATGCCGGGGTCGAACTGAAGCGCGGCCGGCCGCATGGAACGCAGCCCGCGCAGAATGAGCTGCTCATCGGGCTGCGCGCTGTAGAGCCGATAGCGGGACAGGATTTCGGCGCGATCGGCCTCTGTTTTCGTCAGGTCGATCGGCTCGCACGGCGGCGGAGCGCCGCCGCGCGACTCGGCACGGACCGGATTCGGGTCGGTGTCCGCGCCGGCGCTCGGATCCAGCGAGGCGATCTTCCGCTCTGCGGCGAAGCGTTCCGCCGGCCAGGCCGGTCCGCCAAATAGAATGGGGTCGTCGTCGCGCGACGGCAGCCCCCACCAGAGCAGCGGCAGCATCGCGGCCGCCCACGCGCCCAGGGCAATACAGCACAGCGCTCGCCGTTTTCGTGCAGTCATCAAAGTCGTGCGGCCATGCGCGCCGCCGCGCTCCATTCCGCCACGCGTCGCTCCGCCGGGCGCGCTACGCCATGAGCACGTCCGCAATCCCGAGTGCCCCAAGCAGCAGGCCCACCGCGCCGTTGACCGTGAAAAACGCGAGATTCACGCGGCTCAGATCGTCCGGATGCACCAATGAATTCTCGACGAGCAGCAGCAGCGCCGAGCATCCGACGCCGATGTGATAAAGCTTTCCCAGACCGGCCGTTGTCCCGACGCCCAGCAGCGCGACAACCGTCACAACGTGCAACGCCCGCGCGATCCACAGCGCCGGCCCGACGCCGAGCCGCGCGGGCAGGCTGTGCAGGCCGGCGGCGCGGTCGAATTCCGCGTCCTGGCAGGCGTAGATCACGTCGAATCCGCCGATCCACGTCGCGACCGCGAGCATCAGCAGCGCCGCGGGCAAGCCGAGCGTCTGCGGATGAATCGCGATCCACGCCGCGACCGGGGCGAACGCAATCGCCGCGCCAAGCACGAGATGCGACCAGCGCGTGAAGCGCTTCGTGTACGAATACGCGCACAGCGCCGCGAGCGTCGGCACGCACAGGATCGCAGGCCAGGCGTTGCCCAATGCGAGAAACCCCGCGCACCCCAGCGCAAGCGCCGCAGCCGCGCCCGCGAAAAACGCCCACGCCGCGCGGCGCGTGATCGTTCCGCGCGGCAGCGCCCGGCCCGCGGTCCGCGGATTCCGCGCGTCGATTTCGGCGTCGATCAGCCGGTTGAACGTCATCGCCGCGCTGCGGGCCGCCACCATGCAGACGACGATCAGCCCGATCTGAACGAGCGTCGGCCGCGCCGGCCGGGCCGCCAGAAACGTCGCCAGCAGCGCGAACGGCAGCGCGAAGACCGAGTGCGAGAACTTGATCATCTCGCCCCACGCGCGCGTCGTTGTCGTGAGCGATGCGGTCGCCATGTTTCGCTAGTCGTCCGGTGCGGCCTGCTGCGGCGCGGCGCGCTCGGCCGGCGCCTCGGGATCCCAGCGCGACGCGAGATCGTGCGGAACGCGCAGCAGGTCGAGCACGCGCGCCACAACGAAGTCCACCAGATCGTCGATCGTCCGCGGCAGCAAGTAAAAGCCCGGCGCGGCCGGGCAGATCACCGCGCCGCACTGGCTCAGCCGCAGCATGTTCGCGATTTCGATCTGGCTCAGCGGCATCTCGCGCGGCACGACCACCAGCCGCCGCGCTTCCTTGAGCGTGACCGCCGCCGCGCGCGAGACGAGGTTGTCGCCCAGGCCGCCGGCGACCGCCGCGAGCGTGTTGCTGCTGCACGGGCAGATCACCATGCCGTCGGTCAGAAACGATCCGCTGGCGATTTTCGCCCCGACGTCGCGATACGAATAAAGCGTCGCGCTCGCCGCCGGCGCGCCCAGCAACGCCGCGACCGAGTTCGCCGCGATTCCCAGCTCGTCCGCAATCAGTCGCTTGCCCGAAGGCGAAATCACGAGATGAAGATGCACGTCGGCCGCGACCAGCCGTTGCGCCAGGCGCTGCGCGTATACAGCGCCGCTCGCGCCGGTGATCGCCATCACGATCTGCCGCCGGCTCATGGCGCCGCGCCCGAGGCCGACGCGACGATCGGCTCCAGAATTCTCAACCGCTCGGCCGCCGCCCGCCCCCAGCAGCTTGCGCCGAACCGGCCGGCCACTTCGCGCATGCGCGCGATGCCGGCGCTGCGCAGCGCCTCGCGATCGGCGCCGACCGACTGTACCTCGAGGTCGGCCAGGCGAAAGGCCGCCTCGGGCAGCGCGTCGCCCGTCTCGTTTTCGCGGACGAATCGCGAAAGGTTCGCGATCTGCGCCGCGCGCTGACCAAATGAGCCGCACCACAGCACGACGAGGTTGTCGTGCAGGCTCGCGTCGCGGAAGCGCGCCGCCAGGCCCGCCAGATGCTCCTCATAGAGCGCGCGGTGCGGGTCGAGCGAGGCCAGCTCGCGCAGCGGATCGTCGCCCCAGCGCGGATCGCCACGGTTCGCCAGGATCATCTCGCGCAGCCGCTGTGCCTCGAACACGTACGGCGCCGGCTCGAATCCCAGGCTGCGCTCGGCCGGCTCATTCCGCAGCAGCCGCGGCACGCCCGGCTGCGTCGCCGCGGCGCGCGGCGGCGGCATGCGCACCTGCTCCAGCAGCGCCAGCGCGCCGTCGACGTCGCCGCGCCGCAGGCGCAGTTGCGCGCAGCGCAGGCCCGCCGCGCACGCCAGCGGCGATTCCGGCGCGCTGCTGAGCAGGGCGTTCCACACCGGCTCTGACTGCACGTGCGGATAATCCGCGTAAAGCACGCGCTGCGCCGCGCTCTCGTTGAGCCGGCGCTCGTCCAGCCGCGTGTCGAGCGCCGTCGCCTGGATGAACAGCACGTTGGGCGTGTAGCGGCTGGCGGGGTGATCGGCGATAAAGTCGGCGCAGGCCTGATAGGCTTCGCGGCGATCATCGAGGAATTCCTTGTAGATCTTCCGCGCCACGCGCTGACGCAGCTCGGCCTGCGCGGCGGGATTGTCGCCCAGCACGCCGCGCAGCGCGTCCGGCTCGCGCCCGGGCGCCGTCCATTGGTGAATCAGCGCGCGGATGCGCTCGCCCGCGTCCTGGCTCGGCTCGAAACGGGCCGAGCGCGGACCATACCGCGACTCGAGCACGCGGTAACCCAGCTCGTCCGCGCCGACATACGCGTGAAACAGCGCGACCGGCATCACGAACATCACCGCCATGACCGGCGTAATGGCGCCGGGCCGATATTGCACGAGGTAAGCGATGAAAACGCTCGCCGCCAGCATCGCGCACGCGCCGAGTATCGCCAGCGCCCACGGGCCGGCCAGCAGCAGCCGGTCTTCCGGCGACGCGCTCGTCGCCTGCTCCCCGCCGCGCGTCGCGAGATACAGGTACAAAATCACCGGCAACATCCCCAGCAGCCCGGAGCCGAACCGAAACGACAGCCGGAACGGCCGAACCGACGCAAGGATGCAACTGAACACGAGCGTGACGGCCATCCACGGGTGATGCGCCAGCACGCCGACCGCCGCGACAAAGGGCAGCGCGAAAGGGAAGCGGTAGAAGATCGCGACCGAGATCGGCACGGCGAAGATCGACGCGAGCAGCAGGCCGAGCACGACGCCATGCATCGGCGTCTGGTCCACGCTGATCGGATACAGGATGAAGTCGTTTAGCGTCTGCGTCTGCGCCCCGGAGACGCGCAGCGGCGCGGCATAGCTCTCATACGAAAAGTCGACGACCCGCGCGGTGTGCAGCCAATAGGTGAACGTACACAATCCGCAGAAAAGCAGAAAGCTGGACGCCAGGAAGTAGACCGCCCGCTTGCGGTGCTTCGCGTCGGTGCGCGACCAGACGTCGAGATACGGCTTCCGCGCGCGCAACGCAGACTTTTTCGAGGCCCCCGCCGCGGCCCCCCCCGCGCCGCCCGCCCGCTCCACGAGGTCTGTGTCAGGCGCGCGGTTGGCGACGGGCGAATTGGCGGCCGCGGATTCTGCGGACATGCACGTATGCTAGCCCGCGGGGCGGACGATTCAACGGCCAGGCCGCGGCGGGGCGGCCACTGGGTCCGTTTGAGAGCTGACGGGGAGGATGCCCCGCCCTGTGATATGTTATGTTCGGGCATGGTGGAGCTGACGAAACCGCTCCGCGACGTTGGACTATCGCGCGAAGCTCATCGTGAATGAGTCGGCGGGCAATCGGCCGCCGGAATCGGAACGGGAGTCCGCAGCGGGGCGCGGCCGTCTAGGCGGCCTAAGGGGAAAGATGGCTCGCGAAAAGAACCTGTCGACGGCGCGGCGTGTGGCGACAGCGAGCGTGCGGCACGCTCACGCCGGGGCGGACGAGTCCACCGGTTTATCCTCGTAAACGACCTTACAAATGGACGGGCAGTAGTACGTTCGCGGCCGGACATTTTCGATTTCTCTGATGATCCCCAAGTTCTCCAGGTGCAAAAGGTCTGTCCGTGCTGTTTCGTACGTCGTTTGGAAGCGCTCCGTAACGTCAGACACCTTGAGAATCGGCGATTCCATAAGTGAGTCGATGAGCGCGGGAAGTCGCTTCTTTTTGGCAACTTTCTCCCGGAAATGCCTCTCGATGTCGTGCAACGTATCGATCCGTCTGAGCGAATCTCTCGCTTGAGATTCAGCGCCCTTTAGGCAATAAAGCAGCCACTCCCGCCACTCGGCTTCCGTCGAAATTGCGAACAATCGTCGAATGTACTCCGAACGAGTTTTGTCGAAGTGCTCGCTCATATGAAGCCATGGCAAATCCAGCTCCTCCCAAACGCACGCGCAGAGGGAAAGCAGCAACCTGCCAACGCGGCCATTGCCATCAGAAAATGGGTGGATTGCCTCAAACTGATAGTGAGCGACAAATGCTCGCACGAGGGCCGGAAGCTCGTCGTCGTTTTCGCAGTAGGTCCAAAAGTTTTCGAGGCACTGGTCAAGTTCTTCAGGGGGCGGCGGCGTATATCTGCGGCGATCGTCGGGGTTCCCCACAAAGGCCTGCTCGGTTCGGAATGATCCCGGCTTGTTATCGTGGCCCTTCACGCCCTGAAGAAGCCTCTCATGGAGCGATTTGACGAGCGTCGCGTCAATCTTGCCGCCGTCAGCCAGCCCGTCGAAGCCCATTCGCAACGCTGCGTAATAGTTGTGAACTTGCCGCGTTTGCTCATCGATTTCAGCGGTGCCGCCTCGTCCCTGCGACTCAAGTTCCGCGAACAAGAACGCCTGCATCGTCGTGTATGTTCCCTCGATCTTGCTTGAATGGATAGCCTCGCGTTGCTGGAGCGGGCGGATCAGAAGTTGAGGATTCACAAGACGCTTGCACGCGCCGTTTAGATGGTGCAGCACCTTCGTCGCCGCAGCGTATGCCCGCCAGAGCTGATCGTTCATTGAAAATGAAGGCGGGAGCGCGTTCGGGATGAAGGCGTGATCTCGCACCCCGAGTTTCGCAATCGTTATGGGAACTAGCGTCCCGGTCTTGAACTCGCCAAACTTCTCGATCTTCATCCCGGCAGCCCCGACAGGTTCCGCGCAATGCAATCTCGTCCACAAGCATATCCCAGGAAAGTCGAATATGCCAATTTTTATTCAAAAAATGTTTCGATTTTCTTAGGTTTTTCTTGTGGTCAGCTCGGCCATGATCCTTCCCACATGAACCGGCTCGGCACGGGCAAGCGCATCGCAATCGAGATGGCTACTGCGGGCGGCCGCTCAATCCCGGCGATGACCGCACACTCGGCGTCGCGAAAAACACGGGGGATACCGGTCCTCGAGAATCTCGGGTCGGCGTGCGCCAAATTGCCTGGTCGCATCACCGGGGCCTGACGTGCAGGCGGATTCGGCGACGAAACCTAGATCTTTCATTGGCCAGGGCGCCGACTGTCGCGGAGCATTGGGTCCGTTTCAATCCACGAACCCGGTTTGCTCGGCCTCGTCCGCAAACCACGCCCCTGACGAGCCCTACATCGCCTCGAAACGCCGCCGTGTCACGCGCACCGGACGATCCAGAATGAGCCGATCGCCGGCCGGGGCGCGCGCCACCGCCGCGAGCTGCTCCCAGCCCGCCGCGTCGCGCGGCGCCGGGCAGAGAAATAGCGTGTCGCGGTCCGGGATGCACGCGGCCACGGCCTCGTCGCCGTTGAGGCAGTCGGGCACAAGCAGCAGGCGGGCGGCGTCGTACGAATCAAGCTGCTTGATCGAAACGGCGGTTTTCCCTTCGACCACCGATCGCACGGCCTCATGCACCGAGTCGCGGCGCAGATTCTCCATCGCGATCTCGTGCAGCGCGTCTTCGTCGATTCCCAACGAGGCAAGCTGCTTCATCATCAGGTACGCCACTGAATTCTTCGAGTCGACCACGTAAACCACCCACAGCCCCAGCTCCGGAAGCGCGCGGCCCACCGGCGCCATCCCGCGCTTCATCGCCGAATACTGATCGGGCGACACGATGCGCGGTCGCAAGCGCTCGCGATCGCGCTCCAGCGTCAGCGGGCGGGTCTGTTCGATCACTTCGTCGAGCAGCTCGACGAGTCGCGCATAGGCCGCGACTCGCTTCGACGGTCCGCCCGGCTCGGCTTCCACCGTTTCGCGAATGCGCTCGACGCTCAGCCGCAACGGCACGCCGCCCGGAAGCTCCATCCGCAGCATGCCGTCGGAAACGTCCCCCACGCGCCACGCCGGGCGCTGCTCGCATATGTGCCGCGTAAACTCGGCGACCACGTCCGCGCGGCGCCTGCCGAACCATCCGAACATCGCGAGCTCCCGCCGTTTCGGACCGCGCTTGACGGCGGACCGCATTCCCGATGCACTAGGCCATCATGCTGAAAGCCCCGGACCGCGCCGCATTCCACGGCTCGCCGCAATCCTGCCCCGAACCGCCGCGATCGCGCCGCCGGGGCCGTCTCGCCGCGCCGGTCGATCGTACCGCCGCGCGGCATGAATCGCCCAGCCGTTTTGCGGACGTTCGCCTCAAACACGGCATGACAAGGATCACTCCATGAGCAAGAGTGCCAGGCCCCCCGTCCCGGCCCCGTTTGCCGACCGTATCGCGCGCGTGCGCGCCACAATGACCGCCAAACGCATCGACGGCTATCTCGTGCAGGATGAGCATGATCAGTATTGGCTGACCGGCTTCACCGGCGAGGACGGCGCCGTGCTCGTCACCCAGCGCTCGATCGTCCTGATTACCGACGGCCGGTTCGACGAAACGGCCGACATCGAAGCGCCCTACGCCCGAAAGGTCGTGCGGAAGAAGCGCGGCCCCGAGTCGATCGCCAGCGAGGCCGCGCGCGAGCGCGTCGCGCGGCTCGGTTTCGATCCGACTCGCACGACCGTCAGCGACCTGGCCGGCCTGCGGAAGGCCGCCGACGACGTGCGCTGGACGCCCGCGTCCGGCGTCATTTCCCAGGAGCGCGTCTGCAAGGACGCCGGCGAGATCGAACGCATTCGCGCCGCCATCCACATCGCCGAGGCCGCGTTTCTGCAGATGCTCGGGTGGCTGCGGCCGGGCATGACCGAGCGAGAAGCGGCCGCTCGGCTGGTGTACGACATGGCGTGCCTGGGCGCCGACGGTCCGTCGTTCGCTCCCATTGTCGCATCCGGGCCGAATGCATCGCTGCCGCACTACCGCGCGGGCGGCCGGACCATCCGCGAAGGCGAGTTGCTGCTGGTCGATTGGGGCGCTCGGGCGCGCGGGTATGTGAGCGACTTGACCCGTGTCATACCGATCGGTAGCATCCCCGCGCGGTTGAGCGAGATCACCCGGATCGTTCGGGAGGCCCATGATCGGGCCGTGGCGGTCGTCGGTCCCGGTGTGAAGGCGTCCCAGGTGGATGCCGCGGCACGTCGGCACATTGATAAGTCCCCGTATGCAAAGAGATTTACGCACAGTGTCGGGCATGGTATGGGGCTTGCGGTGCATGAGGGTCCGGGGCTCCGAAAATCGGGCGGCGACGTGCTTCGGCCCGGAATGGTGGTCACTATCGAACCCGGAATCTATCTGCCCGGCGACTGCGGCGCGCGAATCGAGAGCGACGTTCTCGTGACCGAAAGCGGTTACGAAATTCTCTCCCAGCTTCCCCGGGAGGTGCAATTGGGAGAGGACTGGGCGTCGCAGACGGTACGCGCGCGACCGACTCCCGGGCACCCTGGAATCGCATCGTCTCGCAACCCCGCGCCGGCGCCGGGCCTGTGAGCCACCCGGCCGGCCCGGAATCCAACGGAACCCAGCGATGAACATCAACGACATCAAAAGCCTGGTCGAACTGATGTCGGCCAACGATCTGAGCCGGATCGAAATCCACGAAGGCGAAACGCACATCGTCCTACGACGCGGACAGACGATCGTCGCGGCGCAGGCCGCGCCGGCGTTTGCAATGTCCGCGCCGCCTCCGCCCGCAGCGACCGCGTCGCCCGCCGGCGCGGGCGCGGCGCCGGCGGCGAGCGATTCGGCGCGCGAGACGGTGATCCGCTCGCCGATGGTCGGCACGTATTACTCCGCTTCGGAACCCGAAGCGCCGCCGTTCGTCTCGGTCGGCTCACGGATCGGCCCGGAGACGGTGGTGTGCCTGGTCGAGGCGATGAAAGTCTTCAACGAGATCAAGGCGGAGGCGAGTGGGACGATCGCGCGCGTGCTCGTGAAGAACGGTCAGGCGGTCGAGTACGATCAGCCGCTGTTCGTCCTCACCCCCGATTAGCTCGCGATACAGGCGAACCCGCAAGGCCCGGCGCGTCGCGCCGGCGTCGTCGTCCGCGTGGCGCGCGGGGCGTCGCGAACCGTGTGCAGGAGGCGTTCGGATGTCGCGCCGCGCCCGCCGATCGCCAAACGCAACCGAGAGCCCGCGCATGTTCACACGCATCCTGGTGGCCAACCGCGGCGAGATCGCCCTGCGCGTCATTCGCGCCTGTCGAGACCTCGGCATCGAGGCGATCGCCATCTACAGCCGCGCCGACCGCGACGCCGCCTACCTCAATCTCGCGCACGACGCGATCTGCGTCGGCGCCGAATCGCCGGCCCACTCTTACCTCAACCCCGCCGCCATCCTCTCGGCGGCGGAAATCGCCGACGTGCAGGCCATTCACCCCGGCTACGGTTTTCTCTCCGAAAATCCGACCTTCGCGCAGATGTGCCGCGACTGCAAGATCGAATTCATCGGCCCCAGCGCCGAGGCCATGCGCGCGATGGGCAACAAGGTCGAAGCCAAGAAAATGGCCCGCGCCGCCAAAGTCCCGCTCATCCCCGGCAGCAACGGAAACGTCGCCGACGAAGACGAAGCCGTCGCCATCGCCGAACGCATCGGCTACCCGGTGATGATCAAGGCCGCGGCCGGCGGCGGCGGGCGCGGCATGCGCCCCGCGCACAACGAGGTGACGCTGCGCACCAGCTTTCGCAACGCGCGGGCCGAGGCCGAGGCCGCGTTCAAGGACGGCAGTCTGTATCTGGAGAAGCTGATCGAGCGCCCGCGCCACGTCGAGGTGCAGCTGCTCGGCGACCCCGGCGGCAACGTCGTCCACCTGTGGGAGCGCGACTGCTCCATTCAGCGGCGGCATCAAAAGCTGGTCGAGGAATCGCCCTCGCCCCACATCAGCGCGAAGACGCGCCGCAAGCTGTGCGAGTCGGCCGTGCGATTGGCCAAATCGGCCGGCTATTACGGCGCGGGCACCTGTGAATTCCTCGTCGATCACGAGGAGAACTTCTTCTTCATCGAGGTGAACGCCCGCATTCAGGTCGAGCATCCCGTGACGGAACTGGTGACGGGGGTCGATCTCGTGCAGTGGCAGATCCGCATCGCGGCCGGCGAGCCGCTGAAGTTGAAACAGGAAGACGTCGAGCACCGCGGCGCGGCGATCGAATGCCGCATCAACGCCGAGTCTCCCGACGAGAATTTTCGCCCCTGCCCCGGCCGGATCGCCGAGTTCATCGCCCCGGGCGGCCCGGGCGTTCGGCTGGACACGCATGCGTACGCCGGCTACACGGTCAGCCCGCATTACGACTCGATGATCGCGAAGCTGCTGGTGCATCGCCCGACGCGGGCCGGCGCGATCCGCGCGATGCGCCGCGCGCTGGAGGAATTCCAGATTCGCCCGCTGAAGACAACGATTCCGCTGCACCGCGCGATCATGGAGCACATCGACTTCGTGAACGGCGACGTGGACACGCATTTCATCGAGCGCGCCTTCGGCGGCGCCGCGCGGACCGGCGGCTGATCGCGCGGTTTGCCGGGATTGCAATCAAATTCTATTTCCATAACTCATTCATGAACATCAGCTTATGGAATTTCTTGCGTAAAACGCAAATCGTCTTTGCCTTTTGAGCAAGTCGGCGCAATACTCATCATGATCGCGTCGCGTCTTCGATCCGGCGCAACCGGCGATCGCCGGGGAAGGGGGCATGAAAGGCGCTATCGAAGTCGTTCGCGGCGCGCACATGTTGGGCCGATGAAGGTCCGTCGTGCAGGAGCACTTCATGTCGCACATGGGAACGCGTGCCTTCACTCTCATCGAACTGCCCGTCGTCGTAGCGATCATCGCGCTGCTGATTTCAATTCTGCTGGCGCCGCTGAGTACGTCGACAGAGTCGAGTTCGGGCATCCGGATCGCCACCTGCGACACGACGGCCCCAATGACCGCTGTCACGCTCTGGTACGCGACGGATTCGCGCGAGAGCGTGCCCGGCGGTCCCAGCAACCAAACGCGAGTCAGCGAGCCGAACGAGCCGCGTGAATTGCCGGCGCGGCCGCGCGGGATGCTGCCCGTATTGGCGGCCGTTTTCTGGCGATCTCCGAGTGAAGAAGACCGCCGCCGTGCGCGGCGCTGCCTGAACGCGGCGCATGCTTTCCGTCAGGAAGCTCTAATTCGTAAGGCTTCGACGGAGTGTCTCGACGCGTTTTTCGTGGATCAGGATCTCATCGAGGCGATGCGCAAACTCGACAAGGCAATCAAGTGGAGCCGTTCGGCGGACGAGCTGGCGGAGCTGGAGCGCACGATCCTGACGTTGGAGTCGAATCTTTTCTACGTGAGCCTGAAATGGCACCGGGGTATTGGCGGTTCCGGAGGGCGGAAGTGAGGAATCAGGTGAACATCATGCGAAACTCCGAAGTCGAACTGCATCCGACGTTGTCCGCATCGCTGATCGAAGTCATTCGCCGACGGCGCGGATTGACGACGAACCGCGAAGTCGCCGAACTCCTCGGACTCAGCGAGTCGTACATCAGCCGCGTCGCGAGCGAGAAGCTGAACTTCACGCTCGAACATCTGGCCGAAATCGAAGCGCTGCTGCAAGTACCGCTTCCGCAACTGCTGCTCGACGCGGTGCGTGACGCGAATTCCGCTGTCCACCCGGACCTGCGGCCCGCGTATGACCTGCTGATCGAGTCGCTTGCGCAGGCCGCAGATGCGGAGAACCGCGAGATCGCCGCGCCCGTTTCGTCCACGAAAACGGGCCGGAAAGAGACGGCGTAAGGCGTGGCAGCCACGTCGCGTGGCCGCCCGATTTGCGCCGATGCGGCAGGGGCGCGGCGCTCGCACCATGTGTTCGGGAGCATGTCTGCGCGCGATTCGAACCTGGCGCGCGCAGCCATGCACAACCCGCCGGAAACTCACGATTCCGGCGCCGCCTCCAGCGCGCGCACCGAGCGCGTCGCGCGCGCCGCGATGAGCCAGCCGATCGCCGCCAGGATCGCGCCGACGTAAAACGACGCTCCGGGAATCTGAACCGGGGCGCGCGACGAGATGAAATACGCGAATACCTGCGTCGCCAGCAGCGGGGCGGCGACGTTCGCGACGCTCTGAAGGCTCGTCAGCGCGCCCTGCACCGCGCCCTGCTCCGTCGGCAGAACGGTGCGCGTAATCAGCGACTGAATCGCCGGCTGCGCGACGCCGCCGATCGCCGACGCCGCGATGACGACGTAGATGATCCAGCCCGCGGGCGCCCAGCCGTACCCGACGTACGACAGCACGCCGATCGCCGCGCCCAGCATCAGCGCGCGACGCTCGCCCAGCGCCCCGATGACGCGCGCCGCCAGCCCCGCCTGAACAACCGCCGCGCTCACCCCGACCAGCGCGAGCGAAAGCCCCACGTCGCGCGGCGTCCAGTGATAGCGATGAGACGTGTACAGCACCCACGTCGCGTGCAGCCCGAACATCGCCATGTTGAACAGAAAAATCGCGCACGCCAGGCCCGCGACGACCGGGTATTTGCCCAGATTCGGCAATGCCGCAAACGCATGAGCCCGGCGGAAGCGGAACGGCGAGCGCAGCGACGGCGCCAGCGATTCCGGCAATACGAACATTCCGTACAGCCAGTTCACCAGCGACAGCCCGCCCGCGAACCAGAACGGCAGCCGAATGTCGATCGCCCCCAGCCAGCCGCCCAGCAGCGGCCCGAGAATGAAACCCAGCCCAAACGCCGCGCCGACCAGGCCGAACGCCTTGGCGCGCTGCTGCGGCGCCGTCGTGTCGGCGATGTAGGCCGTCGCCACGGTCATGCTCGCGCCCGACAAGCCGTTCAGCGCCCGCGTTAGAAAGAGAATCGACAGCGTCGGCGACAGCGCCATCGCAAAGTAGTCGAGCCCCGAGCCGAATATCGCCACGAGCAGCACGGGCCGGCGGCCGAAATGATCCGACAACGCTCCGAGAACCGGCGCGAAGAGAAACTGCATCGCCGCATACGTCGCGGCCAGGTAGCCGACCGCGCCGGCGGCCTCCTGCTCGCTGCCGCCTTGCCCGGCGAAGAGCAGCGACTGCACGAGCTTCGGCCCGACCGGAATGAGCAGCCCAAAGCCCAGCACGTCGAGAAACAACGTGATGAGGATGAAAGCGGCGGCAGGTTTTGCGGATTTCACCGGAACTCCATCGACCTGCGCCACGAATTCACAAGCCGGCGCGCTGGCGAGCCGCGCGCGCTCGACCGCGCAGAGGCCCCGCCATCCGCGCGTCGGCAACTTCCAACCGCCGACGCGACGCCGCCGGCCGGGACGCCATGATTCCGTCGATTCGCAGCGCTTGCAAGCGCCGGGCGGCGCCGCACCGAACGGCGGACCGTCCCGCTGCCCGTCTCGGGTAGACTCCCCCGCATGTTCCGCCTGCGAAGCTGGCTCGGATTTATCCTCGCGCTGCCGATCTTCGCGGCCGTCGCGTTTGCGTGTCGCTGGGCGGAACTATACGTGCTCTATGGCCTGTACGTCGGCGGCGAATTCGTCGGCCTGATCTCCGCCGCGGCGCCGCTGCGCGGCCAGATCCTTGGCCACAACATCGCCGATCACCCCGCGTGGGTCGAAGGGCTGATCTCCTTCGTCGCGATCGCGGTTTCGTACGCGCCGGCGCTGCTTGTCGCGCTGCTCGCCTATCACCGCGCCGCGTTCGGCCGCGTGCGCCGCGAGAGCCGCTGCGCCGGATGCGCCGCCGTTCTGCGCGGGCTGACGACGCCCGCGTGCCCGGCGTGTGGAAAGCCGGTGTAATCGCCGAGGCGCGGGAATCGCCGCGGCGCGGGAATCGCCGAGGCACGGGAGTCGGTGACGGCGGAAGCCCGCGCGTCGCGTCGATCGGCCCGTTTCGGAGCACGTATGCACTCGCGCTGGCCGTTCGTCCCGCGTCTGCTCTTGTCGCTGGCGACGTTTGCGATCGTAGCGGTCTGGTCGGCCGAACCGGTGGGCGACGCGCTGCGCGACGCCGTCTTTCGGCTCGGCGCGCGCTCGGGGCTTTCGTACTTCATGTCGCGTGTCTACGCGGTCGGCCCGGATGGCCCGTTCTTCGGCGACGACCTGAAAACGCGCGCGTTCAACGCGGCCTGGTCCCACCTGCCGTGGCTCGCCCCAAAGCTGCTCGGCCTGACGGCCGCGTGCGCGGTCTATCACTTCCTGACCGCCCGTCCGCTCGCCCCCGGCCCGGAGACGCGCTGCCGGCGATGCGATTACATCCTGAGGGGTCTGCGCGAG
>CAZHIE010000033.1:0-1676 GCA_964532435.1 uncultured Planctomycetales bacterium
GCCGCTACGGCCGCGCGGGGGCGCGGGCCGCTACGGCGTGGTCCGGCGGGGCGCGGTGCGGACAAATCTGCATACGGATTCCGAAGGTTTGCTCGAATTGGATTGACCCCGCCCGCGCCGCAAACTACGCTACTGTAGGGCTGAGGAGCGAGGGAGTTCCCGATGAAATCCAATCGTGCGACCGGGTCGGTCCCGCAACCTGCGGGGCAGCCGGCGAAGGTGTTTACGGTCGCAGACGCGAACCGGGCGCTGGTGCTGGTGCGGCGCGTGGTGCAGGACATCGTGAGCAGCTACGGCGAGCTGCTCAAGCTGCGCGACGAGCGGGCCGGTCTGGGCACGTCGAAGTCGGGCGAGCCGCGCATCCCGGGGATTCAGCAGCGCAGCGAGGCGCTCGTCGCCAAGCTGTCGGCGCTGCAGGATGAGCTGACCGACGTCGGCTGCCTGCTCAAGGACTGGACGATCGGGCTGGTCGATTTCCCGGCTCAGCACGCGGGTCGAACCGTCTATCTTTGCTGGAAGCTGGGCGAGCCGGAAATCGGGCATTGGCACGAGCCGGACTCGGGCTTTTCCGGCCGGCAGAAGATCGGGCCGGGGTTCTAGCGCATCGTCCATAACACGACAAACGGGGCGCTGGCGCGGACCATCGCCTGAGCAGGTCCGCTGCGCCGCACCGGTTCGGTTCGCGCTGCGCGCTTGCACGTCTCGAAGCGCGCGCGTTAAATCGCGTGCGTGGAACAGCGCGTCATCGCCATCCTGGGCTGCACCGCGTCGGGCAAGGGCTCGCTGGCGCGACGGATCGCGCGCGAAATCGGCGGCGAGATTGTCTCCGTCGACTCCATGAAGGTCTATCGCGGCATGGACATCGGCACGGCCAAGCCGACGGCCGCCGAGCGGGCCGAGACGCCGCATCATCTCCTCGACGTGGCCGATCCGTGGGAATCATTCAGCGCGGCGCGCTTCGTGGAACTGGCGGACGCGGCGGTTGCCGGGATTCACGCGCGGGGCCGGCCGGCGATCGCAGTCGGCGGCACGGTTCTGTACTTCAAGGCGTTTTACGAGGGGATGTTCGAAGGGCCGTCGGCGGACGCCGCGATCCGCGCGGAGATTCGCGAGCGGGCGACGCAGCTCGGCAGCGCGGCCGTTCACGCCGAGCTGGCGGCGATCGATCCGGTCGCCGCGGCTCGCATCCACCCGAATGATCTGCGCCGCATCGAGCGGGCCATCGAAGTATTCCGGCTGACCGGCCGGCCGATCAGCGCGCTTCAGCAGCAGTGGAAAGACGGGGCGCTGCGGCGGCCGGACTGGCGCTGGTCGCTGATCGGGCTGGAGCATCCGCGCGAGATGGCGAGCCGGCGGATCAACCAGCGCGTGCGGCGGATGGTCGCGGAGGGGTTGGTCGAAGAGGTCGAGCGGCTGTGGCGCGATCCGCGCGGGCTGAGCGAACAGGCGGCACAGGCGGTCGGATACGCGGAGCTGATCGACTGCTTCAAAGGCCGCTGGGGTGTGGACCACGCGATCGAGCAGGTGAAGATTCACTCGCGACATCTGGCCAAGCACCAGCGCACATGGCTGAAGCGATTGCCGAACGTACGGTGGCTGGACGCGGCGGCGACGGAGGATCTCGAGGAGCTGCTTGCGCGGGCGGCCGGGGGAATTGCAAGTAGCGAGTAGCGAAT
>CAZHIE010000033.1:1776-28916 GCA_964532435.1 uncultured Planctomycetales bacterium
CCGCGCGGTCGTAGCGTCGGACCTCTGCGTCCGACGGCGTAGCGTGTAGCGGCCCGCGCCCTCGCGCGGCCGGAGCGGCGCCCGGCGATCGGAAACGTGAGATTGGCGCTCCGAGCCGCGAGTGCATTCATAATCCGAGCCGCGTGCGTAGCGCGCGGATTGAACGCCGGAGAAATAGCGCGCGGGCCTGCGCGCTATTTTCACAGGGCTCAATGCCCGACGTCGCGCTCGCCGACGCTCGCGGCTCAGATCGGACGCCGTCGGACGCGGAAGTCCGGCGCTACAGCACGCGGAGCCAGAGCGCTTTGAGATATGCCGATTCCGGGCAGTTCAGCATCACCGGATGATCCGGGCCGGCCGACGTCAGCTCCAGCATCTGCACCGTACGTCCGCCGCGGCGCGCGGCGCGATGGACCGTCTCGATGAACGCCTGATTGGAAACCAGCCCGCTGCAACTGCACGTCAGCAGCAGCCCGCCGGGGCGGACGACCTGCACGGCGAGGCTGTTCAGATCGTGGTATTTGCGCAGCGCGTCGTCGTACTCGTTCCGCCCGAGGGCCAGCTTGGGCGGGTCGAGCACGACCCGGTCGAATTGTCGCCCATTCGCGATCATCTGGCGCAAGTATAGGAATGCATCCGCATGCGCGAACTCGACTCGCGCGCTGTTGAGATTCGCGTTCTCGCGCGCTTGCGCCAGGGCGGCTTCGTCCAGGTCTACCGCGACGACCTCGCGCGCTTTACCGAGAATCCGCGCGCAAAGCGAAAAGCCGCCGCTATAGCAGCACAGGTCGAGCAGCGTCGCGCCCTCGCACAGCGCCGCGAAACGCCGTCGATTCTCGCGCTGATCGCAAAAGAAACCTGTCTTGTGACCCGCAAGAAGATCGACGCGGTAGCGGATGCCGTGCTCGCGGATGACGACCGAGGCCGGCGCCTCCGGCCCCGGCCGCGGCGCGCGAAACCCTTCCATCGCGGCGATGCCCTCGTCGGCGCGCACGACGATGCGCCAGGCCGGCGCGGCGCGATCCGGGCGGTCAAGACTCGCGGGCGGGCCGAGTTCGGCCGCGAGCCACTCGCCCAGCCGCCCGATGCGTTGCTGCACGCCCAACGAGAACAGCTCGAACACGAGGCAGTCGGCGTAGCGCTCGGCGATCAGGCCGCTGAGCGCGTCGCCCTCGGCGTGTATCAGGCGGTAGGCGTCCGTGACGGCGTCGAGGCGCAGCTCGCGCCGCAGCGCGACGGCCGTCGCGATGCGCTGCCGGAGGAAATCGTCGTCGATCGGCACGTCGCCATGCGCGAGCATGCGCAGCGCGATCTGCGAGCGCGGGTTGTAGAACCCGCGGCCGAAGAGCGCGCCGCTCTTGTCATAGACCGAGACGATGTCGCCCGGCCGGGCAGCCGGGTCGGCGGCGGCGAGCATGCGCTGAAAGACGAACGGGTGATACGTGGCGGAGCGCAGCCGGACCCACGGCGATTGCGCGGCCGGCGGCGCGTCGGAGCTTTCGCGGCGAATGCGGTCGGTGCGGCTGCGTGGGGTGCGTTCCATCGCAGGCATCATTACGCGGGCGGCGCGAAGCGGGCAAGGGAGGACAGGGATTGGGGATTGGGGACTGGGGATCGGGGGTTGGGGATTGGGGACGGATTGCGCGACTATGCCCGCGCGAGGCGCCGGACATAGATGATCTTGTCGTCGCCGGGGGCGTAAAAATTCGCCAGCACCGCCTCGCGCTGATAGCCGCACGATTCATAGAACGCGCGCGTCGGCGCGTAAAGCTCGCGCCCGGATGTTTCCACGTAGACCGCGCGGCCGCCGCGCGTCGCAATCTGCTCTTCGGCGCGCCGCAGCAACGCGCGACCGACGCCGCGGCCGTGCCACCGGGCATCGACGACGATCCAGTAAAGATCAAAGCTGCCCTGCGTGCAGGCGATTTCTCCGAAGCACGCGTAGCCGAGCGCCGTTTGCGCCGATCCGTGCGATGCCGGCGCCTCGGCGAAGACGAACTCGTAGCCGCTGGCGGCGCCGCGCCGCAGCCGCTCGTCGATCAACTCCACCGCGACGGCGATCTCGTGTTCGTGGAAGAAGCCGGTCGAGCGGACGAGCTGCTCGACGATTTCGCGATCGGTCGGCCGGCATTCCTCGCGAAACGCGATCGTCTGTGGAAGGATGCGCGTTTCGACGGCGGATACGCGGCCGGTCGGCGCGATCGAACTGTCGCGCGCCGCGCCGGGCATGCTGGCGTCGGCGAGAATTCGCGCCAGCGCCTGGTCGATCGAGATGCCGGCCTGTTGCAGCGCGGCGGCGAACCCCGCGTCGGGCGAGAGGCACGGATTCGTATTCACTTCGAGAATCCAGGGCCGCCCGGCCGCGTCGACGCGAAAGTCGACCCGCGCCCAGCCGCGGAGGTCGAATGCATCCCAGCACTGTTTCGCGAGGCTGCGCAGCGCATCGAGCAGCGCGGCGTCCTGCGGCGGGAAATCGAAGCGCCGCGGCGTGCGGTTGTATTCGAACGATTCGGAGTCCCATTTCGCGCGGTAGCCGACGATGCGCGGCTTGTGTTGCGGAAAACCGGAGAAGTCGATTTCCGCCGGCGGGAGCACCTCTACGCCGCCGCCGTCGCCGGCCGCCATGAGCGAGAGATTGAATTCGCGGCCGTCGATGAACCGCTCGGCGAATGCCTCGCCGCCGAGCGACGGAGCGGCCTGCGCCAGCGCGGCGCGCAGTGCGGCGATGTCCTTGAACGATGAGATCGAGTGCTCGTCCAGGCCGACCGAGGCGTGCTCCCAGACCGACTTGAGCACGAGCCTCTCGGGCGCGAAGAGCGATTCGCCGCGAATTTCGGCACGCGATTCGACCCAATTCGGCGTCGGAAGCCCCGCGCCGCGCAGCATGCGCTTGGCGACGAGCTTGTTCGACGTGGCAAACATCGCCGCGGACGATGCGCCGCACAGCGGCAGCCCGAGCGACTCCACCAGCGCCGGCGCCAGGCCGATCAGCCGGCCGGTGCGGCCGATCGTCTCCACGAGATTGAGCACGGCGCCGGCCCGCGCGTCCGCCAGCGCGGCGGCCGCGCGGCTCAGGTCGAGCCCGACGGCGATTTCGCGCGGCTCGTGCCCCAGGCGGAGCAGCGCGTCGCGCGCCACGCGGGCCTGCACGAGCGCATCGAGCTCGTCGGCCCGCGCGCCCGCCGCAACATCGTCGTGCAGCACCGCGACAATCATGCGGGCATCGCCACGCGCTCGGCGGCCGACTCGATGATCCACCGGATCAGCTCGTCGAACGAGACGCCCGCTTTGCCTGCCAAAATCGGCAAGTCGGAATGCTCCGGGTGCAGGCCCGCCAGCGGATTCACTTCGAGAAATTGCAGCCGTCCGGCCGCGTCGGCGCGCAGATCGACGCGCCCGGCGTCGCGGCAGCCCAACCCGCGCCACACGGCGAGCGCGAGCGTCTCAGCTTCGGCGGCCAGCGGGCCTTCGACGAGATCGTAGCGAACGAGCTGCTCGCACTGCTCCTTGTTCACGTAGGAGTACACGCCCGCCTCGGCGCTGGGCAGGAGCGTCACCTCCATCGTCGCGACGGGCCGGGCCCGCGCGGCGGTTCCGACGATTCCGACCGTCACCTCGCGACCGGGCAGAAACGTCTCCACCAGCACCGGCTGGGCGAAGCGGGCGAGCAGAGCACCGACAACGTCGGCGAGCTGCTGCGGCGAAGAGATGCGCGACGCGGCGGTGACGCCCTTGCCGGTTCCCTCGGCCAGCGGCTTGGCGAAGAGCGGTAGCGGGAGATCGACGTCGGCGAGTTGCCCGGCCTCGCGAATCACCGCGAAAGGCGGCGTCGGCAGCCCCAAGTCGCGCACCAGTCGTTTGGCCACCGCCTTGTCGAGTGTGGCGGCGCAGACGAGCGGATCGGAAAAGGTGTACGGAATCTCGTAGGCGTCGAGCAGCGCGGGAACCTGCGCCTCGCGGCCGATGCCGAACATCCCCTCGGCGATGTTGAAAACCAGATCCCAGCGCTCGCCGGCGGCGAGGCGACGGACGAGCTCGGTGATGCGGCCGATGCGGTCGGTGGTGTGTCCGAGGCGGCACAGCGATCGCTCGATCGCGTCGATCGTGTCGACGCGGTCGAACTCGGCGGTCTGCTCTTCGGAATAGCCGGCGGCGAGCCAGTCGCTGCGCAGGTCATAGGTCATGCCGATACGCATGGCGGGTTTTGTCCACTCCAGGGCGGGCAGCCGCGGGCGGGCGTGCGCCGCGGCGGCAAATCTTGCGAGCCGTGTCAGGCAAATTTTTCGGCGCTGTCGGGCAAGGGACGCGCCGCCTCGGGCGCGTCGCGCGCCGGCGCGGCGCAGCAGCGCCAATGCCAGGCGGCTGCCAGCGCCGCCAGGCCCAGCAGCAACGCGCCGGTGGTCTGGTGCGCGGTGGTGAGGATCACGTCGAAGGCCGGCGGGCGCTGACCGGGCTGGTCGTCGGACGTGACGAACAGCGCGCCGAAGCCGAGCATCAACTGCACGCCGACGCCCCACGCCAGCAACGCTCCCAGCGTGCTCAGCGCCGGGCGATGTTCATACAGACCGTACAGGCGAATGCCGATGGCCAGCGCCAGGCCGATCGCCAGCGCCGCGATGGTCAGATGCAGATGCAGACCCCAGGCGACGTGGCGGAGCAGCGCGCCGACGGCCGACTGCGCCAGAAACGCGACGATCAGCAGGATCGTCAGCACGCGATCGACACCGGCGGACGCGTGCGGAGCGCGATCTGCGGTGCGCCACGCGCGCGAGAGCACCGCGCTGAGGCAAAACAGCAGGCAAAGGAAGACCTGCGCGAGCAAGCCATGCACGATCGCCAGGCGGACGTCGGGGCTGGTGTCCTGCGGCGATTGGCTGAGCGTGAAGTGCCCGGTGACGCGCAGCGCCCCGAGCAGCCCCTGCCCCACGACGACGACCAGCGCCAGCCACGCCAGCCCGCGCACCCATCGCCGCGGCTCGCGAAGCTGCGCATAGACCGCCAGCGACAGCGTCGTCAGCCCGACGAGCGAACCCATCAGCCGATGCGCGTGCTCGAAGTAGATGTTGCCGGTCATCTTCTCGCGCGGGTAGAGAAACATGTTGTGGCCGAACGTGTTGGGCCAATCCACCACCGCCAGCCCGGCCTCATAGCCGGTGACGACGCCGCCGATCGCGATCAGCAGCACCGTCGCGCTCGCCGCCACGGCGGCGAAGACCGCCGGCCAGTTTGCGTCGCGCCGAGCCGCGCGGCGCCGGCCGAGCGCGGCGCCGCCAGCCATAAGCGACATCGTCGTCAGGAGGGAAACGGGCGGCAGCCAATAGGCCGCGGGGCGGAAGTGGTTCGGCTCCTTGCCGCCGATCAGGCTGCCGATCAGCAGGAGGTTGATCAGCCCGGTGACGACGCCGCACCAGGCGGCGCCGCGCAGCGGCCGAGTGGAGAATCGTCCGAAGGCATACCCCCCTGCCGCGACCAGCGCGAGCAGGAGCGCCAGCAGCACCGGTGCGGGGAGATGCGCCTGTGGAAGCTGGCCGACGTAGATCAGCGCCCACATGGCGATGGACGTGCCGAAACCGATCGAGAGGATGTCAGCCGGATCGCGCCGCGGATTTCCGCCCATCGTCTGCTCGCCTCAGCCACCCGGTCATGAAAAGCGGCCGCCCCGCGGCCGCCGCGTGCCCGATGCGGCCGCGGGGTTCCCCGCGCCCGCGAGAACCGTGCGCCGCAATTGTCCCCCCGCTCGCAAACCGCTAGAATCGTAGGTCTTCGGATAGCGGAGTGCAAATTGAACGACCTTGCCGCAACGGACGCGCTGGCAGTCGCGGTAGCTGCCGATGACAGCCGCGCCAAGCGATCGACACTGACGCTGTTTCTGGAACTCTCCAAGGCGCGCCTGTGCGCGATGGTGCTGATCACGACGCTGGTCGGTTTCCTGCTCGCGTCGGAGACGGGCGTGAACTGGCTGCGCCTGGCGATCACGCTGGCGGGGACGGCCCTGGCCGCCTTCGGCGCGAATGCCTGGAACCAGTGTATCGAAGCGCGACGCGACGCGCGCATGCGGCGCACGGCGCGCCGGCCGCTGCCGTCGGGCGAGCTTTCGCCGCGGGCCGCGTGGGTTTTTTCGCTCTCGACGTCGGCGGCTGGCCCACTGGTGCTGTGGCTGGCGGTGAACGAGCTGAGCGCGTACCTGGCGATTCTGACGCTGATTTCGTACGTCGGCGTGTATACGCCGCTGAAAACGATCACGCCGTTCAACACGCTGGTCGGCGCGGTGTGCGGCGCGATTCCGCCGATGCTGGGCTGGGCGGCGGCGAGCGGATCGCTGAACGCCGGCGCGTGGCTGCTGGGCGGCGTGCTCTTCATCTGGCAGATTCCGCACTTTCTGGCGCTGGCGTGGCTCTATCGCGATGACTATGAGCGCGGCGGATTTCGCATGTTGCCGGTGGTCGACCGCGAGGGCCGGCTCACCGCGTATGTCGCGATGATCTACAGCGCGGCGCTGATTCCGGTCACGCTTCTGCTGACGCGCATTGGCGTCGCGGGCGGGGCTTTCGCGGCCGGGGCGCTTGTGCTGGGTGTCGGGCTGGTTCTGCTGTCGGCGCGGCTGCTGTGGACGCGGGCGGACGTGGACGCGCGGCGGCTGTTCCTGGCCAGCGTGATTTACCTGCCCTTGCTGCTGGGGCTGCTCGTGGCCGACCGGCGTGCGCCGCTGCGCGACAACAGCGCCGCGGCGGGCGCAGCGGGCGTCGCCGTGGCCGCAAACGCGCCGTGAGCAGCGCTCCGAACTTCGACCGGCCGAGTCGCGGGCACATGCTCGACTTTCGCAGCGGCGGCTGGGTGCTGGCGCTGGCCGGCGTGCTGTGCGCGGCCGTGCTGATCTGGCAGCTTGTCGCGGTGCTGCGCCATCCCGGATCGCGCTCAATCGGCGACGGCGTTCACGTCGAATCCTACGGCTTCGACCTGTCGAATCTTGCTGCGGCGCGCGAGCGGCTGATCGCGGCGGGGTTTTCGAAAGACGGGCTGGTCGCGCTGACCGACCCGCCCACGTGGACGATCGACGAGGTTTCGCAGCATCGCCGCGACGAGCGCGTCAAGTATCTCGTGCCGACGGATCGCGTCGTCGCGCTGCGCGTCGGAGACGAGGCGCGCGCCTACCCGGTCGACGTGCTGGCCTGGCACCAGGTCGTGAACGACACGCTCGGCGGCGAGCCGATCGTCGTGACATACGACCCGCTCTGCGACGCCGCGGTGGTGTTCTCGCGCCGCGCCGCCGACGGGGCGGTGTTTGAATTCGGCGTCAGCGGCCTGCTGCTCAACTCAAACCTCGTGTTTTACGACCGCAAGCCGACGCCGGCCGACGAAAGCCTCTGGTCGCAGCTCCTGTTTCGCGCGATCTCGGGGCCGGCCGCGGGCGATTCGCTTCGGCTGCTGCCGTTCGAGCTGACAAGCTGGGAGGATTGGGCGGCCCGCCATCCGCAGACGACGGTTCTCGCGCATCAGGCGCAATTCGCGCAGCTCTACAAGCGGACGTATGCGAGCTACTGGGGCTCCGACGCGTTGCGATTCCCAGTTTCGCCGATGCCGCCGGCGGGCCGGCCGCTGAAGTCGCCCTGCCTGGCGCTTCGCGCGCCGGGCGGGGCATGGAGCGTCGTGTTTCTGTCAGACCTGGCGGAGCGCGGGGCCGGCCCGATCGAAACGAAGGTGGGGGACAAGCCGATCACGCTGTGCTACGTGACGAATCCGGGCACGGCGCGCGTCGCAACGCCGCCGGATCAGGACGCGCGCGACGCGCCGGAGCGCGTGTACGCGTTCTGGTTTGCGTGGCATGCGCATCATCCGGAATAGCGACTTTCGAATAGCGAATAACGAACGACGCTCGCGCGGCAGGTCTGCAACGCGTTATTTGAGATTCGCCATTCGCCATTCCTACGGACATGGCTCCCCCGGCGCCGGCAGCGCCGTCAGGCAGCCGACGAAGGCGTCGATGTCGCCGTTGTCCACCGTGCCGTCTTCGTTCAGGTCGTTGGCGCAGATGTAGTCGTAATCGCACGCCGGGTTCGTCGTCATCGCGCAGGACTGCCACAGCACGCCGCTAACATCGAGCAGCGCCTGCACGAAGCAGTCGATGTCGCCGTTGTCCACCGTGCCGTCGCAATTCGAGTCGCCCTTCATCCCGGGCAGCGGTACGACGCTCGCCGGCGTGAGGCTGCCCGTCACCGCCGTGTTCGGCGCGGCCGTGCCGTAGACGACCGTGCGGCTGTACGTGCCGGCGGTTGGCGTGAACGACACATCGGACGAAACGCCGCTCAGTTGGCGGAAGCGGAACGTCGCGACGAGCAGGCCGGCGGGCGTCGCCTGCGCGGCTGAGCCGATCTGCGAGAGCGCCTGGTAGAGCGCCGTTCCGTCGGCAGTGGACGTGTTCAAACCATCGAGACCCGCGTCGACCGGCAGCCCGGAACTAAGCCATGTATACGGGCCGTTGCTCACGACGCTCTGGAATTCGAGCCGGGCGGCATCCCACGTAACGATCGCCTCCAGCGCGGCGAGCGATTCGTCGGGACCACTCGAAACGGCGTAAAGCCCCACGTCGACGCTTCGGCCGATGCAGCCGGCGCTGTCGACGCGCCATTCGAGATTCACCGCCGCGCGGGCGGAAGCGGCGAGGCCGATCAAAAGCGCCAGCAGGCCGCCGGCGACGACTGCACGATTGGGAACGAACATTTTCCTTCTCCCACGCGAAGCACAATGCGGCGCGCCGTCGGCGGCGCGGCGCTCGGTTGCAACCCATTCGAGCCCGCCGCCCGCGACGCGCGGCGGCGAAAGCCCACTCTCGCTCGACCGCGGCACAGCGCCGCGGCACGTCTCACGCCACTACGGACAGCACGGCGCGTCGCTGGTCTGCCCGGCGTGAATCTGCACATACGTATAGTCCGCAGCGGTCACGACGCCGTCGCCGTTCACGTCCGCCTGCGGGGCGGACGCGCCGCAGGCGACGTCTCCGCTGCCATAATTGCTCGCATACGCGGCCAGAAACGCGGCCGCATCCTGCCCGTCGATCGCGCCGTCGCCGGTCAGGTCTCCGCCCACCAACGACATCGCGCCGGTAAACGCGACCGTGAGCTGTCCGCCGTCGGGCACGATCGCGCCGTTGGCGCGGCGAAGCGTGTGCAGCGGATCGCGCGCCGTCACGCATGTGTACGCCAGGCACGGCGCCGAGACAACCACACCCGTCGCCTGTCCCGCGACAAACGTCACCGGCACAGACACGCTGTGCGCCGGCGCCTCGCCGGGACATGTCCAGAAGTCGAACTCCACGCAGCGCGTAATACCGGCCGCGGAAACGTCGGCCAGCGCGACATCGATGCGAAACTCGATCTGCGTCGCAACCTCGACGGCGATGTCCTGCTGGGCCGTGTTGCCGGCCGCGTCGGTCGCCGTGACCGTGACGGTGTGCGGCCCTGGCGCGAGCAGCGTGCCCGCGGGCGGATCGAGCGTCAGCTCGATCGGCGGGCAACCGCCCTCGGCCGAGACGACGGCCTGGGCGACGAGGTCGGGCAGGACCGCGCCGCTGCAATCGAGCGCGGAGGGGTAGCTGAGCGTCGCGGGTGCGATGATCGTGGGCGCGACGTCGCTGCGCACGATCAGGCCGGAATCCTCGCGCACGGGCAGGATGGTCATCGCGTCGCTGGCTCGCGAAACGCTGGTCACGAACGGAACGCAGGCGTCGCGGAACGAGACGCGCGACGAACCGGGCGCGTCGATCAGCACAAAGTGCAGCGTCGCGACCGTGGCCGGCTGCGCCGTGGGCGTTCCGATCGTCAGCGAATAGGCCACGTCGCCGCCGGAATCGGTGAAGAGCTCTTCCGTTGCGGCGTCCCACGGGGAGCCGGCGCCGTCGCCGGGCGTGATGCCGGTAAGCGTCAGATGGGCCGGGTCGTAGCGAAGCAGCGCGTGCGCCCCCATGATCGCCGAAACGAGGCCGTCGGCCACGATGCGAACATCGACCGCCCCGTCCGGACAGACGCGCACGTCTCCGCCGGCGCCCGCGATGAGACGCAAACGGTAGCAGTTGGAGATGGCGGCATGCGCGCAGACGCCGCCTACGCACGTGTCGAGCGTGCAGTCGTCGCCGTCGTCGCAATCGCCCGCGCCGGCGCAGAGTTCGAGCCGATTGCGCAGCGGGGCGAAGTCCTGCACAACCGTCCCAGACGACCAGGCGTTCGGCGCGCCAAACGTGCTGCCGTCGGCGTCGTCGAAATCGCCCGTGGGGAGCGTGAATTCGCTCGGGTCTTCCTCCAGCCGGCAAACCTCGTCTCCGCCGACGCCGCTGGGGGGCGCGACGCCCTCGCCGGCCGGCCCGAAGCGCGCGGCGCCCTGCGCATCGCGAATCGTGAGCTGCCAGTTGCGGTTGGTCACCTTGAAGTTTGCGTTGGTGACGTATTGACCGCTCGCGGCGTCGGCCGCCTGCACGTTGATCCACCAATCTCCCGCGACTGGGTCATACGACGCGTCGGTGGGCAGGTCTTCGGCAACAGTGATGATCGTGCCGGCCCGCAGATCGGCCCACAGCGGATCCTGCGAGAGCACGAGCGTCTGCTGCGTCTGGCCCGCGCCGCCGGTGTCGTCGCTGATGAAAAGCTGCCAGCCGCGGATGTCGGCGTGATCCTGCGTCACGACAAGCTCGAACCAGTCGCCGCCGTTGCCGACGATTCGGCCGAAGTAGGAATCGGCGCCGCTGCCGGCGAGAAACGCGGTGGCGTCCACGGCGTTGTACTCGTTCAGAATGAGCGCGGTGCGCGGGACGTTGTTGCCGGCCGCGGGCGTCGCCGTCGTGGACGTGCGGCGGGTGAACGTTCCGTCGGGAAAGCGGTCATACGACACGTTCGCGGGGAGCGCGTCGAAGTTGAGCGCGTCGACCACGACGCCGCCGGCCGTGAACAGCGCGACGGTGCCCGCTTCAGGGCCGATGGTGAAATTCGCGTGCAGCGGCCCTTCGCCCGGCTCGTTGTCCAGCCAGACGATCAGCCACGAGTGCGGGCAGAGCACGACGCCCGACGGGATCGCCCACTGCGTCGGCACGGCAAGATTGTCGGTCAGGTACATGCCGCCCAGATCGACCGCGGCGGGCGAGCCGTTGTACAGCTCCACCCACGGGTCGTGATCGCCGGCCTCGTCCACGTTCACCGAAGTGTTGACGGGCAGCACTTCGTTGACGAACACGTCGGGCACGTCCGGCGCGACGCCCGCCATGCTGTTCGCCGCGCCGGGCGTACCGCCCGCGACGCCGCTGCCCGCCCAATTGGAAGCGCGATTGTTGTCGCGCGTCGCATCGATCAGTTCGAGCGAAGGCCCGCCGCCGTCGGCCGCGGTCGGCCAGGGCGCGTCGTCGTCGTAGCGAACGCTGTCGACCAGATCGCCGTCGGCGTTGCGCAGCACGAGATTTTCGCCGCCGGGGTCGAGCGCGCCGTCGAACTGCCCGGCCACGAACTTTCCGGGTCCATACTGCGCTCGAAACGCCACGTCGTCCTGAACCGCCAGCGCGTAACCGAGCGGCAGAATGACCGTGCCGGCCGGGAACGTGAAATCGACGCCATGCAGCCGCCAGCCGGACAGATCGACGGATTCGTCGTCCGACGGGTTGAACAGCTCCACGAAGCCGGTCGGCGTAGCGCCGAGCGGGTGATAGTGAATCTCGTTGATCACGACCGCCGGATTGGGCGACTGCGCCGCGGGGATTTCGCCCGGCACGCGGTGCGTGACGCGCAGGTGCGTGCGGCGCGGCGTGAGGTACTCGTCCTTCATGGCCGTCACCGCGGTTTCCAGCGTTTGCGCCGTCCCGTATTGCCCCCAGGCCAGCTTGTCGGCCGCGGCGTCGGCGCCGATCAGCGCGGCCAGCTCGTCGATGCGCGCCTCGTAACGGCCGTCGGCGAGCAGCTTGTCGATCAGCGTGCGCAGCCGGCGGTGATACATCTCGCGCAGCTCGGGCTGTTCGAGCACGGCGTCGATGATGCGGTTCCAGAGGAAGTCGTACTTCTGATGCTCGCTGTCGCCGAAGAGCGGGTGGCTCGGCGAGACGTTGGTGCGGTTCTGGATCGCGTCGACGTCGGCCCAGATCGTGTCGTTGAGCACGCCGCCGGCGTTGAAGTTTCGCCCGAACGTGAGATCGACGTCCCAGTTGTGCATCGTCCAGCGGCCGGTGACGTTCGTGTCGCGATAGAGGAAGTAGTTTTTGGCCACATGGTCGTTGTCGTGAATCACCGACTTGGCGGCGATGTAATTCAGCATCGCGGGCACGTTGAGGTTGTCGAAGAGGAAGTCGCGCCGCGCCTGGCCGCCGAGGTTGTTGACGCCGTCGAGCAGCGCCTGGAGGTCTTCGAAGCCTTCGAGCTTGCGCGTCATCTTCTGGTAATGCGCCGGCAGCTCTCCGAGCGGGCGCGCGCGGCCGTCCTCATAGCACTTGTACCACGCGCCGTCCTTGTCGACGCCCTGGCGCTCGAGGTATTCGTCCTCCATCGCCTCGCGAAACATGTAGAGGCCGCGGAAAACGCCATTGACGCGCACGTGCGCGTGGCGCGTCGTGTTGAACGTCAGGCCGGCGTCGCGGAATGTCTCGCTGGCGAGCATCTCGCGCATGTAGGTCTTGTCCGACCAGCCCGATTGCAGGTCGAACTCCTTGACCGCGATCGAGAGCAGATCGGGGTGGTCGAACTTGTGGCCGCGCGGCAACTGAAACTTCCATTGCAGCTTGGACCAGCTTCGCGAAGTTTGGCCGCGCGCCCGGAAGCGCACGTTGTCGTATAGCACGCCGTCGTAATAGAGCACGCACGGCTCGGTGTCGTCGGTGAAGCGGTGCTCGATCGCGTGCTGATAATCCAGCGGATCCACGTACCAGTGCAGAATCGGCAGCGGCGTATTGATGGGCAAACCGGCCGACACCGTGCCGACGTAATTCTGCGAGTCGTCGACGCGCGGGTGGCGCATGGCGCCCGTCGGGCCGACCGCCTCGATGCGAAAGCGAATCAGCGCCCAGCTCGCCTGTGCCGGAATCTGCGCACCGAAGACGCCGTCGCCGGCGGCGCCGTCGTTGCTCGCGCCGTCGTCGAGCATCGCCAGCGTCGTCTCGGCGCCGAAGTCGATGCGGTAGGTGAGGCTCGCCGCCGACGCGTCGTCCACGCGGGCCGAGACGTTCAGCGGACTTCCCGCAGGGATCGGCCGCGAATACGAAACTTCGCTGATCCACGGCGGCAGGCCGACGGCGGCGACGCTGTTGGGCTGGCCGGCCGTGTGCCCGGCGCCTGCGATGCACGCCGCCCAGTTGCGCGGCGTGTCGTGCGGCTGGGCGGGGTCGATCAGCTCGAGGGACGGCCCGTCGCCGTCGACGCGCGTCGGCCAGTCGGGCACGTCGTCATACGACACTTCGTCGACGATCTGCGCCGCGCCGTCGCGGAGCGTGAGCGTCTCGCCGTCGTTGGAAAGCTGTCCCGAATAGGTCAGCGCCGGGGCGAAGCCGTAGCGGCTCTGGAAGTACGTCGCATCCTTGGCGAGAACGAGGTAGCCGCCCGCGTCGATCGTCGCGCCGGGCGGAAAGTCGAGCCCCACGCCGTCGAGCCGCCAGCCGCCCAGGTCGACGGCCGACGCGCCGGTATTGAAGAGCTCGACGAATTCCTCGCGGTCGTCGTCGCTAACGGGGTGATACATCAGCTCGCTGATGACGACGTCGGCGCGCAGCGGCGCGCCGGCCAGCGCGAGCAGCGCAAGCAGCGCCGCGCCGAACGGCAGACTGTTCCCCGGCCCGCGCACGTACATGCTCGCAGACTCCCGGCCATCCGTGCAAAGCACCCGCCGATACCGCCGCCGCCGCCGCGCTTCCATCACGGACACGTACACGCGCTGGTCATGTTCCAGTGCGCGAAGATGTAGGTGAAGTCCTCCGCCAGAACGCCGCCGTTGTTGCTGAAGTCGGCGTCGCGCGTGCCATCCCACGGGCAGCCGCCGGCCGCCGCAGGCTGACCCTCCTGCGCCAGCAGGAACGACAAGTCGTCGTTGTCGACGTCGCCGTCGTTGTCCGTGTCGCCGCCCAGCAGCACAAGCGACGACGTCGCGTCGAACGTGCCGGCGCCGGTGGGGTTCAGCGTCTGCGAATCCCAGAGCGTGTGCTGCTCATCCTTGCCGCAGACCGACGTCCACGCACCCGCGGGCAGCATGATCGTCGTCGTCCCCGTCGCGGGACTGCCGTTAAACGTAACCAGCGCATGCACGGCCGCGGCGCAGCCGCCGGCGTCGCGCGCGACGAACTTGATGCAGCGCTGCAACGGCGCCGGGGCGTTCACGTCGGCGAGCACCACGGTGGCGGTAATCTCGGCCACTTCCACGACGGTGACGTTGAAGAAGCACTGCGACGAGTTGTTGCACGCGTCGGTCGCGGTGCAGGTCACCTGCGTCGTGCCGACCGGGAAGATGGACCCGCTGGGAGGCTCGCAGGCGACCGCCGGAGCAGGGTCGCAATTGTCCGTCGCGGTCGGCGCGTCGAACGAGACGGCCGTCGCCCCGCTCGGGCTGTTTACGACGATGTCCTGCGGACAGGGCGCGAGCGACGGCGCGAGCGCGTCGGACAGCGTAATCGATTGCACGCACTCGACCGAGCGCGTAAAGGCGTCGGTGGCGCGGTACGTGCGCAGAATCGTGCCGGAACAGGCCGTTCCGACCAGTTCGTCGCCGACGTGCTGAACCGTGATTGCGCCGCAGCGGGCAGAAGCGGATCCGCCCTGCGCTTCGAACTGCGCCAGGTTGGTCGCCGGCGCCGGAACTTGCGCCACGCACGCGACCGCCACCGTCGGCGGACACGAGATCGTCGGGCCCGGCGCGATCGTGCCCAGCCAGCCGATCGGCGTGCCGTCGGGACCGGCCGTCGCGGCCGGGGAGGTCGGCTGCAAATCGTAGTAAAACGCGGCCGGATTGAGGAACATCGGATCGGCCGAGATGTTGCCGATGCCGCAACCGACATTGGAGCCCGCGCCGAGCAGCGAGTAATTCGTCGTTCCGCAGCAGGAGTCGTACGTGCTGGGCCAGCAGATCACCTGCTCGACGAGCGCGTTGGGGCAGTCGGGCGTGTCGAGCCCGCGCATCGGGCTGGCAACGGTCGTGTTGCGAACTTCGGTGGGCAGCGTGTTCTGGCGAATGCCCCACTGCCGCGTGTCGAAGATCAGCAGATTGTCGACCGACAGGCTTCCGCCGTCGTCGAGCGTGATGCCCTTGTCGCGGATGTCGTAGACGATCAGGTTTTCGAGCCTGAGCGCCGCGAGCGAGTGGTCGATGCCGTCGTCGTTCGTGTCGGTGTAGACGCCGCCCCGCACGACCTTCGGGCCGCCGAGCGACGCGTCGAGCCCGCGAACGTTCAGGCAGTCGCCGTCGCGGTCGCACGCGCCGGGTCCGTGGCCCAGCGACGTGAACCAGCAATCCTCGATCAGCAACGTGTACGTGCCCATGCCTGCGAATTCGGCGCCGAAGCCGGCCCGGCTGACGAGGCAGCGATGGAACGTGTACGTTCCGCTGCCGTCCGCGTAAATCGCCTTGCCGGGGTTGTCGATCAGCACGCAGTCATCCATCGTCAGCGAGTGCGAGCTGCCCACCGTCACCACGGGCGGCCGCGTGTGCCCGTTGGGCGGTCCGTTGCCGGCGCCGGCCAGGAACACGTGCGAATAGACCGACGCGCCCGCCTGCGGATGGAAAATGCCGCGCCACGAGGCGGCGTTGTAGGCCGGCTCGTTGACGCAATCGACCGTCAAGTGCATCGCCGCGGCGGCGCCGGTGGGGAAGAAGTAGATCGGCTCGGCCTCAGTGCCGACGGCGCTCACCTGCCCCAGCACGTCGATGTGCAAGCCCAGGCCGGGCGCGCCCGAGTCGATCATGATGAGCGTGCCGGGCAGGATCGTAAGCGTCTGCCCGACCGGAACGGTCGTCGTGCCGGTGATGTGAATCACGCCATCGGCGGGGGACCACGTCAGGTCCGCGGCGCCGAGGACGCCGCCGAAGGAGCGCTGCGGCGGGTTGTCGAGGATCGTCACGCGCCGCGTCGCGCTGAGCGTGCCGAGCGTCACGGTTACGTCGATGTCGCCGGCCGGCTCGGCCGCGCCGTTGTCGAGCGTGATCGAGACGCTTCCGACGCCGTTGTAGAAGCGGACGGAATCCGCGGGCGGCACGCCGTCGTGCTCGTCGAAAACCACGATCGACGTGGCGACCGGAGCGCCGTTGGACACGCGCGTCGCGGAAACTGCGCCCTGCCCGGTCCACGTGCGCCAGTTGATCTGCCCGCATTCGTCGAGCACTTCGGCCTTCAGAGACAGCGTCTTTGTGTTCACCATCCGCGTCGGGCAGACCAGCCGCATGGAGATCGGCGGCGGATCGAAGAACACGTACTGCTCGACGCGGTTCAGCTCGGCGCCAAGCCGGTCCATGCCCTGCACGACGATGTGGTTCCAGCCGCGCGTAAGCGTGTAGGTGTAGGACCAGGTCGCGTTGTAGACGCTGAACGTCGCCGGCTGGCCGTTGACGAGCACGTTGTGCGTGCCGGCCTGATTCAGCGTGCCGTTGAGATTCAGCGTCGCGCTGGGCGACGTATACGGGCTGGGCGGCACGCCGTTGAGCGAAAGCTGCGAGACGATCTGCGAGTCGATCGACGCAACGCGGGTCGAGTAGTAGTTGCGAAGATCCTGCTTCACGGTCGCGCTGGCGACGGCGCTGGGCAGCGCGTCGATCCGCGCGTGGACGTTGGCGACGGACAGCTCGTTGTCGAGCAGATCGCGGATGCGCTTCACGAAAATCGGCGCGAAGGCGTTGTGCCGCAGAACGCGCTGCGGCGCCGGCACGGCGCAGCGCCACATCGTTTCCGTCAGGTTCGCCAGCAGCACCGAATCCATGTCGATCGGCAGCATCATGGCGCGGTAATCGGCCAGCGTCGGATGCGGCTGCGAAGGCAGGAAGAAATAGAGCAGGAAATCATCGCCCGTGTCGCGGTAGATGCCGCCTTCCTGGTTCGCCAGAATGGCGTTGATGGCGAAATAGGTGGCCCACTCGTCCTCATCGATCAGGCTCGCGACCAGATCGGCCCACGCCGAGTCGTAGCTCGGCCCGCCGACACACAGCGAACCGTCGTCGGCCGCGCACGTCAGCGCGTCGCACAGCGTGATGAGGTCGCCCCACTGGTCCTCGTCGAAGTTCGTGACTTTCTGATAGCCCTGCGTGTCGTCCGAGAGCGTGCGATACGGGCCGCCGTAAGGGCCGGGGCCGACCGTTGGCCCTTCCCAGCGCAGATCGCCGTCCTGCCGACCGCGGTAGAGGTTGCCGTCGTCCTCGTTGTCGTCGAGCAGGCGCGAGAGCATGTCGCCGTCCTGCCGTTCGACGTTGATGTAGACCGTGCCCAGCAGGTTGCCCTGATTGCTGGTGGGGTTGACGTTGATGCGCACGAACTGATTGGCGGGCGTGAGAATCCCGGCATCGCTGAAACAGCCGTAGCCGACCGCCTGCCGCTCGGGGCGATTCGCGAGCACCTGGAGCTTCGTGATTTCGAAGCCCATCTCCGACTGGAGCGGCTGATCGTCGCCGAAATCGACGCGGTAGGAGTGCGGAACCTGGAACAGGCTGCTCTGCCCGCGGTAGCGCTCGGTCACGTTGTAAAAGATCGTTCCGTCCGGCCCGATGAATGTGGCGTCGTACGGGTTCTCGTTCGGCGTACCGGTCTCCTGACGGTTCCGGTTCGCCTCGGTGATGATGATCGAATACAGCGGGAAATCGCCCGGCGCCGCCGCATTGCTGAACCGGCACAGGAACGTCTGTGACGGGTTGCCCAGCACGTCGGGCGTGCTGTGCCCCGGCGGCGTTTCGCCCGTCAGCGCGCCGTCGCTGGCGCTGACGTAGAAGTCGAGCCGCGCATCATTGGCCAGACCCGCGACCGACACGCCATAAACGCCGTCGCCGGCCGGGCCGTCGCCGTGCGCCCCGTCGTCAAACATCGCGGCGTCCGTGTACGCCACGGTCGGGTTCTGATCCTGGCGATAGTGCAACGTCACGCTCTGCACCGACACGTCGTCGAGCACAAGCGCCGTGACGCTCACGCTCTGGTTCGCCTGCGGGATCGAAGGATTGTGCCGAACGTTGGCGATGATCGGCGGCGGGGCGGCCACGAACCGGCTGTTGACCGCGCCGGGCGTGCCGGCGTCGGCGACCGACGCGTGCCAGGCCGAGCCGTATTGGTTCGGCAGGTTCGGGTTGGTGAGTTCGAGAGATGGGCCGTCGCCGTCCGCCGCGCGCGTCCAGGCGCCGCGGTCGGAGTAATCGACGTCGTCGATGATCGTCGCGGTACTGTTGCGAAGGATGAGCCGCTCGCCGCCGTTGGAAAGCCGGCCGTCGTTCCAGGCAACCGCGCCGGCGAATCCCGTGGCCGACTGAAGCGCGGCGGGATTCAGCGCGAGGACGACGAAGCCGCCCGCGGCGATCGACGTGCCCGGTGCGAAGACGTGCGTAATCGCGTCGTTCACGCTCCAGCCGCTCAAGTCCACCGTCGCGGCTTCGGCGTTGTAAAGCTCGAGGAATTCGATCTCTTCGTTCGGGTATACGCTCTCGTCGGGATGGTAGTGAATCTCGTTGATGACGACCTGCGGCGGGTCGAACTCGTACGTCCACGCGTCGCCGCCGAACGGATTGCCCGAACCGTCCTGAATCGCGCCGGCGCCGAGCGCGACGCTGATCGTTCCGGAAGAGGGCGCGGCGAAACCGCTGAACGTGTACGGACCCGCGCCGCCGCCGGAGACCGAAGCGGCCGGCGAGCCGTCAACGGTCAGGTCGCCGGCCGCGACGCCCACCACGCCGACCGCAAACGTCACGTCGACCGAGCCGAGCGACGCGACGACCGCGCCGCGGGCCGGCGACTCGGCGATGACGATCGGCCCGGCGAGATAGCGGCTGTTCTGCGCGCCGGGCGTGCCGTGGTTACCGACCGAGGCGCGCCACGCCTGCGCGATACCGTTGTCGAAAGCCGGATTCACGAGTTCGAGCGACGGCCCGTCGCCGTCGGGGATCGTCGTCCACGGCGGATCGTCGTCGTACGTCACCTGATCGACGACGACAAAGCTCGCGTTCGAGATCGCGACGCGCTCGCCGCTGTTGTCGAGCGCCCCGCTGGTCCATGCCAGCGCGCCGGCGTATCCGGTCGCCGCCTGCACCGCGGCCGGGATCTTCGCGACGACGAGATATCCGCCGGCGCTGATGTTTGTGCCGCCGGGAAACGCGAAGACGACGCCGTCGGAGATGGTCCAGCCGGTGAGGTCGGCGGTGCCCGGTCCGGGATTGAAGAATTCGATGAACTCTTCGTTGTCGCCGGACCCCGGCGGGTTGTAATGAATCTCGTTTATGACGACGTTTTGAGCCAGCGCGCCCGAAAACGTGGCCGCACCGATAGCCCATCCGAGTAGGCGTCGTGCCTTCATAAATCCGTCCGTCGTTGGAGAGTGTTCCCACACATGGCTTGCGTCGATCGCAGAAAAGATCGAGGCAAGACCGCCCGGCTTAGTCGCACAGTCTACTCAATTCGTCGTCCAAATGCGATTGCGCCGGCAGCGCTGCGGGGAGAATCTTGGCGCCGGCCCGGCGCGGTGCAATCTACGTCCGGTAAGAGAGTTAGCGGGTTGATCGGCGGGGGCTTACAAACAATTAGCGCTATCTGCACGAGCGTGCGCGCGCCCACCGCGTGGCGCGGGCATCTTGCCCGCATATGCATGGGGCAAGCAACTTTCCCACATTCGGATACGCGCCCCCAGCGACTACCGATGCCGGTCGTCCACCAGCGAGCAGCCCCACTCATCAACCGGCGCGTCCGGCGGCGTGTTCGGACACAGGTCGCGGCAGTTCGGCACGCCGTCGACGTCATCGTCGCCGTCGATCACCAACTGCGAGCAGGAGCAGCCATCCGGATCGGGGCGCTCATCGGGAGGCGTGTTCGGGCACAGGTCAAAGCAGTCCATCACGCCGTCTTCGTCATAGTCGCCGAGCGTGAACGGATCGAGCTGATAGCACGTGCAGCCGTCGGCGGTGACGCGCTGCCCCGGCGGCGTTTCGGGGCACAGGTCGTAGCAATCGGGCACGCCGTCGCCGTCGGAATCGAAAGGCTCGGAGAGCTGCCCGCAGGCGCAGCCGTTTCCGTCGACCCGCAGGCCGGGATCGGTCTGCGGGCAGAAATCGAGGCAATCGGGAACGCCGTCCGCGTCGAGGTCCGAATTGTCGCGCTCGTAACAGGCGCAGCCGCCGGCGTCGACCGCGGCGCCGCGCGGCGTTTCGGGACACACGTCGAAGCAGTCGGGCACGCCGTCATAGTCGAGATCGCCGAAATTGATCTCGATGCACGCGCAGCCGAACGGATCGACCGGCTCGCCCTCCGGCGTGCTCGGACATTGATCGCGGCAATCGGGAACGCCGTCGAAGTCGGTGTCCTCCTCGCCGTTCGTCTCCTCGCACGCGCAGCCAAGCACGCCGACGACCATCCCCGGCGGCGTGTTCGGACAGCGATCTTCGCAGTTTACGACGCCGTCGCCGTCGTCATCGCTCTGATCAAGCTGCTTGCAGGAGCAGCCGTCGACGTCGACGAGATCGCCCGGCTCCGTGTCGGGGCAGCGATCCTGGCAATCGGGAGTGCCGTCGCCGTCGGAATCGGCGGGATCGAGCTGGAAACAGGCGCACCCGTTCGGATCGACCGGCGCGCCGGGCGGCGTATCCGAACACCGATCGTCGCAATTCACGACGCCGTCGCCGTCGTCGTCTCCGCCAGCGATCTGCGAGCAGGCGCAGCCGTGCTCGTTGACCTGCTCGCCGCGCGGCGTGCCGGGGCAGGCATCGACGCAGTCGGGAACGCCGTCGCGATCCTTGTCTTCCGACTCTAGCTGGAAGCAGGCGCAGCCGCCGCCGTCCACCGGCGCGCCGGCCGGCGTGTCCGGGCAGTCGTCGAGGCAGTCAATTACGCCGTCGCCATCGGCGTCGTCGTTCGTGGATGGATAGCGGAATCGCCAGAGGCTCGCCGGCCCCGAGTCGCCCGCGACGAAGAAGTCGCAGCCGCTCGGACCGCCCAGCCCGATGCCCTCCTGCTCGTTTACGGGCGGGAGATCCCACTCCTGAATCAGGTCGCCCGTCGCCGGGACGACGGCGCGAAACAGATCGGCGGCGTCGTATCCGACGAACAGCCAGCCCGTTTCGCGCTGGAATTCGAGTCCGGCGATGTCGCTGCGGCCGGGGACGGGGGCGAAGGAGGAAAGGAACGTGACGTCGGTGCGGGTTCGGCTGCTGACAATCGGACAGCGGAAGCGATAGATCGTGCCGTTGTCCTGATGCCCGCAATAGAACAGGCCGCCTTCGGCATCGGCTGGATCGGCGACGAATGTGACGTCTTCCATGCCGCGGTTGACCGGCATGCCGTCCCAGTACATCCACGGCATGAAGTCGAACGTACGCGCGACCTGACCGGTTGCGACGTTGAATTCGAGCAGGCGGGTGGGGTACTCGACGGCGAGGTAGACAAAGTTGGTGGCGGGGTCGGCGATGCAGACGCCTTCGAGATCGTAGCTGCCGACGTGCCAGATCGTGACGTCGGTGCCGGTTTCGGAGAGGGAGGCGAGATCGCCCTCGTCGCTGACGACAAAAAGTCGCTGCAGGCGGGAATGCCAGGCGACTCCGCTGGGTTCAAAGAGGGGAGAGCGCTGCAGCAGTTCCGCGTCGATCCGAACGCCGTCGCGACCGCGGAATGGTTCCGCGGCGTACGCCGCCGGAGCGACCAGCGTCAGCAGACTGCAAACAGTGACTTTCCAACTCGCGCGCAGACGAGAAGACCGCATCCCAGAGAGCCCTGTCCCCTGCCGTATTTTTCGGCGACCGTGCGCGCCCGGTTGATCCGGGCTGGGAGCCAACACACCGTCGCCGACGCCTTAATGTGATCGGTCGTAACCGATTTTTGAAGTTTAGCGTTTTGGCCGAATCTTGACAAGCTTTGATCGGCGTCTGAACGCAAGATTCTCGGAACTTACGCAAGATTCTACGCTGCGGCGCGTCCAAATTCGCGATCCGCGAGTTTCGTGCGCGGTTCCGGAAGAGATTAAAAGTCCAGCGGGGTTGACGCCCCCGATATGCCTCGTCCACCGGGCGAAGCCCGCAGCCCCGGCGGAGGCCTTACCGCGCAGGTTCGCCAGGCGACGCGCGCTTCCGCCAGATCAGCTTGTGGATCTCCATCGCAACGAAAACGCTCAGCGCGAGCGGCGCCAGCGCCGCCCACGTGCCCAGGCTGACCGGCCCGATGCGCAGCGTCTGTCCAAGCAACGGCCAGTGCATCGCCGCGAGGTGGACGAGCAGCGCGGCCACCGCCCCGCCCAGCAGCCACGGACTGCGCAACGGCGAATGCATCAGGGCGGAGCGCGTCTCGGATCGGCAGTTGCCAAGCTGAACATTTTCGTAGAGCACCATCAGCAGCAGAAGCGCATTCCGCGCATCCTCCTCGCTCCATCCGGCCCGCAGCATGAACCAGAACGACGCCAGCGCGCTGACCGACATCACGCCCGCGCCGACCACGATGCGCTCGATCATCAAACCGTTGAAGATCGGCTCGCGCGCCGCGCGCGGCGGACGGCGCAGGACTCCCTCCTCCGCCGGCTCGAAGGCGAGCGTCAATCCCTGGATGCCTTCGGTCACGAGGTTCAGCCAGAGCAGTTGCACGGGCAGGAGCGGCAGCGGCAAGCCGGCGAGCACGGACACGACGGCGACGACCACTTCGGCCGCGTTGGTCGAAACGAGCAGGTAGATGACCTTGCGGATGTTGTCGTAGGCGACGCGGCCTTCCTCGATGCCGCCGACGATCGTGGCGAAATTGTCATCGCTGATGACCAGGTCCGCCGCATCGCGGGCCACGTCGGTCCCGGCCCGGCCCATCGCGACGCCGATGTTGGCCGCCCGCAGCGCGGGCGCGTCGTTCACGCCGTCGCCGGTGACGGCGACGAAATGGCCCGCCCGCTGCGCCGCCTCGACCAGTTCGAGCTTCTGGTGCGGCGTGACGCGCGCGAAGACGCGGGCCCGCTCGACCAGGCCGGCGATGCCCGCGGCCGAGTCGGCCATGTCTGCGCCGACGACGACCTGGCGCGGATCGTCGGCCAGCGAGAGTTCGCGCGCGATGGCCAGCGCGGTGTCCGGATGATCGCCGGTGACGAGCGCAACGCAGATGCCGGCCCGCCGGGCGGCGTCGACCGCCTCGCGCGCGCCGCTGCGCAGCGGGTCGATCATGCCGACCAGCGCGAGCAGCGTCAGGCCCTGGGGCTCGGGCGGCACATGCGACTTTCCGACGTCGCCGCGGAGCGGGCCGCTCGCCAGCCCCAGGACGCGCAGCCCGCGCTTCGCCATTTCCGCGGCGGCGCTGCGCACGTCGTCGAGCGCGGCGGCGCCGGCGGCGGCGCGGCACATTTCCAACACGCGCTCCGGCGCGCCTTTCACAAATACGCACGGTTCGCCGCGCGCAGCGTGGTACGAGGCCGCGAACCGCCGCTCCGGCTCGAACGGAATGCGGTTGATCTCCGGGTTTTCGTCGAGCAGGCGCTCGCGCTGCACGCCGAATTTCGCGGCCATCGCGAGCAGCGCCACGTCGGTCGGATCGCCGTGCCACTTCCAGCGGCCGCCGTCGTTGTGCAACCCGCCCTCGTTGCACAGCACCGCCGAACGCAGCGCGTCGCCCAACAGCGCGGCGCGAGCCGCGTCGAGCGAATCCGGCGCCGGCGCCACGCGCCCCTCGCCGCGAAAACCCTCGCCTTCGATCGCGAAGCGCGACGCATCGGCCAGCCAAAGCTCCCGCACAGTCAGTTCGTTGCACGTCAGCGTGCCGGTCTTGTCGCTGGCGATGTACGTGCAGCTTCCCAGCCCCTCCACGGCGCCCAGCCGGCGGACAATCACGCCGCGCTGCGCCATGCGCGTGCTCGCGACCGCCAGCGCGATCGTCACGGCGACCGGCAGCCCTTCGGGAATCACCGAGACCGCCAGCGCAATCGCGAAAAACGCCATCTCCAGCGTCCCGCGGCCGTGCATCAGCACGCCCAAAATGGCGATCAGCACCACGACCGCGACGGCCGCGCCCCCGATCGTTCGTCCGAACTGATCCAGCCGCACGAGCAGCGGCGAGCGCCCGGGCGGCGCGGCCAGCACGTCGATCGCGAGGCGGCCGACGGCCGAGTCCCGGCCGGTGGCGATGACGAGCGCCTTGGCGCGGCCGCCGACGATGGTCGCGCCGGCGTAGAGCATGTTGCGGCGCTCGACCTGCGGCGTTTCGGGCGGGCCGGTCCAGCCGGCGTCCTTGTGGACGGGCCGGGATTCGCCGGTCAGGAGCGATTCGTCGACTTGCAGGCCGTTGGACTGGCACAGCCGGGCGTCGGCCGGAACGCGCGCTCCGGACTCCAGCCAGAGCACGTCGCCGGGCACGACCTCGCGCGCGTCGATCTGGCGGACCTGGCCGTCGCGCTCGACCTCGGTGCGGAAGCGGAGCATCTGTTCGAGGGCGCGCGTGCTGCGCTCGGCGCGCGCTTCCTGAAAACAGCCAACTGCGGCGTTGAGCAGGAGGACGACGGCGATGAAGGCGGCGTCGCGGAGGTCGCCGACGAGCACGGAGAGCAACGTCGCAAACGCGAGCACGAGGATGAGGGGGCCGGCGAATTGCCGGGCGAAGATGCGCCAGAGCGGCGTCGCGGCGCGGCGCGGCAGCTCGTTGGGGCCGAAACGCGCGATCCGCTGGCGGGCCTCGCCTTCGGTCAGCCCGGCCGGCGAAGACTGCAGCTCGGCTTCGACTTGCGCGAGCGGAACGGAATGCCAGCCGGACTCGTGCATCGCCGCCCGCCCGGCGCGGCGGTCGGCCGGCTCATCCGGCCCGCCACGTCTGCAACATGTGGATGTAATTGCCGCGCGCCAGCGCCGCCGGATCGGGGCAGCGGGCCATGTTCATGCTGCCCTGCATCTGCCGCACCGACTGGTAATCATATTCGCCCAGCCAGTCGGCGAGCTCCTGAAGCAGCGCTGAGACGCGGATCGGCCCGCAGCGCAGCAGCGCGGAGACGAGCTGCACCGCGTGCGCGCCGCTCATCACCGACTTGATCACGTCCTGCACGGTGTGTACGCCGCCGGTGACGGCCAGCGACGCGCGGACCTGCGCCGACAGAATCGCCAGCCAGCGCACGCGCAGCAGCAATTCGCCCGAGGTCGAGAGCTGGAGGTGCGCGGCGTGATCGAGCCGCTCCACGTCGACGTCCGGCTCGAAATACCGGTTGAACAGGACCAGTCCGTCCGCGCCGGCCGCGACCAGCTCGCGGGCCAGGTGCGCCAGCGCCGTATAGAACGGCCCGAGCTTCACCGCCAGCGGGATCTTCACGCTGCCGCGCACCTCGCGAACGATCTCGACCAGCCGGGATTCGATCTGCGACGCGGAGATGTCCGGGCGCGTCGGAACGTGAAACACGTTCAGCTCCAGCGCGCTGGCGCCGGCCTGCTCGATCAGGCGCGCGTATTCCAGCCAGCGCCCGAGCGACGTCCCGTTAAGCGACGCGATGATCGGAACGCGCACGGCCGCCCGCGCGTCGCGGATCAGCTCCAGGTACGCATCCGGCCCCAGCCGATATTCCTCCGGCGCGGGCAGGTAGCTCAGCGCCTCGCCGTACGAATCGGCGTGAAAGTCCGTCGCGCGGTGCGCCGCGAGCGACTCGGCGACGATCTGCTCTTCGAACAGCGAGCGCAGGCAAATCGCCGCCGCCTCGCAGTCCTCCAGCCGGCGAACGCCGTCGACGGTGTCGCTCAGCGGGCTGGCGCCGACGATCAGCGGATGCGGCAGCTCCAGGCCCAGGTAGGTCGTGGAAAGATCGAGCATGACAAGGCTCCTCCTCGCGGGCGAACGCGCCGCCGCGCAGCGCTGCGACCGAATGCGAGCGTCCGGCGCTACGAGCCGGCCTTTGCCGGTTCGGCGGTCGCCGCGGCATCGGCGCCGTCTGCGCCGTTTCCGCCGTCGCTGGCCGCGCCGGGCGCTTGCAGCGCCGCCATGTGTTCGTACACGCCGACGCGGCGCGACGCCGCCTTCTGCGCTTCGATCGCCAGCAGCTTGAATCGCTCCGGATCGATCTGCTCGACCATGCGGAAGCGCGTCTCATTGCGCATGTACTCCGCGACGGGCGTCTTGCCGCCGTGAACGTCGAGCGTCAGCGGCGGCTGTCCGGCGGCGGCGCGGCGCGGGTCATACCGATAGAGCGGCCAGATTCCGGAATCGACCGCCTTCTTCTGCTGCTCCAGGCCGTGCTGAAGGTCGTAGCCGTGCGCGATGCAATGGCTGTACGCGATGATGAGCGACGGGCCGGCGTAGCTCTCCGCCTCGCGCAGCGCCTGCACGGTCTGGTTGTCTTTCGCGCCGAATGCGATGCTCGCCACGTACACGTGCCCGTACGCCATCGCCATCAGCCCGAGATCCTTCTTGTTCGTGCTCTTGCCCGCGGCCGCGAACTTGGCGGCCGCGCCCAGCGGCGTGGCTTTCGACTGCTGGCCGCCGGTGTTGGAGTACACCTCGGTGTCGAGCACGAGGATGTTGACGTTTCGCGCGGTGGAGAGCACGTGGTCGAGCCCGCCGTAGCCGATGTCGTAGGCCCAGCCGTCGCCGCCGATGCACCAGACGCTCTTACGAACCAGCGAATCGGCGAGGCCGAGCAGCTCGCGCGCTTCGGGGCGGTCGATGCGCGCCAGCCGGACGCGCAGCGCCGCGACGCGCTCGCGCTGCGCGACGACACCCGGCTCGTCGGGCTGATCGGCACGCAGCAATTCGTCGACAAGCTCCTCGCCGATCTCGCTGCGCAGCGATCCGACCAACATGCGGGCGCGTTGCTCGAGCGAGTCGGCGGCCAGCCGCATTCCGAGGCCGAACTCGGCGTTGTCTTCGAAGAGCGAGTTGGACCAGGCGGGCCCGCGTCCCTCGGCGTTCACGGTGTAGGGCGTGGTGGGCAGGTTGCCTCCGTAGATCGACGAGCAGCCGGTCGCGTTGGCGATCAGCAGCCGATCGCCGAAGAGCTGCGTCAGCAGCTTGATGTAGGGCGTCTCGCCGCAGCCGGCGC
>CAZHIE010000034.1:0-3248 GCA_964532435.1 uncultured Planctomycetales bacterium
AGCGTCAGCGAGCGAAGCGCTCGGATCTCGGTCTGCTAGAAAAGCAGGAAAGCCATCGGCCGCCCGCGCTGGGGGGACAGATTGAGCGAGGGACCTCGCGCTCGCTTACGCTCGCGGCTCGGATCGGAGAGGCGGCAGGCTGTTATCCTGCCCCACATTCGGGAGAGTATGGGCGCGGGCCGCTCCTCGTGCGATTTAGGCGTTGCGGGCGATAGGCGCCGCTCCGGCCGCGCGAGGGCGCGGGCCGCTACGGCGTTCTTGCGAGAACGCGAGCGCGGCGCCCGGCCGTCATCAAACACGGCGTCGGACGCGGAGGTCCGACGCTACAGCCGTCGGATGCAGAGGTCCGACGCCACCAGGCCGCCACAACTCAGCGCTGCTCCGGCCCGTCGCTCCGCGAACGCACCTTCCGAAATGCTTCCGGCGCCTCGGCCACGCGCCGAAAAACGATGTCAACCATTTGCGTGCGCTTCTCGCCTTCCACGCGATGCAACGTGAACCGGTATTCGTCTGGCCCGGTCACGCGCAGGTCCACCGCGAAATTCGCCGTGCGCCCCTCGCGCGACTGGAGTTTCCAGTCATAAACCAGGTGCTTCGGCTCGGGCAGCGTGATTTCGCCTCGCGAGACCGACCCGTTCTCGTCGATGTTCTGAAACCGGACGCCGCCGTCCGCCGCGACGCACGGCTCGCGCCACGCGTGAAATGCACCATGCGGCGTCATGCCCTCGGCGTCGCCCAGATAGCCTTGCGCGACGACGCTTTCGCCGTCCGGACCCTTCGCATAGACGCTGCGAACGCGGAACAAGCCGCCCTCCGGGCGCGTGCTCTCGTGAATCCACTCACCGCCGACGAGCGACCCCAACAGGCGCATGATCTCGGCGCTGCGCTCGGCGGCGCCGTCGTCGGCGAAGCGCTTGCGCAGCTTCTCGAGCGTAAGCTTGTTGCCGGCCTGAAAGAACTTCTCCGCTTCGTCCCACTCGGCGCCATCGCCCCAGCCGCAGCTCGACAGAATGACGCGCGTGCGCTTCGGACCGAGCGACTCGAAGCGCGTCACGCCCCAGGACGCCTCCGCAACTTTCGCGACGCGCGCGTTGGCCGGCGCTTCGAAGCGCGACGAGATCATCTGCCTCGGCTCGAAACTGAGAATGTGATGCACGATCGTGCCGGGGCCGCCGATGCCGGCCTCCTTGTCGTAATTGGTCTTGATGGATCCGCCGATGCGCAGGTCCACTTCGGCCAGCGGCACGGCCCACGCTTCGAGACCCTCCTTCGTGGTGAACGCGGCCCAGGCGTCCTCCACGGAGCAATCCAGCACCGTCTCCCAGCGCAGCACGCGATCGGCCGCTTCGGCCGGCGCGTCGGCGAAGAGACTGGCCACGCCGATCAGAAACGAGGTAAGAGTTGTGCGGATCATCATTGGGAACTGCTCCTCGCGATGTGAATTCTCGCCGCGATTGCGGGAAACGGATCCTCTGTCACTCTCACATCTGCCCGTCAGCCCTGTCGCATCGGCTTCCAAAGCCCGAATGTCGTCCCCTCCGGATCGGTGAACCAGGCGAAGTGCCCCATGCCGGGAACCTCCGTCGCCGGGAGGACCAACTTCCCACCCAGCTCCGTGGCGCGGCGGATGTACTTGTCGATGTCGTCCACCTGCGCATACACGAGAACGTAGTTGTGCGGCTCGTGCCCGAGCGCGGTGATGTGCCCGCCGATGCCCTGCGGCCCGCCCGCCTCGATCATGTGCGCCGGGCCGTACGCGGTCGTCGGCCATCCGAACAGCGACGTGTAGAACGCGGACGTTTTCGCCGCATCGCGGCAACCAATCTCGAAGTGAACGACGGGGTTCGGCACGATGATCTCCTGATTCGGAGCGAACGGTTGTGCCGGCCGCACGGCGCGAGCCGGCTGGGTCATCTCTTTGCTCGACGGCGCCAGCCCGGCGGGTGCGACTCACCGCGCTTTCCCGCCGGCGCTTCCGCGCGCGGGAGCACCAGACCGGCCGCGCTGCACGAGACTGTCGAGATAGGCGCGGAGCTGCGCGACGCAGCGGTCAAACGGTTCCGGGCAACCCGCCGCGCGCGCCTGCATGATCCCGCCTTCCATCGCCGTGAGCACGAAGTCGGCCAGCGATTCCTTGTCCACCTCGGGCGGGATTCGGCCGCCGGCTTCGTCGAGCCAGCGGCGGATGCCGGCCGCCCAATTCGCAAAATTGCGATTGATCAGTTTCCGTGCTTCGGGATATCCGCCGCCGAGCTCGAGCGCCAGGTTTCCGATGGGGCACCCCATCCCGCAGCTCGTCGCCTCCAATCCCGCGCGGTACTGCCCGAGCAGATGGAAGATCCGCTCGATCGGGTCCGGCTCGGCCGCCTCGCTGGGCCCGAGAATGACCGGCTGCAGCAGATCGACGTAGCGCTCCAGCACACCGACGAGCAGCGCTTCCTTGCTTGGGAAGAAGTGGTAGAGGCTGCCGCTGTTGACGTCGGCCTCGCGCAGGATGGTGGCGATTCCGGTCGCATGGTATCCCTGTTCGTGGAACAGTCGCCGGGCGGTCTCGATGATCCGTTCGCGGGTTTCGGACACAAGTGCTCCGCGGCTTACTTGAACAATCTATCAAGTCCTCCGCTCAACCGCAAGGGGCGATTCGCCGTACCGAATTGGGAACTGGGTTCCCACCTGTGTGTACCCAATTACCCAATCGTGTCCCCACTTCTGCGCAAGCATGGCGACCACGCCGAAAGGTGCATCACTGTAAACATATGTCACAAAATGAATTGCGGATTCATTGGTTGGCAGTTCGTTGCGAACCGCGGTCGTGGCACGGCGTTTGCTTAGGGGACACCGTGCCGCCTGCGAGTTTGGGAGCCCTCGGGCGGCACACGGCGATCACCCGACTGGGAACGGGTGGCGGCCAGCGGGATGTTCGAGGCGTTCTCGGCCATCCTCAGCGAACCATGGGATCTCGGCGACCGAAAATTGGAGCCCGGCAGTGGTCGTCCGAGATCCCGACTTTTTACAATGATCCGAACACGGTTCGGTTTTTCTATATCTCTCCACGCTGTAGTTTGTTTTGCACAAGACGGTCCGACGGCGCCCGCCACGCAGGAGGGGAGCGCCGGCGGCCGTTTGTGCATTAACCCGCCCGTCGCGTGAGCCGCGATCGCCGCGGAGTGCGCTAGAGCCACATCGCCGCGAACGGTTTGTGATAGAAGTGTCGACGCGGCCGCACGGGTTGGAAACCCGTGCCACCC
>CAZHIE010000034.1:3348-26889 GCA_964532435.1 uncultured Planctomycetales bacterium
GCCGGGGTCCACTCTGCTGCGGTCCACTCTGCCGCGGTTCACGCTTCAACGCGCACCGGCTCACGATTTTGGAAGAATTCGGAGAATTGGCGGGCGCGCCGCGCGCGAATGTCGTCCGTATGCGGGCCGATGAACCGGATCACACAACAATGGAGGCTCGACATGCGTACGACGCTCGTTCGGACGGCGGGTGGCTTCATGGCTCTGGCGCTGCTTGGCGCCGTTCCGCCGGCGAAGGCGGACATACTCGACGACATCCTCGGCATCACGACGGCGGCGCGCGACCGCGCCACGGAGGCGCGAAACAACGCCGCCAGCGCGCGCGACCGCGCGACGGAAGCCCGCAACAACGCGGCCGCGGCCCGCGACACGGCCATCACGGCGCGGGACACGGCGATCGAGATGCGCGACACGATGCGCTCGGGGATCGACGCGCTGGCGGCGGGCGTTCGCACGATGATCGACGAGGCGGCCGACGACCTCGAACAGGACATTTCCGACGAGATGGCGGGGCGCGACGCCTTTGTCAACGGCGGCGGCGCCGAGACGTTTCGCCAGCAGTTGCTCGAACTGATCTCAAACTCGGAGACATTCCTGAACGCATTGAACAGCGCGGCCGGCGGGCAGAGCGCGCGGGCCGACTTCGCGCGCGAGGCGGCGCTGATCGACGCGCTTCCGGCGCGGACGTTGTATCCGCTGCATCGCGCGCTGGTGGCGGAAGCGCCGGGCGTGCTGGAATGGTTCAATGAGCTGCTGGCTCGCGCGAGCGACGACATTCTCGTGATCGAGGGGCTGTTGACGGAATCGTCGGAGGTGGTCGACGGCGACCTGCTCGATCAGGAATTGAGCGATTGCTCGTACGTCCTGGATCACCTGGCGGAGATTCGACAGGCGACCGGCGACCTGACGAAGTTCGCGCTGGCGGCGCGCGGATTCGGCACGCTGCTCAAGGCGGCCGGCACGACCGAGATTCACAAGACCGGCGCCGTGTGGGGCTGGGTGGGCGTGAGCCTGAAGAACAACCGCGTGAAGAAGCTCGGAGTGATGGTGGACGGCATGGGCACGGTCGTCAGCGGACTGACGAGTTACGTCAGCACGAAGACGCGCTATTGCGCGGCGATCGGCGTCGAAGGAGAAGCGCGCGAGCGCGAGCGCGAGATTCTGCTGAACCAGCGAAAGATCCTCGACCTGCTGCAATCGCCGTCGATCGGCCGCCGGCCGTAGCCGTGCGGCCCCGCATCGGCGCAGGGGGTGGCACGGGTTTCTAACCCGCGCGGCAGCAGTCCGGCGTCGGCGTGACGAGCAGTCGCCGCGCTCAGGTGTCGTCGCCGGATTTGACGGAATGCGGCGGCGCGCCGAGCCCCGCGAGCGCGCCTTCGATCACCGCCAGATCGATCGGCTTGGTGAAATGAAGGCGGAAGCCCGCATCGGCGGCGCGGGCCTTGTCCTCCTCCTGTCCCCAGCCCGTGACGGCGATCAGCGTGATGCGCGGGCCGAAGCGCTTCCGCAGTTCGCGGGCCACGTCGTAGCCGTTCATCCTCGGCATGCCGATGTCGAGGATCGCCACGTCGGGGTCGAACGACGTTGCGGCCTCGACGCTCGCCAGCCCGTCGTGGGCGGTGATCACGGAATGGCCGGCGTGGCGAAGCGCGGCCGCGAGAACACGGGCGGAATCGACGTTGTCATCGGCAATCAGAATGCGGCGCCCGGTCTGCGGCGCCGACGCGGACGCGGGCGACTCGCGCGGCTGCTCGGCGGTCGGGGGAGGCGGCGAGGACAGCGCGGGCAACCGAACGATGAACTCGCTGCCTGCGCCGGGCCCCGCGCTGCGCGCTTCGACGGTCCCGCCGTGCAGTTCGATCAGCGTCTTCGCGAGCGCCAATCCGACGCCGAGCCCGCCCTGTCCGCGCTCGAGGGATTGATCGCCCTGCGCGAACATTTCGAAGATTCGGTCCGCGTGCTGCGGATGAATGCCGATTCCGGAGTCTCGCACGCGCACGACGGCGTCGCCGCCATCGCGCGCGACGGTCAGCGAGATGCGGCCGCCGTCGCGGGTGAACTTGGCCGCGTTGTTCAGCAGATTGGCGAACACCTGGGCGAGGCGCGTCGCGTCGCCGTGGATGAAGATGGGATCGGCGGGCGCGTCGACGATCAGCTCGTGGCGGCGCGCGTCGATCAGCGGCCGGGCCGCCTCCACGGCGCTGGACACCGCGAGCGCGAGGTTGGCGCGCTCCTTGCGCAGGACGATTTTGCCCGACGCGATGCGGCTGACGTCGAGCAGGTCGTCGAGCAGGCGCGTCAATTGCGTTGTCTGCCGATCGATGATGTTGCGAAGCTCCTGCAGCTCCGGCTCGGGCGGCCCGATCTTCCGCAGCATCGCGACGGCCAATCGAATCGGCGCGAGCGGGTTGCGCAGCTCGTGCGAGAGAATGGCCAGGAATTCGTCCTTGCGGCGATCGGCTTCGCGGAGCTGCTCCTCGGCCCGCAGGCGCTCGGTGATGTCGACGCACGATCCGATGTATCCAATGAACTCGCGGTTCGCGCCGTAGCGCGGAATTCCGGAATCGAGCAGCCAGCGGTACTCGCCGTCGAAGCGCCGCAGGCGATAGGTCATGGTGAAAGGCTTGCGCGCGTCGAACGCGCTGACGTAGGTTTCGAGGCAGCGATCGAAATCGTCTCGATGCACGTTTTCGGCCCAGCCGTTGCCGCGCTCCTGCTCCATCGTGCGGCCGACGAATTGCAGCCATTGCTTGTTGAACCAGGTGCAGAGCTTGTCGGTGCCGCTCTCCCAGATCAGGACTGGCGCCGCGTCGGCCATCATGCGGAATCGCAGTTCGCTCTCGCGCAGCGCCTGTTCGGCGTTCTTCCGCTCGGTGATGTCGCGCACGATCCCCGTGAAGTGGCGGCGCGCGTCCAGGCGATACTCGCTCACGCCGAGATCCATCGGAAATGTGCTGCCGTCCTTGCGGCGTCCCTGCACCTCGCGCCCGATGCCGATGATCTTCGCCTTTCCGGTGTTGCGATAGTTGGCGAGATAGCCGTCGTGCTCTTCTCGATAGGGCGCCGGCATGAGCATCGACACATTCCGCCCGACGACTTCCGAGCGCGCGTATCCGAAAATCCGCTCGGCGGCCGGGTTGAACGATTGCACGATGCCTGCTTCGTCGATCGAGATGATGCCGTCGACGACGTGATTTACGACCGAGCGGAATTCGTCGCCGGCCTGGCGCAGCTTCTCTTCGGCCATACGGCGGGCGGTGAAGTCGCGAAAGACGAGCACCACTCCAAACAGCGGGCCGCCGGCGTGGCGAATCGGCGCGGCGCTGTCGTCGATGGGCGTCTCGCCGCCGTCCTTCGAGATCAAGAGCGTGTGGTTCGCCAATCCGACCACCGAGCCGAGGCGCAGCACCTTGTCCACGGGGTTTTCGACCGGCTGGCGCGTCTGTTCATTGACGATGCGAAACACGGTCGGCAACGGCGCGCCCTGCGCTTCGGCCAGGTTCCAGCCCGTCAGCCGCTCGGCCTCGCGATTGAGGTACGTGACGCGGCCCTGCGTGTCCGTGACGATCACGGCGTCGCCGATGCTGGCGAGCGTCGTGGCCAGAAGCTCTTTTTCCTGGGTAAGCGCCTCGCGCGCGGCGACGACGTCCGTCACGTCGTGAATGATCTTCGAGGCGCCGACGATGCGGCCGTCGCGATCGCGCAGCGGCGAGACGCTGATCTGAACGGGGATGCGGCGGCCGTCCTTGGCGACGCGCGTGGTCTCGACCCGGTCGTACGGCTGGCCGCTGCGGATTCGCTCGAGGATCTGTGTTTCTTCGTGCAAAAGGTCGGGCGGCACAATCAGGGCGACCGGCTTGCCGACAATCTCATCGGGGCGATAGCCGAAGAGGCGCTCGGCGGCCGCGTTCCACGTTTGCGCCACGCCGTCGAGCGTCTTGGTCAGGATTGCGTCGCCCGAGTTCTCGACGATGGCGGCGAGCCGAACGCGGGCGTATTCGGCGGCGCGCTGCTCGCCGACGTCGCGGAACACGAGCACCACGCCGAACATCGCGCCGTCCGCCTGGCGAATCGGGGCGGCGCTGTCGTCGATGGGGGTCTCGCCGCCGTGTCTGGCCAGAAGGACGGTGTGATTCGCCAGCCCGACCACTTTGCCAAGGCGCAAGACCTTTTCGACGGGGTTTTCGACGGGCTGGCGCGAGTCCTCGTTGACGATGTGGAACACTTCGGCGAGGGGCCGGCCGGCCGCCTCGGCATGGCGCCAGCCCGCGAGGCGCTCGGCTTCGGGGTTGAGGAACCGCACGCGACCCTGGGCATCGGAGACGATGACGCCGTCGCCGATGCTGGAAAGCGTGGTGACCAGCAGGTCGCGCGCCCGCGCCAGTTGGCGCTTGGCGCGGTGCATCGATTCGATCGCGCCGACAATGATGAGCGACGCGATGAGGAAACTGAGCAGCGCAACGACGTCGTGCGACGAGTAGACCAGAACGCTGCCCGTCGGCTCCAGGAAGAAGTAGAGCGCCGCCACGGCGGACAAGGCGACGGCGACGAGGCCCGGGCCGAGCCCGCCGTACCAGGCGGCCAGCGCGACTCCCGGAAAGAACGTGAGGAAGCGCAGCGCGGTGGGTCCGAACGCCGGCGTAAGCGCCGCGCGGAGGGCGGCGGCGACGATGACGGTCGCGAGCGCGACGAAATAGCGCAGCCAGCCGGGGCGCGCGCTCGAGGTATCGGCCAGCGCGAAGAAATCAAACACGGCTGACTGCGTTCGCTTCAATTGACTCGATCCGCACGCAGGTGAGAAGGCGGTGCCCGAGTTGAACATGCTACGTTTGACAGGGAGGAGCCGCAAGGCAAACGTCCACGTCGCAGGCCATGACGCACGGTGGCGCGTGACGGCATGGACGGGAAGGATGTCGCCGTAATTCGGAGTCGCGTGGAAGCAGATGGAGTTGTGGCAGATGCACGCCTGGTACATCGTGTGCGCGATCCTCGCGCTGCTGCTGCTTGTCTACCTGTTCCTTGCGATGCTCAAGCCGGAGTGGTTCCGATGTCCACGTCGAATTGGCCGCAGCTCGCGCTGTACGTTGCCATGCCGTGGCTGGCCGCGGACGATCTTGTGTTTGACCTGCTGCGTCGAACGGTGACGCGGCGCGGAGAGGGAGTGCATCTCGCGCCGCTGGAGTACAAGCTGCTGACGACGCTGGCGCGCCATGCCGACCTGGTGACGACGCATCGCCAGCTTCTGCGAGAAGTGTGGAGGCCGGGGCACGCGGAGGACTCGACCTACCTCCCCATGTTCGTTCGGCGACTTCGGCAAAAGCTGGAGGACAATCCCGCGCAGCCGCAACACCTGCTCACCGAAGTCGGCGTGGGCTACCGCTTCGTCGGCGGCGCGTGAGCGGCGGCGCCGCGGGCCGCAAACTCGACCCGCGCGGCCTCCGGCTGCTGGCGATCGCGGGCCGCCGGGGCCGCCGCCACCTGAAGCGGCATGCGCAGCAGCCGCTCGATCCCGTGCAGATTCGCGCGCTCATTCGGCGAGCAGAACGAAACCGCGGTGCCCGAAGCGCCCGCGCGGCCGGTGCGGCCGATGCGATGCACGTAGGTCTCGGGGTCGGCGGTCAGGTCGTAGTTGATCACCTGCGCGATGTCCTGCACGTCGAGCCCGCGCGCCGCCAGGTCGGTCGCGACCAGCACGGGCGTGCGGGCCGAGCGAAACTCGCCCAGCGCCCGCGTGCGAGCGCTCTGGCTCTTGTCTCCGTGCAGCGCCGCGGCGCGCACGCCGAACGCGACCAGGTGCCGCGTCAGGCGGTCTGCCCCGCGCTTGGTCCGCGTGAAAACGAGCGCGCGGGCGCGCGGGGCGCGATTCAGCAGCCGCACGAGCAGGTCCGACTTGCCGGGCTGCTCCACGTGATAGACCCAGTGCTCGACCGTCGCGGCCGGCGAGGACACCCGCGCCACTTGAACCGGAACGGGGTCGGACAGAATGTCGTCGGCCAGCTTGCGGATGGGCGCGGGCATCGTGGCCGAGAAGAGCAGCGACTGCCGCTGCCGCGGCACGTGCGCGAGAATCCGGCGGATGTCGGGCAGAAAGCCCATGTCGAGCATGCGGTCGGCTTCGTCGAGCACGAGCATCGAGACGTGCGCGAGGCTCACCAGCTTCTGCCCCATCAGATCGAGCAGCCGGCCGGGCGTCGCGATCAGCACCTGTGCGCCGGCCCGCAGCGCGCGGACCTGCGGCCCCTGGCCCACGCCGCCGAAGACCGCCGCAAGGCGCACGCCGGTGTACTGGCCATAGGCGCGAAAGCTGTCGTGAATCTGTTGCGCCAGTTCGCGCGTCGGACAGAGCACGAGGGCGCGTATGCCGACCTGCGGCTGCGCGCCGCGCGCCGGGCCGGCGCTGAGGCGCTGCAGGATGGGCAGCGCGAACGCGGCCGTCTTGCCGGTGCCGGTCTGTGCGCAGCCGAGGACGTCGCGGCCGGCGAGAACGTGCGGGATGGCGCTGGATTGGATCGGGGTGGGAGCGGAATAGCCCGTCGTGCGGAGCGCACGCAGGAGCGGCTCGCTGAGCCGCAAGTCTTCAAATCGCATTCGAACCTTTTCGGAAAAGCCCCCAGGATCAGGATGTGCCGGACGCGCGTTGCGCCGGCGAAGGCCATCGGAACCTGGCAATAATCCTATGGCTGTGAAACCCACGGGATGCAGACGGATGGTAGACGGCCTGGGCCGACGTGTCAAATCCTCACTGCGCCACGACCGGCCCGCCCATGCGCCTCAGCCAGCGGTAATGCGACGCGAGGCCGGCCAGAAACGTCTTGTACGCCCGATAGCGCAGGCCGAAGTCGCGGCACGTCTCCTCAACCAGTTTCGACAGCGCGGGGTAGTGGATGTGGCAGATTTGCGGGAACAGGTGATGCTCCACCTGAAAGTTCAACCCGCCGACCAGCCACGCGATGATCCTGCTGCGCGGAGCGAAATCGACCGTCGTCTCGACCTGGTGTACGGCCCAACTCGACTCGATCCGGCACGAAGCGGGCTCGGGCTGCGGGAATTCGGCGTCTTCGACGCAATGCGCCATCTGAAACACCACGCTCAGCGTGATTCCCTGCACGAAGGACGCGATCGCATAGAGCGCCAGAACGCACCACCAGGGATGCAGCAGCATCGGCAAGCCGAACGCGAGCGAGAAGAACACGACCTTGCCGCCCACGAACGTGACCAGATCCCACCCTTTGGGCCGCGGAAAGGGATGCGCGCCCGTCCGCCCGCGGATCAGGTCGCGGAAGTCGTCGTAGACGTGCCACTTCATGGGCAGAAAACCGTAGAGAACCCAGAGGTAAATGTGCTGGAGCCGGTGGAACCTCAGGCGCTTCTGGTGCGGCGAAAGCCGCCCGAGGAACCCCAGATTGATGTCGTCGTCGTGGCCGGCGACGTTCGTGTAGCTGTGATGGACCGCGTTGTGCTTGCGAGCCCAGACATACGAGCTGCCGCCCAGAAGGTCGAGCGTCAGGGCCGCCAGCTTGTTCACCCAGCGCCGCTCGGAATAGGCGTTGTGCCCGCCGTCGTGCTGAACATTGAACGCCGCGGCCGCCAGCGCCAGGCCCAGCAGGATCGCGAGCGGAATCGCCAGCCACCACACGCCCGCGAGAATCACGAGCACGACGTAGACGGCGACGCACCCGGACAGCACGATCGCCGACTTCGCGTACATCTCCGGACAATCGCGCGGCTTCCGCCCGCTCGTCTTGAAGTACTCCTCGACCCGCTGGCGCAGCGCCCGCTGAAACGTGTCGGGCGTGTGGTACTTCAGGTGGGCGGGCGACGCGCTCGGCCGCTGGATTGTTGTGCCGCTGGTTACGTCGGGGGATTGCACTGTGTCTTGCACTCGCTGCCTCTAGGAAGGAAGCCGACGCGATCGAACGCCCGAAGCGTTCGTGCGCATCGGCTTACACGATCACGTGCCCGCCGGCGACGCCGGACGGCCGTGGAATCAGGATTCTGGACGCACTCGAAAGCCGAAACTCGCGGCGATTCGAGCCGATCGGGATTGTAAGACCGATGGACCGAAAATCAAGCGACACGGGACGCCTCCGGCGGCTGTCGAACACACGTCCCCACTCTCGCAAATCGGCGAATCGGCGCCTCGCCCTGCACTATAATCGACGTATGTTCGGCGCCTCCGGCGAGCGGCGGGAGGCGTGGCCCACTTCGGCGTTGTCCGCCCGGCGAAAGCAAGCACAGCGCGCCTCGCGCGCGGGGGTGCCCGTGAATCGCGCCCGTTCGGACAGCGCGACGCAGCATGCCGGCGGGGCCGGGGCGGCGGCGCGCGACGCGCTGATCCCGCTGCAATTCTCTGGCCCGCAGCGCTCGCCCGGCGCGCGGCAGTATTTGCGCGAGCCGCTCATCGCGGCGCTGGTCGATTTTTTTGAGCGCAAGGGCCTGAGCGCGGTCAAGGACGAGGACCGGCGCGAAGCGTGGTACGAAGACTGGCTGCGCGAGCAGGCGGCCCAGCATGCGTATGCGCGGCTGCTGACGCCGCGGCAGCACTCGCAGCGGGGCGGCGCGTTCGACCTGCTCCGCTACGCGCGATACCTGGAGACGTGCGCGTACTTCAGCCCGGCGCACGGATACAGCCTGCACGTCACATTCCTCGCTCTCCAGGCGATTCTCATGGGGTCGAATCCGGACCTGATGCGCGAGGCGGTCGAGGCGCTCGATCGCGGCGGCCTGCTCGCGTTCGGCGTTTCCGAGCAGCGCCACGGCTCGGACCTGCTCGCGAATGAATTCACCGTCTCCGAGCGCGCGGCGGGCGGAGCGCCCGGCGCCGCCGACCGCTTCGTGGCGAACGGCTCGAAGTACTACATCGGCAACGCCAACTGCGCGGCGATCATCGCCATCCTGGCGCGAAAGGAGGATCGCCGCGCCGCCGCAGCGTCGCGACGCGCGCCGGTCATGCTGGTTGCGCTGCGCCCGCCCGCCGCGCCGGGGTTTCGGCCGGCGCGCAAGCTCCACACGCTCGGCGTGCGCTCGGCGTTCGTCGGCGGCTTCGAGGTTGCGGATCACCGGTTCTCCGCTTGTGACGTGATTGCGGACGGTCGGCAGGCCTGGGACGCCGTATTCGGCGCCATTTCGCTGGGCAAGTTCTTCCTCGGGTTCGGCGCCATCGGCATCTGCGAGCGCGCGTATGGCGAGGCGGCCGCGCACCTGCGCGACCGCATTCTCTACGGCCAGCCGGCGATTCAGATTCCGCACATCCGCGCGACGATGGCGCTGGCATACGCGCGCCTGACGGCGATGAAGCTTTTTGCCTACCGGGCGCTCGATTACATGCACGCCGCCGGCCCGTCGGATCGGCGCTGCCTGCTCTTCGCCGCGGTGCAGAAGGCGAAGGTGAGCACCGAGGGGGTCAAGGTCATGGCGCTGCTCTCGGAGTGCATCGGCGCCCGCGGATTCGAGACGGACACGTATTTTGAAATGGCGCTGCGCGACGCACAGCTCTTCCCGAGCCTGGAGGGCAGCGCGCACATCAATCTCGGGCTGACGACGCAGTTCCTCGCGCGCTATCTGGCGCAGCCCGACGCGGCGCTGTGCGATCCGGATTGCCTCGAATCCGTCGACGAAGCGCAGCGCGAGAATCCGCGCCTGCTCGAACTGCGCACCGGCGCCGTCCACGCCGTCGCGTTTCCGCACTTCCTGCGCGCCTACCGGCCGTTTCTGTCGACCGCCAACGTGCGGCTGTTCGCGACGCAGGCCAAGGCGTTTCAGCAGTGCGTGCGGCACGATCCGCCCGAGCGAACGCTGCGGGCCGACGCGCCGGCGACGCTGGCGCTGGGCCGCTGCCTGTCTCAGCTCGCGTATGCGCAGCTCGTCGCGGAGGCCGCGGAGCGCAGCGCGCTCGACCCGGCCATGGTCGCGGCGCTCTTTCACACGTTTGTGCTCGATTTCTGCGGCGAAGCGCTGGCTCTGGCCTCGTGCCCGGGCGCCGCCGCCGACGGTCGCACGACGATCGCGCCGCGCCTGCTCCGCCGAATGATTCACCCGCCGCAAACCCCGGACGCCGCCTGGCAGCACGTCTTCGAGCAAATGTTGTCCGCCGCCTCGGACGCGCCCGCCGCGCCGTCGAACGATCGGCGAGCCGAATGAGAACCCGGCGCTCGCTTCCGTGGATGGTGCTGCAAGTCGCCGTACGGCCGGTCGCGCGGCTGATGTTCGATCTCAAGGTCTATGGACGGGAGAACATTCCCGCCGAGGGCGGCGTGCTGATCGTCTCGAACCACCAGAGCTGCCTGGACCCGATTCTGCTGCCGCTTCATCTGCGGCGACCGCTGAACTACATCGCCTGGTCGGCGCTTTTCGCAAACCCGGTATTCGGCTGGGCGCTTCGCACGGTGTTCAACGCGTTTCCGGTGCGCCTGCGATCGGCGGACGTGGGCGCGATCAAAGAGACGATTCGCCGGCTGCGGGCGGGCCACATGATGAACATCTATCCCGAGGGGGAGCGCACGCCAAATGGAGAGATCCGGCCGCTGCTGCCGGGCGTCGCGCTGGTCGCGCAGCGCTCGGGCGCGGCGATCGTTCCCGCGGTGATCGTGGGCACTTTCGACGCCTGGCCGTTGCAGCGGCGCTTTCCGCGCTGTCGGCCGGTGCGCATCGCGTTTGGTCCGCCGCTTCAGCTCGCGGGCCTGACACGCGAGGAGATCATGGCGAAGATCGATACGACGCTGCGGTCCATGTTTGCGGAGCTGTCGTGCCGCGACGCCGCGCGGCGCTAGTCACACGCGGCTGAGCGCGTCGCCGCTCGCGACTCTCGGATGTCCGACCGCGTGCAGCGCCGCCTGCGGCAGCGCGGTCGCCGCCTGCGCCGTGCCGGGCAGCGCGTGGCTGGCCGGCCCGCCGTCGTGTGCGCGCATCGGGATGCGACTGAGCGGCGGGGCCGACCTGCGCAGAATTTTTCCGAAGCGAAGTCGGACCGCCCACCCCAGCGTGCGGCGGGCCGTCTGAGCCAGCCCCCACATGCCCAGACACTGCCACATCGCGTCGGCCAGGTAGAGCTTGGCCTTCGGCCGCACGAGCGATATCGCGAAGCGCAGCGGATTATAGAAATACGCGTATGCGATCAGGATGTTGAGCTGTTTCCGCCACGGCTTGGCATGGTTCGACGCGACCACATAATTTCCGCCGAGCATGTGCTCTTCCACGCGACGCCCGCCGACGCTCTCGTACGCCATGCCCGACGTGTACGTGCCGGTGAACAGCTTCGACCCCGTCGCGGGAACCAGCATCAGCACCTGCATGCTGAGCGCGCCGGCCTTGCGCAGCAGGCGGACCTGATTGAGCAGGCCGTACGGCCGCGGGCCGCGGCTGACGAGCGGCTGTTCGTCGTGGTGCATCATCATCGGCATGGGGTGGATGCCGTTGTCGCGCAGCAGGCGGAACGCCTCGCTCGTCTTGTCGACGCTCTGGCCCTTGTTGACGAGCGTAGCGGTCATGTCCTCGACGCCCAGCCACAGCGACCGGACGCCGGCCTTTCGCACGAGCGGCAGGTGATCGCGCAGCTTGAGCGTGTCATGCACCGTCACTTCGGTGGCCCAGCGGAAACGATGCCGCCGCCCGTCGGCGCCGCGCTGGCGCGCCAGCGTGTCGACGATTTCGAGCGTTCGCTGCTCGTGATTAAAGAAATTGTCGTCGGCGCCGAAGAAGAAGCGGATGCCGAAGTCGTCCTGAAGGAGCCGCATTTCCTCGGCGATCCGCCCGCCGCTTTTGACGCGATGCTGGCGCTGGTTGTACGCCGGGATCGGGCAATAGGGGCACGCAAATTTGCAGCCGAACGTAAGCACCAGCGACCCCAGCGGGCTGTAGCGGCGCACCTCGCCGGGCGCGAGCGGCTGCGCCGCGAGCGTGGCGCTGCGGCTGGGCGGTTCGAGGATGCGATATCCGTGGCCGGGCATCGGCAGCTCGTCGAGGTCGCCCAGCAGGCGCTGCACGCCGGTGTCGATCAGCTCGCGCGCCGCGCCGGCGTCGTCGTTGCGGGCAAATACCAGGCCCGGCACGTCGTCGAGGCCGCCCGTGTCGCGCGCTCGCACAAATGCGTCCCGCAGCGACTCATTCCGGCCGCGCGTCGAGAGCAGGACTTCCAGCAAACTGAGCAGGACGAATTCTTCGCCCGTGATCGCGACGTCGGCGCTCCACGGGTCGGCTGGATCGACGCCGAACACGTCCCACGGCTCGTAAATCACCTTGGGGCCGCCGACGACGATCAGCGGCCGGCGCGCCGGATCGATCCGGCAGGCGTCGCGAATGAGATCGACGCACGCCGCGGTGTGCAACTGCATGCTCGAAATCAGAAAGAGATCGGGAATGCGCCCGTCCAGTTTCATCTGCGACGGGCGAAAACCGCGATTCCACTGCTGAAGCACGATGCGGGACTTGTCGAACCCCGCGTCGAGCAGGGCGGAACCGATCGAGCGAACGCCGGCCGGCGCCATTCGCATGTCGGCATATACGAACGGCAGCATGCGCGTGCGATGGTCGAAGGCGCAGGCAATGACGCTGACCAGGTCGTGCCGACGGCTGATCGCGCGCAGTCGCCCGCGCAGGTCGGTCAGCTCGCCCGGCCGCAGGAGCTCGTCGCCACGCGTTCGGCGAGGGAGTTCCATGGTCTGGTCCTTTGCAGGGTTGCTCTTGAACAGCCGCCGCCGCGGTGCGTCGCCGGTCTGGCGGACGATGAGATCATCGTATCCGTGGCCGTGGATACACCATCGTCCAGCAGGAGTAGGTTACGCCCGCTGCGCGAAAAAGTCGCGTCCCGCGGTCGGGGCGGGTTTGGCCACGCGTCTTGGCGATGGCCGTTCGCCCGGCTGGCGCCCGGCAGCGCCGCGCGCTGCGCTCGGCTCAATATTCCACCAGAACGTCAAAGTGCGAAATCTGAAGGATGTACTCGTCCGGCGGCAGCGTGCGGATCAGCGGGACGAAGTAGCCGCCCGCCCGGCTCGTGTCGCGGAAACGGAAATCGAGCGTCCGCTCCTCCGCATCCACGCGGAAGACTTGCGAGTAAACGAACTGCTTTTCCGCGATTCTGCCATCCGGCGCGACGCGGATTATCTGCAGCCCGATCTTGATGTCCGCGGCAGGCGACGCCGAGACGCGCATGCGCAGCGTTACCGCCGCGGCGCCGGGCTTCACGAGCGCTCCGGGCGCCGCGGGCAGCGGCGCCTCCGCGTCGCGCAGGAACACCCAATTCGGCGGAACCGCGCCATGCACGCGCGCGCGGATCGTGCCGTCCTGCGAGAGCGGCTCGCCGGCGTCCGGGGTTTTCTCGCCCGCCAGCGCCACGCGCAGCCGGGCGGCGTCGCGCGGATACGAGAACGGAGTGTCGGCGACGTAGTCGGGCGCGGCGCCGCTCGGATAGATCTTATAGACCCGGGCCCAGCGCTTGCGCGGCGGGGCGTCGAGCACCAATACCCAGTTTTCCGGCACGGAATCCGGGTTGGCGGCGCGTTCGAGATAGGAGAGCACGACGTAGCCGCTGCTGGCCGCCCGCGCCCCCGCCAGATCGCCGAAGCCGCCCTTCAGCCGGGCGAAACCGTTGAACTGGCTCAGCGTGCGGCGCGTGAAATCCCCCCGGCCGGGCGGCACGCACGCAAAGATGCGATCTTCCGGCTGCGCCATGGCGTCTACGTATTCATACGCCTGAAGCAGCGCGGATGTGCGGGTGCGGTCGTACTGCTGGCGGTCGGGACTGAGCGCCGCGGCCGTCATCGTAACGAGCGTCAACGCGAGCACGGCGCCGACGGCGCCGCGCCAGCGCGGGGGCAGCCGAAGCTGCGCCGCGTGGGCGCCGAGCGCGCTCAGGACGATGACCGGCACGGAAAGCTGCAAGATGTAGCGTTCCTGCCAGAGCGTCATTTTCGTAGCCATGAGCGTGACGTACGCCTGTTCGAGGGCGAGCAGCGCCAGCAATCCGCGCAGCGGAACGCGGCGCGTCGCGAATGCGGCGATCGCCAGCACCGGCACGACCGGCGCGGCGTACCCCATCAGCCAGAGCGGCGAGAGCACGCGCTCGCGCAGCCGCAGGAACACGTCGGCGAGCGAATAGGGCGTAGCGTCGCTGCTGCGGAATCGCAGGAGGAGCTCGGCCGTCGCGCGCCAATAGTGCAGAAAATCGCCGTTGTGCGCCAGAAACACCAGCCCCATCGCCCCCTGCGTCAGCGCATATCCCGCCGCCGGCCAGATGAGCCAGACGTTTCCGCAGCGCCGCCGGACCGCCAGCGCCAGGCCGTAGAGCATGATCGCGCCGAGCAGAAGAAACGAGCTTTCCTTCGCGTACTGCATGTAACCGACGACGGCGCCCGCCAGCAGCGCGGCGACGTGGCGACGCCAGCCGACGCGCCGCTCCGCCAGCGCGATCAGAAACACGCACAGCGCGAAACAGCCGACGAATACGCTGTCCTGCAGCCAAAGCGTCGCCATATAGACATCGGCCGGCAGGAACGCCCACAGCGCCGCGGCCAGAAGCCCCGCATAGCTTCCCGCGAGCAGGCGCAGCGCGCCATACACCGAGAGCAGCCCCACCAGGCTGAACGTCAGCGGCACCAGCGCCAGCGACCACTCGTGTACGCCGAATATGCGCATCGAGAGCCAGAGCGGCAGGTTCACGGCCATGCGGCGGAAGACCGTGCAGTCGGGAAAGTCGAACTCGGCATGCTTGACCGAATCTGGCTGGAAGAGGAAGTATGCGTGGTAGGCGTGCCGCAGGTCGTCGTTGCCGAGCGAGCCGGAGAAGAAATAGACGCGAACGCCCAGCGCGCCCAGCAGCAGCGCGAACACGCCCAGGCATTCCCAAAGCCGCAAGCGGCGCTCGTCGCAGGTGCCTAGCGGAGCGGGCTGCATCGCTCGATCGCCTCCTTCAGCAGCGCGACCACGCGATCCTGCTGCGCTTCGGTCAACTCGTGAAACAGCGGGAGAATCAGGCAACGGTCCTGCGCGCGCTCGCTCTCCGTCAGGCGACGGCACGATTGCGGCTCGCAGGCACAATCGCCCGGCCGGACGCCGCACGACCATTGCGGGCGATCCAGCGAAGCCTCGCGATGGGCGCACATCACGCCGCGCCGCGTGGCGACGTGCGCGTCGAGCAGCGATTGCATCACGCGCTGCTGATCGACGCCGTCGGGCAGCCGGACGCAGTAGCTCTGAAAGTTGCTGCGCGCCCAGGCCGGCTCGCGCGGCGCGATTACGCCCGCGGCGCCGGAAAGCAATTCCGTGTAGCGCTTCGCCAGCGCTCGCCGCCGCGCGATCGCCTCCGGCAGGCGCTTCAACTGTTCGCGGCCGACCGCGGCCTGAATGTCGGTCAGGCGATAGTTGTAGCCGAGCTCCGGGTAGGACTCGAACACGACGCGCGGCGATGCGTGCCGCACCGAATCCGAAACGCTCATGCCGTGCTGTCGCAAGAGGCGAAAGCGCGCGTCGAGCTCCGCGCTGGCGGTCGTCAGCATGCCGCCGTCGCCCGTGGTCAGCAGCTTGCGCGGATGAAACGAAAAGCAGGCGATCCGCCCGTGCGGCTTGCCGATCCGCTCCCAGCGGCCGTCGATCTGAATCTCGCTGCCGACCGCGCAGGCCGCGTCTTCGATGACCGTCAGGCCGCGCGGTTCGGCGAACGCGAGAATCGCACGCATGTCGCAAGGCAGGCCGATCTGATGCACGCACAGAATGGCCCGCGTCCGCGGCGAGAGGGCCTCGCCCAGCAGGCGCGGGTTCAGGTTGAACGTGTCCGGCTCGACGTCCACAAACACCGGCACAGCGCCGCAATAGCGAATGCTGTTTGCCGTGGCGATGAACGAGTGACTTACCGTGATAACCTCATCGCCCGGCCCCACGCCGGCCGCCAGCAGCGCCATGTGCAGCGCGGTCGTGCAGCTCGACACGGCGCAGGCGTACGGCGCGCCGACATAGGCCGCGAACTCGCGCTCGAAGGCGGCGACCTCCGGCCCCTGCGTCACCCAGCCGGAGAGAATGGCGCGGCGAGCGGCGGCCGCTTCGGGCTCGCCGAGCGTCGGACGCGCGACGGGAATCGAACCGGCCGCCTCAGACATGCGCGGGCTGCCCGGCGGTCCAGTTTTCGACCCGTTCATCGGCCAACAGCCGATCCGCGCTCAGCCCCGACGATCGATACCACTCGAGCAGACGACGAAGACCGTCGCGCAACGTCACGCGCGGGCGAAAATCCAGCAGCCGCTGCGCCTGCGACGAATCGGCCAGCAGCCGCCGCACGTCGCCCGGCCGCGGCGCGGCGTACACGATTTCGGCATCGGGCCGATCGGCCACGGCGGCGACCTCCCGCGCAAGCGCGCTGATCGAAATCTCCGCCCCTTGCCCCAGGTTCAGCGTCTGCCCGGTCGCCTGCTGCGCGAAGCCCGCCGCAAGGATTCCGGCCGCCGTGTCGGAGACGAACGTGAAGTCGCGCGTCTGCTGACCGTCGCCGAAGACGATGAGCGGCCGACCCGCGAGACAGCGCAGGAGGAATTTCGGAATGACCTCGCCGCTGTCGCCCTCGTGGTGGCAGCGCGGGCCGTAGCTGTTGAACGGGCGGACCACGACCGTGTCGCAGCCATACGTGTCGTGGAACGCGCGGGTGTAGCACTCGCCGGCGAGCTTGGAAGCGCCATAGACGGTGTGCGGCAGCGTCGGGTGCTCTTCGGTCATCGGCGCGTGCCGCGCGGTGCCGTAGACCTCGGAACTGGAGACATAGACGAAGCGCCCCACGCCGCGCTGCCGCGCCGCGATCAGCAGGCGCAGCGTGGCGTCCGCGTTCACCTCGTGATTCTCGGCCGGCGCGTGGATCGAGTGCCGCACGCCGAGGCAGGCGAGGTGAAAAACGACGTCGGCGCCTTCCATCAGCCCGCCCACAAGCGCGGCGTCGCGCACGTCGGCCACGACAAGCCGCATCCGGTCGCCCGGCGCGGCTGCGAGGTTTTCGCGCTTGCCGTTGGCGAGGTTGTCCACCACAACGACTTCGCGGCAGCGCGCGCAAAGCTGTCGGACCAGCTCGGAGCCGATGAAACCGGCCCCCCCCGTGACGACGACTCGGCGTATCTCAGCGGACATGCGCGCCTCCGCTCGCTCGCTGCCGCGGCGGCCCGCCGGGTTGCGGCGGCGCGCCCGGCGGGTCGATGCCGCCGGGCAACAGCGTGGCCGACTCGACCGCGCGCGGCGCGCCGGCCAGGTCGTCCGGACAGGAGTCTTCCAGGAAATAGTGTGGGCGGCGCTGCGCGGCCTCCAGCGTGCGCCAGAGATATTCGCCGAGCACGCCCAGCATCACCATCTGCACGCCGCCGAGCAGCAGCACCGCGACCATCAGCGACGACCAGCCCTGAATCGGCGTGCCGACCGCGACGCGCAGAAGGATGATCAGACCGGCGTACGCGAACCCCAGCAGGCTGCACAGCAAGCCGAAGTACGACATCACGCGCAGCGGCACGTACGAAAAGTTCACGAACGCGTCGGCCATCAGGCGCAGCTTGCGTCGCAGCGTCCACTTGGTCTGGCCGTGCCGGCGAACCTGCTTCACGTACCCGACCTGCGTCTGGCGGAAGCCGAGCGCGGCGATCTCGCCCATCAGAAAGGGCTTGCCGACGACGCTGCGCCGCAGCGCGTCGAGCGCGGCGCGGTCGATGAGCACGAAATCGGACCCTTGCGGCGGAAGCTGCACGCGCGCGATCTTGTTCAGCAGGAAATAGAACAGGCGCGCGAAGAACCGATCGGATGCGGGGATGCCCTCGCGCTGCTCGCGCACCGCCCACACGACGTGGTTGCCCGCGCGCCAGAGCTCCAACATGCGGGCGAGCAACTCCGGCGGATCCTGCAAATCGGCCGCCAGAAACGCGGCGCAGCTCCCGCGGGCGTGCTCCAGCCCGGCGAAAATCGCGATGTGGCTGCCGCTGTTCGTGGAGAGGCGCAGATAGCGAAATTGCCGCTGCTCGGCACACGCGACGCGCAGCAACTCCGGCGAGCGGTCGCGCGAATGATCATCCACGAAAATCACTTCGACTTCGGCGGGAGAGAGCGCGTGCAACAGCGCTCCCAGCCGCGCCAGCAGCGCGGGCAGCGACTCCTCTTCGTTAAAGACGGGAATCACCAGGCTCAGCTCCGGCGTGCTCATCGCGCGCTCCCCCCCTGCGGCGCACATCCTTCGCGCCAGCGCAAAAATCTCGCCGGCACCCCCGCGACGACCGCAAACGGCGCGACGTCCTCCGTCACGACCGCGCCGGCGCCGACGATCGCGCCTTTGCCGATGGTCACGCCCGGCAGGATCACGACATTCACGCCGACGTCGACCTCGGCCTCCACGCGCACCGGCTTGATCTCCAGATCCGTCGCGATGATCGGCACGTCGGCCGGCACGCCGGTGTGCGCCGATCCCAACACCTTCGCCCCCGGCCCCCAGCCGACGTCGTCGCCGATCTCCAGGTCGCGCGCGTCGAGATACGCCTGCGGCCCGATCCACACGCGATCGCCGATCACGCAGCGGCCGTCGAACCGGCCCTGCACGTACGCCTGCGACCCGATGAACACGCCGCGGCCGATTTCAAACGTCTCGACGTGGAGAAAGCCCGCGTTCGGCGCGACGCGCAGCCCGTCGCCGCAGCGCTTCGCGGCCGCGCGGATCAGCACGCGCCGCATCATGCCGTCAAAATGCCCTTCGCCGGCCGCAAATCGCGCATACAGCGCACGCAGCCCGGCGGCGTCGTGCTCGCGGCGGAGCGCCGCGGCCAGCCCGACCTCGTGCTCCGGATCGGGCTCGGCGGCGCGCACTCCGTGAACGGCCTTTACGACGCGCATCATGCCCCGCAATTTCCCGCCAATTCCCGCACGCCCGCGGCCGCTTCCTCGATCTGCGCCGCCGACAGCTCGGCGAACATCGGCAGCGAGAGCGTCTCGGCCGCGAGCCGCTCGCTGACCGGGAACTGCCCGCGGCGATAGCCCAGATCCTCGTACGCCGGGAGCAAATGAACCGGATAGGGATAGTGAATGCCGGTCTGAATGCCGCGCGAGCGCAGCGCCGCCTGAAGCGCGTCGCGCTGCGGATGCAGGATCGAGTAGATGTGATACACGTGACGCCGGCCTTCCGCGGCGGCCGGGCGCGTAACGGCCGCAGCGGCGAGCAGCGCGTCATAGCGCGCGGCGTGCGATCGGCGGGCGTTCGTCCAATTCTCCAGGTGGCGCAGCTTGACCCGCAGCACGGCGCCCTGGATGCCTTCGAGGCGATAGTTGAAGCCCTTGAGCACGTGGCGGTATTTCTCTTCCTGCCCCCAGTCGCGCAACATGCGGATCTTCCGCGCGAGCTGCGCGTCGTTGGTCGTGACCAGGCCGCCTTCGCCCGCCGCGCCCAGGTTTTTGCCGGGGTAAAAGCTGAAGCAGCCCAGGTCGCCGATTCCGCCGACGCGCCGCCCGCGATATTCCGCCCCGTGCGCCTGGGCCGCGTCTTCGATCACGAGCAGCTTGTGCCGCCGCGCGATCTGGACGATCGCGTCCATGTCGGCCGGCTGGCCGTACAGGTGAACCGGCATCACCGCGCGCGTGCGCGGCGTAATCGCCGCCTGAAGCGCTTCCGGATTCATCGTGTACGTGTGCGGGTCGACGTCCACCAGCACCGGACGCGCGCCGCTGTAATGGATCGCCGCAACCGTCGCGACGAACGTGAACGGAACGGTGATCACCTCGTCGCCCGGGCCGATGCCCGCCGCGAGCAGCGCCAGGTGCAGCGCGCTGGTGCCCGAGTTCACGCCGATGGCGTGCTGCGCGCCGCAGTAGGCCGCGAAATCGGCCTCGAAAGCGGCCACCTCTTCGCCCAGCACGAATTGGCATTGCTCGAAGACGCGCCGCACTGCGGGCTCGATTTCGCCGCGAATCGTCGCGTATTGCGCTTTCAGGTCCAGGAATGGAACCACGATGCCTCCCGGCCGCTGGGCCGCACTAGGACAACTCGACCGGGGCGCCGCGCTGCTGAAGCGAGCGCGTCGCGGCTTCGAGTACGCGCACCACGCGCAGGCCGGCCGCGCCGTCCGTCAGCGGAGCGCGGCTCTCGCGGATGCAGGCGACGAAGTGCTCGGATTCCTTGCGCAGCGCCTCCGTGCCGTCGAGGTTTGGCGCGTGCATGTCGCCGGTGCGATAGCCGATCAACACGCGGCGCACGCTCTCTGGATCGTCGCCGACGACGATCCCCTTGTTGTAGATTTTGATCTTCTCGCTGGGCTCGAGGTCGTCGTAGACAATCATGCGCTGACTGCCGCCGATGAGCGTTTGCCGCAGCTTCACCGGCGCCAGCCAGTTCACGTGTACGTGGCCGATCAGCCCGTTCCCGAAGTAAAGCGTCAGGTACGCGACGTTTTCCGGCTGGCCCGGAACGTGGCCGATGCCCGTCGCCGAGACGGCCGACACGCTCTTGCCGAGGACGTAATCCATGATGGCCAGGTCATGCACCGCAAGATCCCAAAGCACGCTCACGTCGTGCTGGAACAGCCCGAGGTTGACGCGCACGGAGTCGTAGTAATACACGTCGCCCAGGCTGCCGCTGCTGACCAACTCGTGGATTTTCTGCACCGCCCCCGTGTACACGAACGTGTGATCCACCATCAGCACGCGCCCGCGCTCGGCGGCCTCGTCGATCAGCCGCTGACATTGCTCCGAAGTGGCGCAGAGCGGCTTTTCGAGCAGGACGTGCTTGCCGCTGCGCAGCGCCCGCAGCGCCAGCTCGAAGTGCGTCGAGACGGGCGTGGCGATCGCGACCGCGTCGATCGCGCGGTTCGCGAAGAGCGCGTCCGGATCGCTCGTGCCCTCGACGCCGGGGTAGCGCCGGCAGAGGCGGGCGACCTGCTCTGCTCGCAGGTCGCACACGCTGACGACGCGCGCTCCAGGGCACTCCGCGAAGTTGCGGACCAGGTTCGGCCCCCAGTATCCGCAGCCGATGACGCCGATCCCGATCATGACCGTCCATCCATGTCCGGCGCCCCGCCGCGCAGCCGCGCCGGCACGCCCGCCACCAGCGCCCCGTCCGGCACGTCGTGCGTGACGACCGCGCCGGCGCCGATCATCGCCCGCCGGCCGATCGTCACGCCGCAGAGGATCACCGCCGCGCTGCCGATCGATGCGCCCGCCGCGACGCGCGTGGGCACGACCTGCCAATCGGCCTCGGTCTGCAACCCGCCGGCGCCGGTCGTGGCCCGCGGGTAGCGGTCGTTGATGAACATGACGCCGTGGCCGACGAACACTTCGTCCTCGATCACGACGCCTTCGCAGATGAACGTGTGCGAGGAAATCTTGCAGCGCGCCCCGATGACGGCGTTTTTCTGAATCTCCACGAACGCGCCGATCTTGGTCTCTTCCCCGATCGCGCAGCCGTAAAGATTCACCAGCTCCGGCTGGAAGATCCGCACCCCGGACGCCAGCCGCACAGATTCGGCAATGGGCAAACGACGCTCCTGTTCCCAGCCGGCTGCGCGACGCCCCCAAGCGCGCACAGCGCGACCGCGGCCGGATCGTACCGCGCGCCGCCGGAATTGGTCCAGCGCGGACGCCGTCCGCGTCGCGGCGCATGAGCGGCATCGCGACCGCGCTCCCGCTACGTCAGAATTGCGGCAATCACCTGGCGCGCGAAATCTTCCAGAAATGCGGCGATCGACGCCAACGGCTCAGCCGCGGCCGCGTCGCCGGACGAAGCGTCGCCGGGGCAGCCGCCCAGCGACAGGATCGCACCGATGGATAGGACGGCGAGCCAGAGCGCACGGTGGAAACGCGGTTTCACGGGTTTTCTCCGTTGGCGGCGCGGTGGGGCGAGTCTGCGTCGGCCGGCGGCGATTTCGTATCTTTCGCCGCGAGAGTTTCGGCGAGCGCTGCCGGCGTCGCGGCACCGCGCTCGGAACTCGGCGCCGGGGCGGACGCCGGCTGACTCGCCGAAGCGTCCGCGAAATCCGCGATGCGGCCCGCCAACTGCCGCTCCAGGTTTGCGGTGCTGATCTCCATGTCGCGCAGCGCCGCGGCGTGGCCCAGGCGCGTGCGAATCAACGACTCCTGCGCGAGCAATACCGTCAGGATCGACTCGCGGCCCGCCCGATAGGCAGATTCCGCCAGGTCGAGATTCGATCGTTGCAGCGGCAGCAGCGAATCGCGGAAGACACGCACGCGGTCCTCGGCCAATCGCCGCTGCACGAGCGCGCTGCGCACGCCCTCGATGATCCGCTGCTCCGTTTCGCGATAGCGCTCGTGAAGCTCGCGGGCGCGCGACAGGGCTTTGGCGATCTGCGCCTGGTTTTGATCGAAGATCGGAAGCGACACTTCCAGCGACGGACCGACGATCAGCTCGATTTCCTGGCTGCGCTCGATCCGCCGCTGACCGGCCGACTCGATCTCCGGCGCGGTCAGCTTGCCGGCCGCGAGCGACGCGCGCGCCGTGTCCGCCAGAAGGTTTCGGCCGGGCAGCGCCCGCCGCTCGAATCGCTCACCCATCACGCCGATTCCCAGACTCTGAATCACGCGCTGGCGCTGCTGCTCGAATTCGGAGAGCGCGGCTTCGCGTTCGAATTCGGCCGACTGAAGGTCGAGCCGCTGGAGCAGCGCGAGCTCGACAAGCTGCGGCTCCGTCAGCCCGAGCGCCAGGCGCGGCGGGTCGATCGCCAGGGCGGCGGGGCGCCATTCGTCCGACGCCCGCGCGACGCCGAGCAGCCTCAGCAGCGCCTGCTGCGTAACGGCAAATTCGCTGCGCAGCGCCAGCAGCTCCAGCTCGGTTTCGAGGTAGCGGCTCTGAATCAGGTTGACGTCGAGCTGCGTGCTGCTTCCGGCCCGCAGCCGCACCTGCGCAATCTCCATCGCCTCGCGCAGGATTCGGAGGTTTTCCTCCTGAAACTCGACGGCCAGCGCCTGATATTGCAGCGACGAGTAATTCGTGCGGATGTCCGTGGCAAGCGCGAGGGCCGTGTCGGCCACGGACAGGATGCGCTGTTCGAGCATCGCCCGGGCGGCGCTCAAGCGGGCGGGAATCAGCCAGATCGCCGCCAGATCCTGCGCCAGGCCGAAGCTCAGGCTGGCCAGCCCGCCCGCCTCCGGAAACTGGAGCGACACGGACAACATCGGATTCGGCAACAGGCCGGCCTGCACCAGATCGGCCTTGGCCTGCCCGATGACTTCGAGGTCGCCGCGCAGCGCCCGGTTGTTTCGTAACCCCAGCCGCAGCGAATCGTCGAGCGTCAGCACGCCGCCGGCGGCGACGGGCAATTCGACGACTTCGACAGCCTCCTGCCAGGCGGGATTTCGCCCCGTGAGCTTCTCGAAGCGCGCCGACGCCGACTCAAGCTCGGCGCGATGATCGACGCGGGCGCAGCCGCACAGGCACGCTCCCACGACAGCCATCGCGACGCTCATCCGCTGCGCTATGTGCCGTCTCACCGCCAACCCTTCGCCTGTGAAGTGCCGATCAACGAATGGACCGCAGCCTGGACCGCAGCCGCCCTCGGCTGCATCTTAAATCTGGACCGCAGCCGCCCTCGGCTGCATCTT
>CAZHIE010000034.1:26989-28771 GCA_964532435.1 uncultured Planctomycetales bacterium
AGCCGCCCTCGGCTGCATCTTAAATCTGGACCGCAGCCGCCCTCGGCTGCATCTTAAATCTGGACCGCAGCCGCCCTCGGCTGCATCTTGAATCTGGACCGCAGCCGCCCTCGGCTGCATTTTTCTGCGGCATTCGCGACCGCGCCTCCTGCCGCACAACCGCAATCTCGTCGGCCAAGCATTTGGATGCGCCGGCACAGCCGGCGCTTCCCCCGCACATCCGGTAGCACCGGCTTCCCGCCGGTAGCCCCAGCTTCCAACCGGTGATTCCGCTCGCGGAGAAGTGACAGCCTCGCCGTCCATCCCGCAGATCCTATCTGGCCGCGACGACGACCGCACGCGCCCGAACCCGGCGCATGCAATCGTCTCAGCTTCGCGAGAAAAACGAAAACGCCGCCCGGTCAGCCCGGACGGCGTTTCGCGTGAACCACTGGGTCGGCCAGATCCTCACCGGCCGCCCGCCAAACACGACAGCGCGCGCTTTGGCGCGTTAGGGAAGGTTGAACACGAACGTCGCCGCGGCAGACCGGTTGCCGGACGTGTCCGTCGCGAACAGCTCCACGCGGTTCTCGCCCCAGAAGCCGTAGTCGTTCATGCGCGTCCGCCCCACCGTCACGTTCAGAAAGACGCCGTTCACGTACAGGTCATAGCGGATGTATTCCTGCGGATCGACGTTGTCGGTCGACGCCGTCCAGAACACTTCGAACTCCGTCGAGCCGTCGTTATACCCGCCGCCCCACAGGTTCGTGGGCGTGGTGGGCGGCGTGGTGTCGTTCGCATCCGGCGCGGCGGTGGTAACGACGAGCGGCTCGCTCATCGGCGACCAGTTGACGCCGTTGTCGCGCGCCTGAGCCGTAAACGTGTAGCTCGTCTCGGGCTCGAGCAGATACACGGTCGTCGACGTCGCCGAAGTGAGCTGGTTGAGCAGCACGCCGTCCTTGTACACCGTGTAGAAGACGAACGGCCCATCGTCGGTCGACGACCACGAAAGCACGACGTACGTCGCCCCGACGGCCGTCGCGGTGATCACCGGCGCCGTCGGCGCGATCGTGTCCCGCGGCAGCGTGGCGCTCGCCGTGTTGCTGTTCTGCGATCGGTTGCCGGCCGCGTCGACGGCGTAGACGAAGAACGAGTACGTCCCGCGATGCTGGAAGCCGGACGTAAACGTGACGGTGGTCGCCGTCTGCGGCACGGCCACGGTCTGCCCGTTACTGCACTGGACGTAGTACGTGAACGGGGAGTTGTCCGAGGACGCATGCCAGGCCAGCGACACGCTCCACGCGGTCGTCGCGGTGACGCGCAGATTGGTCGGGCGCGACGGGGCCTTCCGGTCGGGAGGCGCCGCGACGGCCGTCGTTGCCAGCAGTGCGAGGGCAGTTGCCGCGCCGATGGTGAGCTGAATTGTCCGCCGGTTGATCATGGGGTACTCCTCTGAAAGTTACGCACGGAGAATGCTCGGACACACGTGACCCGCCCTTTGCAAACCCCGCTTGGCGCGCGTGCATTCCCGGCCGTGCGATTAATCTGATCTTTCAAGAGCCTGCGGCGGCAGAAAGCGTTCACGGGCGTGGAATGAAACACAGGTGCCCGCCCTGGGAAATAAACCGCAGCCGCCCGCCCTCGGAAATGGACCAGCCGCCCGCGGAAATGGACCGCAGCCGCCCTCGGAACTGGACCGCAGCCGCCCTCGGCTGCATTGGGAAGCGACGGAGCCACGGAGCGACGAAGCCACGAAGGCGAACGCCATCCGAACCCACCACGCAAGTGGTGGGCCGGGAGCCG
>CAZHIE010000035.1:0-28764 GCA_964532435.1 uncultured Planctomycetales bacterium
GACCTGGGCGTGATGCAGATGTTTCCGGACGGCCGGCCGGACGGCGCCAGCTATCGCGGCGCGCCGTCGGCGCTGGCGTACGTTTCGCAGCAGCGCGGCCGGCGGAGTGGGATTTCGCTGCCGGAGTGGCAGGAGCTGGAGCGCGAGCTGATCCAGCTCAATTACCGGCGACTCGCGCTGGCAAATCTGGCGGATCGATTGCTGGAGCGGCAGGACGTGGGCGCGGCGCGGCGCAGCCTGCGGCGGGCGCTGCGCGACATCGAGGCGTGCCTGCACGGCCTGGAGATGCTGCGCGGGGAAGTGCGGCCGGGCGCCGGCGCGGGCTTGTGGCCGACGCTGGTGTTCAACCTGGCGCGGCTGCGGTCGCAGTTGCGCGTGATCGAGGGGCGCTACGACGAAGCGATCGAGGAAGCGGACGCGGGGATTCGGCGCGTGGAAGCGGCGCTGAGCGACGCGGGCCTCGACGCGGAACAGTGCGAGGCCGAGCCGAGCGTGCAATTGCTGCGGAGCCTGAGCGAGAGCCTGCGGCGGCAATACGGCATTTCGCAGACGACGCACGAGCGGCTGGGCGACGCGATCGCGCGGGAGGATTTCGAGGCGGCCGCGAACATCCGCGATCAGCTTCGGCGGCGCGAGGCGGGCGTGGCCGCGATTCCCGACCTGTCGCTGGCGACCCCGCGCGAGGCATAGTTTCGGGATCAAAAAGCACGGCTCCCCGCATCCGCGCCGCGCGCCTGGCGGCTGGGAAGCGAGGAGCCGTGTCGTGCATTTCGCTGGCGGCCTGCCGGTGGCGCGCGTCAGGCCGTTCGTTGGAAAACCTGCTTCCGCGCCCTTTCGCGCGCGCCATTCCCGAAGCAGGGTGCAGCCGAGGCCGGCTGCCGACCGATTCGCAGCGGGCTAGACCATGGCCTTGAGGTTCTTGAGGGCGCGCACCTTCACCAGCTTGCGGGCCGGCTTGGCCTTGACGGTCATCATTTCGCCGGGCTTGAACGGGTTGGCGACGGTCTTGGCCTTGGTGGCGGGCTTCTTGACCACCGTGATCTTCATCAGGCCGGGGACGGTGAACAGGCCGGGGCCCTTGCCGAGGTCTTTCTTGATGAGGCCGGCGAGGCCGTCAAAGATGGTCGCGACCTGGCGGCGCGTGAGGCCGCTGCTGGAAGCCAGCTCGGAGTAGACCTCCGACTTGCTGCGCGCCTTGGTGCCGTTGCTCTTCTTTGCCTTCGTCATCATGCTTGCTCCTTCTGGTGGGTCCGCCCCGCACACCCTCCGTGGCGCCGGATGCGAGATTCCCTGCTATTTGCGGCGAAAAACGGCGATCCGCGGACATTCCTTTCGATCGATTCGTTTCGCCAAGCCATATGTGACCGCGCCATGCATCGATGGCGTACGCCATTCTTCTCCCGCGCAGGTCGATTTCCGTCAAGCGGAAATCGTCGATTCCTGCGGGAATTTCGCACTTTTTCGCGCGGATCGTCCGATCTTTGGCTCGTTTTCCGAACGCAGACGACCGTCCGGCGCTCGAATGCTACCGTCACGAGCGCGTCTGGATCCGAGCCGCGACCGTCAGGGAGCGCGGCGCGGGGCGACGGTTGCGGGTCGGGTGTTCGAGTGCTCGCGGCGGGAGCGCGCTGGGGGCATGCGAAAAAAACGCCTGCGATCGCGGCATGTGCTTGAGGCGGTTTGATTTTCAGATCTGCGCGCTGCGCGCACCCGCAACTCCGGTAGCAGGGTTCGCTCCCTGACGGTCGCGGCTCTGAAATACGTTCGCTCTCTGACGGCTCTGAGATGCGCGGCGCGGATCGAGTGCAGCCGAGGGCGGCTGCGGTCCAGAGAACGGAAAAGCAGCCGGGGGCGGTCGCGGTCCAATCTGCCGCGGGCCGTTATGGCAGCGGCGGAACGTCGGGGCGCATTGATCGGGCGCGCTCCAACGCTTGGTCCGCCGCGCCGGCGTCGCCCGCAACGCGGTGCAGCATCGCCAGCGCGTACCACCCGGCCGCGTCCGCAGGCGGCGCAGCCCGTGACCGCGCGATTCGCTCGGGCAGGCGGCCCGTCTGCGCCAGCACGCCGGCCCAGGTCTGCACGACGCCGGGATTCAGCGGTGCGGCCGCGCGGGCCGCGTCCATCGCCGCGATGGCGTCATCCACCCGGCCGCGCTGAAGCAGCAACTGTGCCCGCATGATCTGCACCTGCGCATCGCGCGGCGCCAGTTGCGCCGCACGGCCGAGCGACGCGATCGCGCCATCGACGTCGCCCATTTCCGCCCGCACAAGGCCGAGCCGAAAATGCGCGTCGGGCATGTCGTCGCGGGCCTGCACGACGGCCTCAAGCTCCCGCCGTGCGCGGGGCAGGTCGCCGGATTGGGCGCGCAGCATCGCCAGATCGACCCGCGCGCGGTAGTCGCGCTTGCGCCGCTGCACAATGTCCTCGAAAACGGGGATCCCCTCGGCCGCGCGGTCGGCGTTGCTCAGAAACATGACGAGGTCGCGCCGCGCGTCGAGCAGGTCCGGATTGTGCCGGATGGCCTCTTTCAGCTCGCGCAAGCCGCCTTCGTAGTCGCCGCGCGTGGCCAAAACTTCGGCGTAACGTTGCCGAGCGGCGCCAAACGTCGGTTCCTGCTGCACGACGCGGCTCAGCCAGCGCTCGGCCACGTCCATGCGCCCGAGGAACTGGTTGAGCGCGCCGATCCGCGCTTCGATCTTGATGACCGGCACAAGCCCGAAGCGGTGCGCGTTCTCCAAGAGCCACAGGCTGCGCTCCGACGCCGCGACCACTTCCGCATTCCGCGGATCGCCCGTCGATTGCGCCAGGCGGTCAGAGCGGTCGGAGTAGTAAACCCCCGCGTACGTCAACGCCTGAATCGTCGCCGAGTGCGCCAGAAACAGCGCCAGCAGCCCGGCCAGCGAGAGAAACACGGCGCCCGCCGGGCGCAACCGGCCGCGCAGGCGCAGTTGCCACGTGTGCAACCGCAGCGACGGGACATACGCGCAGCGCGCCGCCATGAGCAGCACGAACGCGACCATCGCCGACATGCCCAGCGCCAGCAGGAACGGTATCGCGTCGTACAGCTTGTACAGGCACGCAAGCGACGCCAGGAAGAATCCCGCGGTAAGCAACTCCTCGCGCCAGGTGAAGTCGTACGCCGTCGGAATCCGCTCGGCGCGCGGCGCGCCCTTGCCGACCGCGGGTCGGCCGAAGCCGTAATACAGCGCGTCGTTCGGGCAGACGCTGATGCAGTCCATGCATTTCATGCAGCCGGGATCGACGACCATGCCGAAACGGCGCACTTCCTCATGCACGCGAACGTTGGACGTACACGTCGCCGTGCAATGGCCGCAGCCTTCGCAGGCGTCGGTCACGCGGATGCGGCCGGGCGAGACCGTGTCGATCGGTCCGAAGAATCCGCCGTAGGGGCAGGCGTAAGTGCAGAAGCCCTTGTTTCCGAGCAGGTAGACGATCAGGAATCCGCACGTCGCGAACGTCAGGATCGCGATGGAGATCCCCGGAAAAGTCTTCCAGAATTCGCGCGTCTGAAAATCGATTTCGACGGCCGGCGGAGGCACGCCGCGCCACCACTGAATCAGGTGAACGACCACCGGCCAGACGAACATGTACAGCGCCGCCAGCAGCGGCACGAACAGCAGCAATCGCGAGCGGAACGGCTTCGGCCGGAAACCGAGTTTTCGCAGGATCCACGTGCAGAGATCCTGAAGCGCGACCAGGTGACAAGCCCAGCCGCAGAAGAATCTGCCGAAAATCGCGGTCGCGAGAATGGCGGACCCGAACAGGACGGCCCCGGCATTAATGACGCCCGACTGAAGCGAGTACATCGTTTCGCTCGGCTCGACGGGCGAAATGGTTGTGTCTTTGGCGAGCCAGTGCCAGATGTGCAGGGCGATGAGAACGTGAATCGCGATGAGAACTGCGGCGCGCCACTTTCCGGTGCGCGACTTGGCGAGCGTGCCGCACCCCGACCGATCCCGGTTGCGGCGTGCGATCGGCAGCTTCACCGGGGTCTGCGCGGAACTCATCTGGCCGATACTCTCCGAAACGGGCGCGGTCCCCGGAACGCATGATCTTAGCGGCATTTTGCGGCCGCGCGGGGGCGTATTTCGGTGAGAAGTGGACCGCAGCCGCCCCCGGCTGCACTTCGCGTCCGTCCGCCCTCTATCGCAGACAATTCCTTGAATCCCGCCGCCGGGCAACTTACGATTTCGTGGGGAACGATCAGGAAGGACTCCGCCGCCGATGAATGCCGAACCCACTCCGCCGCCGACGTCGCCGGGAACGATTCGGACCAACGCCGGCCGCGACCGGTTCCGGTGGTCCGTGATCGGGCTGCTGGCGATCATTGCTGCGGGCGTCTGGCTGCGCAGCGACACGGGCTTTTCGCCCGTTTTTGCTCAGAATCAGCCAGCGCTGGGCGCCCGAGGCGTCTTCGCGATCGCGGGACAGATCGACCGCAATCAGTACGGGCTGTTCATGCTGGACGTGGATCAGGGAACGGTCTGGTGCTATGGGTTGGAGAACGTCGGCGGGACGCAACGGCTGCGGCTCGTCGCGGCCCGATCGTGGATCTATGACCGCTATCTGCATGACTACAATGGAGTTGGGCTGAGTTTCCGCGAGGTGCAGCAGCTTGTGGCGCAGCAGCGCGGCCAGCCGGGCGCGGAAGACGCCAAGCCGGCCGACGGCGCGCCGCCGCCGGTTCGCAGCGGCGATGGCGGAGGGGACTAGCCGGTCTGCGGGGTTTGCGGCACAATGCCGCGGCGCGTCGCGCCGGGGCTGCGATGTGCATCCGTCGTCGGGCGGCGCGTTTTGTGCGCGGCGGCGGATTGTCGAGCGTTGCGAAGCGCCGCCGATCGAGCGGGATTTCCGGTCGCAGGAGCAGCTACATGGCCAAGCCGTTTTATTCGATCGAAGAGGTCTGCCAGCGCCTGGGCAAGACGCAGGATCAGATCAAGGCCATGGTGCGCGACGGCGCGCTGCGCGAGTTCCGCGACGCCGGAAAAATCTTCTTCAAGGCGGAAGACATCGACTCCGTCGCCGGCAAGGGCGGCGGAAAGGGCGACACCGGCGAGATCAACCTCGAATCCGTCGACGACGCGGGCGATGAGCTGCCGACGCTCCGGGCGTCGTCCGGCGGAACGAGCGTGATCGGGCTTCAGCCGCTGCCCGACGAGGAAAACGCCAAGAAGAAAGAGGACACGGTCATCACCGCCAGCGGCATCGGCGTCTTCGACGACGACGAACTCGAAGTCGATGCCGACCCGATGGCCAAGACGCAGATCACGACCAGCCAGGTCGATGACCAGGTTTCGCTGGAAAGCTCGGGCAGCGGGTCGGGCCTGCTCGACCTGACGCGCGAGGCCGACGACACGTCGCTCGGCGCCGAACTGCTGGATGAAATCTATCCCGGCGAGGACGAAGCCGCCGCCAAGCCCGCCGCCAAGCCGTCGAAAGCCGCCCGCGTCGTCGAAGCGCAACCCGCCGCCGCCGAGGAAGAGGCCGAACCGGTCGAAGCCGGCGAACTGCTCGCCCCGATCATCGTGCAGACCGGCGACCCGGCCGAGGGCATGTTCGGCGGAATGCTGGTCGCGGCGCTGCTGGTGATGGCGCTGGCGGGCGCCGTCGTCGCCGCCGGGCTGCAGGGCTTCCTGCCCGATTTCGCGGCGGCGCTGAGCAATCAGTTCTGGATCTTCACGGCCGTCTGCGTCGCGCTGCTCGGCATCTCGATCGGCGCGGGGTGGTTTGTCGGGCGAGCCGCGTTCGGCGGCGGCGGCCGGCGCAAGTAGCGCGCCGACGGGCGGCGCCGCCCTGCGCGGCGAATTCTGAAGCGGAATGCACCAAGCGCGACGAATCTCGCTCGCCGGACGTCTGGCCGCGCTGCTTCTCTGCGCGGCGGGATGCGTGCCGCCGGGACAGCCGGGCTCGTTCGAATATCGCGCGATGCAGAACGAGCGCGACCAGCTTCGACTCGCGCTCGACGACGAGAGTTCGCGCGCCGCCGCCCTTCAACAGCGCGCCGCAGACGCAACGCGCCAGTGGGAGACTGCCCGCGCCGACGCCAGCACGCTTTCCGCCCGGCTCGATCGTCTCACCGAAAGCTACGACCGGCTGCAGAAACTCGTCGAAGAGCGCGCGGGACAGGCGCCGGATCGCCCGCGCGTGCCCACCGCGGCGCTGGACGAAAATGTCGACGGCGCGCTGAGCGACCTGGCGCAGCGGCACGCCGCGCAGCTCTGGTATGACGCGGCCCGCGGCGCGATCAGCTTCGCCAACGACCGCATGTTCGAGCCCGGCAGCGACGCGGTTCTGCCCGCCGCCCGGCCGGGCATCGACGACCTGGCCGGCGTGCTGGCGAAAACGGACTCCGACGAATACGAAATCGTGATCGTCGGCCACACGGACGACTCGCCCATTTCCAAGCCGGAAACACTGGCCCGGCATCCGAGCAACTGGCATCTGGCGGTGCATCGCGCGATCGCGGTGAAGGACGCGCTCGTCGCCGCCGGCGTGCCCAGCCAGCGAATCGGCGTGATGGGCTACGGCGACCAGCGGCCGATCGGCGGCGACAAGTCTCGCAATCGGCGGGTGGAAGTGTTCCTGGTCCGCAGCGGCGACGTGCGGGCGCTGCCCGCGATTCGGCCACGCTGAAGCCGTGTCCCGTTGCCGGGATCATCCCAGCGCTCGGAATGCCTTTCGCACGGCGGCGAGGTCGAGCGTGAAGCCGGGGACGGCCTGGCTCGCGAACGAATCGTGTCCGGAGGCCGGCGACACGTCGCGATAGCGCCCGTCGGCCAGCCGGAAAAACGTCGCGGAGTCGTTGGCCGGATCGATCAACCAGTATTCTCGCACGCCGCAGCGCTCGTAGTCGGCGAATTTGGTCCGCGTGTCGCGAATGCGCGAGGCGGGCGAGATCACTTCGACGATCAGGTCTGGCGGAAAGGTGACTTTCGTTGCGATGCGGGCGAGCTGTTCCTTCCGGATGAAGACCAGCTCTGGGCGATAAACCAATGCGTCGCCGAGCTGCACGTCGACCTCGGGAAACACCATGCCGAGCGCGTTCCGCTCCAGATAGTCGGCGAGCTGGCGTGCGATGACGAGTGCGACATGCTGGTGCAGCGGCAGCGGGCTCGGCGACATCAGGATCACCCCGTCGATCAGCTCATAACGGAATTCGTCGTCCGGCAGGGCGAGGAACTCGTCGGCCGTCGCGCGCATGCCGTCATAGATCGGCGCCGGCCCGATTGGCGGTGCGGATTTGAGAAGATCATGCATCGCGAGCGCCTCCGCCAGATCGTATCCGCGCCGCGAAGGGCGAGCCAGGCGCCGCATCCGCACGACACAGCCAATTCATCACCCCAGCGCCCGGAATGCCTTCCGCACGGCGGCGAGGTCGAGCGTGAAGCCGGGGACGGCCTGGCTCGCGAAGGAGTCGTGCTCCGAGGCCGGCGACACGTCGCGATAGCGCCCGTCGGCCAGCCGGAAAAACGTCGCGGAGTCGTTGGCCGGATCGATCAACCAGTATTCTCGCACGCCGCAGCGCTCGTAGTCGGCGAATTTGGTCCGCGTGTCGCGAATGCGCGAGGCGGGCGAGATCACTTCGACGATCAGGTCTGGCGGAAAGGTGACTTTCGTTGCGATGCGGGCGAGCTGTTCCTTCCGGATGAAGACCAGCTCTGGGCGATAAACCAATGCGTCGCCGAGCTGCACGTCGACCTCGGGAAACACCATGCCGAGCGCGTTCCGCTCCAGATAGTCGGCGAGCTGGCGTGCGATGACGAGTGCGACATGCTGGTGCAGCGGCAGCGGGCTCGGCGACATCAGGATCACCCCGTCGATCAGCTCATAACGGAATTCGTCGTCCGGCAGGGCGAGGAACTCGTCGGCCGTCGCGCGCATGCCATCGTAGAGCGGCGCCAGCCCGACCGACGGAGCGGATTTGAGTAGATCGTGCATCGCGAGCGCCTCCGCCGAATCGTATCCGCGCCGCGGTGGAGTAGCCAAGCGGCAATTACCGCATGCGATCGATGACGCCGAACTTCGCATTGTTCGCGCCAATTATTCGGCGAACGGCCGAGGGATCAGCCGCAACCGCCGGCCAGCAGGCACGCGACGAAGCCGTCGATGTCCGCGTTGTTGGTCGCGCCGTCGGCGTTGAAATCCGCGACGCAGCGGATGCGGCAGGTCGGATACGCTTGCTCATAAGCCGCCAGATCGGTCAGCAGGAGAACGAAGGCGTCGATGTCGCCGTTGTCGACCGCGCCGTCGCAATTCACGTCGCCGCGCCGCGCGCCGTCGCACGAATACGGCGCCACGCCGCTCACCACCAGCGCGAAATCCGCGTCGCGCTCCGGCGTCTCCAGCCGCGCGTCGGCGTTCAGCTCGACGGCGATCACCTCGATGAACCACGGCCCGGCCAGGGGATGATCGACGAAGACGTTTTCGACTGTGTTTAGCGCGTCGGGCTCGCCGAACGGCTGCGACCACATGCCGTCGATCAGCCCGTTGTTGCCGAAATACGTTATGCCCCACGGCGACGTCACGCGCAGCGTGAGATCGTTGACGCGATGAACGCGCGCCGACGAGGTGCCCGGCGGATCGGCGTACGCCATCGTCGCCTTGAGCGCCGCCTCGCCCGGCAGGACGTTTATCACAAACGTCGCGGTCTCGAACGGATGCAGAATCGATGACTCGTCGATAACCAGCGTCTGTCCCCGCATGTCGTAGAGATGCCGCAGATCGGGCAGGCCCCAGCCCTGATGCATGCGGGCGCGATCATGCGCGGGTCCGTCGAAACTCCACTGCCGGGCACTGTTGATCAGCAGCGCCTTGGCCGTCGCCGCGTGGCAGCGACTCGCGAAGACGTCGTCGCCCACGAGGTTGCCGAAAATGCCCGCGTGCCACATCTCGAACACCAGGCCGAGGTTCCCGCCGATCACCGCCGTCGCCGCACTCGTGCAGCAGAAGTCGTCATAGCGATCGGCGAACTGGTCGCTGTAGGCCACCGTGAACACGCTGTCGTACGCGTGCGACAAATCGGGCTTGATGCGTCCGTCGGAGGCCGGGCCGATGCTCGCGCCGCCGCACCAGCAGTCGTTGCTCATGTCCAGGTCGTTGTAATGCGACAGGCCGCCCACCGAGATGACGTTTTTGGCCCAGGCTTCCGGCCGCGAGCGCTGGTCGCCGAAATTGCTCTGCGATTGCGCGATCGCCAGGTCGGTGCGGAACGCGACGTCGTCGATTTCGAACGAGTACGTGCCATACGTCGTGGTCAGCGCGTGGCCCCAACTGTTCGATTGAAAGACCGCGCGATACGGCTCGCTCAGCAACTCCTGGGTATGGACCAGCCTGCTGACGTAGCGGCCGTAGTCGCCGAATATTCCCTGCGCCGCGGGAAGCATGCCCATGCCCTGCGCGTTGCCCGCGCCGTCGCCGAAGACGATGCCGTAGGTGGAAGTTCCGTGCGGGCTGCTTCCGTCCTGCGCGCCGTGCAGGATCGGCGGGCGGGCCGCGAAAGCGACGTGCGTGGTCTGAATGTTGTCGTCGAGCACTTCGCCCCGCACGCCGTGGCCGTCGAATCCGGCGACGCCCTCCAGGTAGGCCGCGCCGCTCAGCGGACGAATCACGTTCATGTCGTTTTCGGGTTCGCTGGCGAGGTCGACGAACATCACCTCGTCGCGGCGGACAACTTGCAGGAGCTGATCGGGCGAGAGCGTCGCTTCCATGCGACAGCCGGCCGGATCGGTGAAATCCACCCGGCCGCCGAGTTCTCCGATTCGTTTCGCGAGAGCGGCCTTCTGCTCCGGCTCGCGCTCATACACGAGGATCGAGTAGCGCCTCGTCGGCATCCTCCCGCGCGAGCGCTGCGTCTCCGCAACGATCTGTTCGTCGAGGCGATAGGCGGGCGCATACGGCCCGACCCAGCGGACGAACGGGAGCGCCGCGACGCGCGCGGCGGAATCCGCGGGCAGCGCGACGAGCTGCGCTTGCCATGGCATGTACGCATAGGCGCGGCCGCCGAGGGCGGCGATCGCGGCCAGGTATTCTTCGAGCGGAGGAGTCTGGAACTGAACGATGAAGACGCCGCAATCGGCGCCCGGACGCAGTTCGGGAGGAATCGGCGGAGCGGCGAGCAGCGGATCAAACTCCGCGTAGCGCAGCGCGATGGTTGTGCGCTGCACGCCGGATTGGAGAACCTGGTCGCCGCGGGAAATCACGAATCGCTGCGCCGTGTTTCCGATCGTGTCGTCGATGGGAAACGTAACGTTCAATCCCGTTTCCGTAACCGCGAACGGCACCGGCGCCGCGCGCGGTGGCGGCGCGGCCAGGTCGGCCGCCAAACCACTGCCGACGAAAGCCAGAACGCCGGCGAAAAGCACCGATCCGGACACGATCGCGCGTGGCATAATACATTCTCAATAAACGTCTTACGAAGAAATCTCGCCAACACGACACATAACGCGGCGGAGGATTTCTGCGACGCGCCCATTCGACGGGCGACGGTCCCCCCGCGGTCCGACTGACTCCATCGGCAGCCACGGCGATTCTACGCTACCGTCCGCGCGGGACGGATGTCAATTCCAAGCGCGTCGCAGACCGGTGAACGCCGTAGCCGCCGGGCCGTCCTCCCGCGCCGAACTTCCGTTTTGCGCGAAAGCCCGTCTGGCTGGTGGCGGCGAGCGGCCTTTGCGTATATCCTTGTGGTCCAGCGAGGTGCGCGAGGTGCGGCGGGCGACGAAACCCGTGGTCGGGATTCGTCGAAGCGCCTAGGCGGTTTGCGCTCACAGCACCCCGCGAAGAACAGGGAGTACGCGTAAGCGGAATATGCTGAGAGTTCACATACTCGCGAAAGAACTCGGCGTCTCCAGCAAGGCCATCATCGAGAAGTGCAAGGCTGAAGGCATCGAGCTGAAAAACCACATGGCGGCGATTTCGGCCGGTCTGGCCGAGTCGATCCGCGAGTGGTTCTCTGTCGGCGATGACGTCACGTCCGTCGAGGTCGCCGAGCGCGTGGACCTCACGAAAGTTCAGAAGCCGCGCGGCAAGTCGGACACGCACGACGGCGAAGAGGAAGCTCACCCGGCCGAGCCCGTGGACGAACCGGTCGAGCCGGAGCCCGCCGGCGTCGAGGCCGCCGAAGCGCCGCCGCCGCCCGAAGCGCCGCCTGTCAGCATTCCCGAGCCCGCCCCGCTCCGACCCGCGGCCGCAAGCGAAGCCGCGCCGCCGGCCGCCGCACCTGCACCGGTGGAAGCGCCGCCGCCGCCCGAACCCATCGAAATTCTTCCGAGCGCGCCTGTCGCACCGGATGTTGAGATCGATCGCATCGCCGCCAGCGCAGCCCCGAGCACGAAGCCGATCGAGACGGTCGGCCCCGCCGCGCCGCCGATCCCGGTGCCGCCGCAGCTTGTGCCCGAGCGGCCGCGCCCGCACGTGCCGATTCCGCCTCCGCTGGTCGTTCCGGCCGGTCCGCGGCTCGTTCCGCGACCGGCGGAGTTGAAAGGTCCGCGCGTGGTTCGCATCGAAGCGCCCGAGCCGATGGCGCCTCGTCCGCGTCCGCGTCCTGCGGGTGGCGGATTCGAGCCTCGCTCGCCGATCGGGCCGCGCGGGCCGATGACGCGCCTGCCGGTTCCCTCGGCCGCCCCGTCCACGACCGAAACGCGCCGCCCGCGCGGAAAGACGGGCAAGACGCGCGACGAAGAGGAAGCGGCCAAGCTCCGCTCGCGCAGCCCGCGTCGGACCGACGTGGCGGTCGAGATCGATCAGCGCGTTCAGGAATGGCGCGAGCAGGACCTGATTGAGCGGCGCGAGCGGCTCGCCAACGTCACCGGACAGGGGCTTCGCGAGCGGCGCGCGGCCGAGCGGCGGCGCCAGTCGGTCACGCAGGCGCACCCGGCTGGTCCGGCCGGCCCGAAGGCGCCGACGGAAATCAGCGTTCCGATCTCGATCAAGGACTTCTGCACGGCCGTCGGCGTGCCGTTCTCCGCGGTCAACAAGAAGCTGATCGAGCAGACCGGCAAGCTCTGGACCATCACGCAATCGCTCGAGCAGGAGCAGGTCGAGCACCTGGCGCTCGACCTCGGCCTGCAACTGGCGATTGTCCGGCCGAAGACGGAATTCGAGCAGATCGAGGCGGAGTACGAGGAGCGCGAGCGTCCCGCGCTTCGGCCGCGCCCGCCGGTCGTCGCGATGCTGGGTCACGTGGACCACGGCAAGACGTCGCTGCTCGACGCGATTCGCAAGACGCGCGTGGCGGCGGGCGAGGCGGGCGGCATCACACAGCACATCGGCGCCTATCGCGTCGATAAGGGCGATTGGCACGTCACGTTTCTCGACACGCCGGGCCACGAGGCGTTTACGGCGATGCGCGCCCGCGGCGCGAACCTGACGGACGTGGTGGTGCTGGTCGTGGCGGCGGACGACGGCGTCATGCCGCAGACCGTCGAAGCGATGAACCACGCGCGGGCCGCCGGCGCGACGATCGTCGTCGCGCTGAACAAATCGGACCTGCCGGGCGTCGATTTCAACCGCATTTACGCGCAGCTCGCCGAGCATGACCTGACGCCGTCGGAATGGGGCGGCCAGACGGACGTGATCCGCACGTCGGCGACGACGGGCATGGGCGTCGAAGAGCTGATCGCGCACCTGAGCACGCTGAGCGAGCTGCTGGAGTTGAAGGCCGACGCGACGGTTCCGGCGCACGCGACGGTGATCGAGGCGCAGATGCGCGAGGGACAGGGCGTGGTCGCGCACGTGCTCGTGCGCGAAGGCACGCTTCGCGCGGGGCAGGTGGTCGTGGCCGGTCCGGGCTTCGGCAAGGTGCGCCAGCTCAAGGACGATCGCGGCGCGCGCATCACCGAGGCGACGCCCGGCACGCCGGTCGAGATTTCGGGCCTGGACGCGCTGCCCGAAGCGGGCGACCAGCTTTACGTGGTGGACGACGTGCAGCGGGCCAAGCTGATTGCGACCGAAGTGCGCAGCGAGCGCCGCGCCAGCACGCTCGAAAGCGCCACGAAGCCGCGGACGCTCGAAGAGCTGCGCCTGGGCACGAACGAGGAAATCCCGCAGCTCAACGTAATCGTGAAAGCGGACGTGCAGGGCTCGGTCGACGTGCTGCGCAAGAAGCTGGGCGAATTCCCGGCCGAGCGCGTGCGGCTGGCGGTTCTGCACGCGGCGGTCGGCGCGATCTCGGAGGCGGACGTGCAGCTCGCGCGTGCGTCGAAGGCGATCGTAATCGGCTTCCACGTCGTTCCGGACGAGCGCGCCCGCCAGCTTGCCGAGCAGCTTGGCGTTCAGATCCGGCAATATCGCGTGATCTACGAGATCGAATCCGACCTGTACAAGGCCCTGGCGGGTCTGCTCAAGCCGGAAGAGAAGGAGGAGATCCGCGGCACGGTCGACGTGCGGCAAATCTTCAACGTCTCGCGCCTGGGCACGATCGCCGGCTGCCTGGTGTCGAGCGGCACGGTCGCGCGCAGCCATCGCGTCCGGCTCGTCCGCGACGGGCGGATCATCCTGGAGCGCGGCTCGCTCGGCTCGCTCAAGCGCTTCAAAGACGACGTGCGCGAGGTGCGGGCCGGGTTGGAGTGCGGCTTGAAGATCGAGAATTTCGACGATGTGAAGCCCGGCGACGTGATCCAGACGTATGAGATCGTGGAGGTGCCTCAGAAACTCTAAACCCCGGCGGGGCGGCGTGCTGGCATGGTCATCGGAGTGCTCACGGTGCGGCTTGCGATCTTCGAGGCCCTCACGCTGAAGGACAAGCGCCGCGTGGTCAAGAGCATCAAGGACCGCATCTCGGCGCGCTACAACGCCTCCGTCGCCGAGGTGGACGATCTCGACCATCGCCAGGCGGCGACCATCGCCGTCGCAATGGTCTCCAACGACGCCCGCTACGTCGAAGGGGCGCTGTCCCAGATCCGCGACGCGATCCGCGCGAACCCGCGGGCGTCCGTGGTGGACGACGACATCGAGCTGCTGTAGAGAAACACCCTTGAGCCAACGAACGCTGCGAGTCGGAGCGCTGATCCGAAACATACTGGCCGGAGCGATCCGCGATCTGAACGACCCGCGCATCGAGCCGATCACTTCGATCATGCGGGTCGAGGTCAGCCCCGACCTGCTCAGCGCAAAGGTCGCCATCAGCGTCTTCGCCGCGCCCGCACGGCGCGAAGCGACCCTCGAAGCGCTGCGGCGCGCCTCCGGCCGGCTGCGCAGCGTGCTGGCCGACGAGCTGTCGATGCGCACCGTCCCCAGGATTCAATTCGTGCTCGACGACACGATTCAGAAGGCCGCTCAGACCGTCAACGCCGTGGACGCCGCGATGGCCGAACTCGGCGAGCGGCCCGATTGGGAGCGCGACGACGAGCCGGCGGACGATGAGACCGCGTCGCCCGACGAGCCGGCGGCGCGCGACGAGGACAAGCGGGAGGACGTTTGACACATGCGCGGTGCGACCGACTGTGCGAAGCGCCTGAAATCGCTGTTCGCCTCGCTGCGCGCCCGGCTCGGCAAGGTGCAGCGCATCCCGGCGAGCGACCCGATCACGCAGTTGATCCTGGGCGTGTTCTCGCGTGACATGCCCGAAGCGCGGGCCCGCGAAGCGCTCGACAAGCTGCGCGCCATGGTCGTGGACTACAACGAACTGCGCGTCATCCCGCCGATCGAAATGGCGCAGGCGCTGGGCGACTATCCGGACGTGCGGCTCAAGTGCGAAGACGTCTCCCGCGCGCTGAATCGCATCTTCGCCATCGAGCACTCGGTCACGCTCGATCGCCTCGCGACCATCTCGCGCAAGGACGCCCTGGCCTACATCGAACGCATCGACGGGCTCGATCCATACACACGTGCGCGCATCCGCCTGCTGGGGCTCCAGTTCCACGCCGTCCCGCTCGACGAGGCGATGTGGGCGCTGGCGCGGCGCGAGGGCGTCATCGACCCGAAATGCCCGCTCGACGAGGCCCAAAGCTTCCTCGAACGCCACGTCGCCGAAGAGGACGCGGCCGAATTCGTCACGCTCCTGAAGAAACACGCGTGGAACGAACTGGCCTCCCCGGTGCGGAAGCGCGAGGTCGAGCGCATCACCAGCGTGCCGCCCGACCGCACCACGCGAAACATGCTTCAGCTCATCGCCAACGCCGCCGGACACGACGTCGGCGCCGGTCTCGATATGGATGACGAACTCGCCCCCAGCGAGCCGGAGCCCGATCGTTCCGCCCGCAAGTCGCGCAGCGGCCGGGCCCAACCTCCGCCCGAGCGCCCGGCCGCCAAAGCCCCCGCCAAGCCCGCCAAGCCCGCGCGAACGCCAACCACGGCCGTGCCAAGCGCCAGCCGCAGCGCCCGGCGGGACAGCCGCGGCGCCGCGCCGCGCAAACCCGCGCCCGAACCGGCCCAGCCGCCGCGCAAAGCGGCGCGCAAGGCCGGCGCCCGCGCAAGCTGACGCCGACCGGACGAAGAAAAAAGGAAAGATCTGGGGCGGCGTTCCAGGGGCTGAAGCCCCTGGCAACCATCGTGCGCCCTACCGGGCGAAGAGCGGGAGGGCGCGGCTGATTTGACTCCGCGAAGACCCGCCTGGGGACAGGCGGGCTCATGCAAACCGGACGCAGAACACGGGCGGCAGATGCGACGTCACCGCCTTCCACGCATCGCCCTGATTCTCGCTCACCCACATGTTGCCGGTCGTGCTGCCGAAGGCGAGACGCTCGCCGGTCGCGTCGATGTCGAGCGCATGGCGGTACACCAGGTCGTAGGCGTGTGCCTGCGGCAAGCCGCTGCGCAGCACCTCGAACGACTTTCCGCCGTCGCGCGTGCGCGAAACCACCAGCTTTCCGTCCACCGGAAAGCGCATTTCGTCCTTGACGCCCGGCACGAACCAGGCCGTGTCGGGCTTGGCGGGGTGAACGACGACGCCAAAGCCGAAATGCGACGGCTGGGCGGACTTGATTTCCTCCCACTTCTCGCAGTCGTTCGTCGAGCGGAAGATCCCGTTGTGGTGCTGCGCCCACCAGACGTTCGGTGCGGCCGGGCACTGCACGATGCGGTGCGGATCCTGGATGTTCGGCTCGAACTGCTGATCGGGGGGCATGTATTCGGCCCGCATGCCCGTCGCGACGCAGTTCCAGCTTGTGCCGCCGTCGGTCGTGCGCCAGGCGCCGCCGCATGAGATGCCGAGCGTCACGCGGTTCGCGTCGCGCGGGTCGACGCAGATGCTGTGAATTCCGGGATGCTCCGCTCCGCCGCCGAACCACTCGCGACGCCTCTCGTGCATCCACAACGTGCGGATCAGCTCCCAGGAATCGCCGCGGTCCGTCGAGCGAAACAGCCCGCCCGGCAGCGTCCCGCACCACAGCAGCCCCGGCTGCTTCGGCCCACCGCCTTCGAGCGCCCAGATCAGTTCCAGGTTCCACTCCGTCAGGCGGTTGTTGTTGGCCGGGTTCGGCCGCTCTTCCCAGTCGTCCGGCTTGGGCGGGTACTTGGGGGCGGCGATTTCTTTCCACGTCTTTCCGCCGTCGGCCGAGCGGTGCATCTTCGAGCCGAAGTGGCCGTGGCCGACTGCGGCGTAGAGATGGCCGTCGCGGCGGTCGTGCAGGAGCATGGGCACCTGGTCGCCGAGGAAGTCCACCTTGTCGACTTTCCAGCCGTCGGCGGATCGTTGTACGGTGAAGAGTCCCTTTCGCGTTCCGACGTGAAGCCGATCGCTCATGGCGCATTTCCTCGCGTGGGTATCCTGGTGCGGCAGGCGTCGCCCGAATCAGCGGGATTATTCGCCGCGGCGCGGCGGCGGGACAAGCCGCGGCAGTCGTCGCGCGCGACAGAAACCGACAACCCGCCGCGCTCAACCGCCGGACAGCGCCTGCATCACGTAAATCTCGCCGTCCGGGCGAACCGCGTCGGTCAGCGTGTCGCGGTCGCGGATCGGCGCTCCGTTCACGAAAATCAGCATGTGCCGGCGCAGCGCCCCGCGGTCGTCGAGCACGTAGCCGCGAGCGGCGGGGTTGGTCCGGAAGAATGCGTCGAGCGCTTCGCGCACCGTTCCGCCGTCGACTTTCGTAGCGGGGCAGGAAACGTGCCGCTGGATGTTCTGCGTGAAGTTGATTTCGGGCATGGGCGGTGGGGCGCTCCGGTCAGCGCTTTTTCGCGCGATCCACAATCTCGAAAAACTTGTCCGTCCGCGTCGACTCCAGCACTTTCTCGACGCCTTCGCTCACGCCGCGCAGCGGGAGCCGCTCGGCCACGTCGCCTACGGCCTTTCGCAGCGCGATCATCGCGCCGAGCTGGCGGCTGCTGATGCCGACGCGGCCGCCCATGTCGAGGATGACGCGCGGCCGGCCGGCCAGCAGCGGCGCGACCTGCTCGGCGAGGCGGGTCATGAAATCGGCGGGCAGTTCGAGCAGCCCCGGGCTGGCGGGGTTGAATTCGAAGCGCAGCGTTCCGCTGGCTTCGCGCTCTGCGATCAACGGTCCATATTCGTATCTTTCGGGCACAGCCGCCTCCTGCGGCGCGTCGTCGCGGGACTCGCGCTTCGCCGGGGCGTATCTCGGCGCGCCAGCGCGGCGATGTCAAGCCCGCCCGTCGGTCCTCGGGCAGGTCCATTTCGGCTTCGAGCCCGCCTGTCCTCAGGCGGGTCTTCACGGCGCGCATGAGCCCGCCTGTCCTCAGGCGGGTCTTCACGGGGACGAAGAGACCCGCGTGAGGACACGCGGGCTCGGAAAGACCGTCCTCAGGCGGGTCTCCTCGCACCCGGCGCGGGGGCGACGGTGCCGGCGCGTCGTGGCGTCCCTGGTTTCCGACGTCGCTCCGGCCGCGCGAGGGCGCGGGCCGCTACGCGGAAGAAACGGTATACTCGCGGCGAAAGCACGGAGACCGGCTATTGGCCGGTCCCACACTGTGCCGGTCCTACCCACGAGCCGGTCTCAACGATCCGGTTCCAGACTGCGGAGCGAGCGATGCCGCCCGTGATGCGTGTCCGCCGAAAGCCCGGCACGGAAGACCTGCCGCCGCCGCAATACATGACGGCGGATTCGGCGGGGATGGACCTTTATGCCGCCAATCCCGAGCCGATCACGATCGCGCCCGGTGAGGTGAAGCTCGTGCCGACGGGCCTGCACGTGGAAATCCCGCCCGGACACGAGGGGCAGATCCGGGCGCGCAGCGGCCTGGCGCTGCGGCACGGGTTGATGCTGCCAAATTCACCCGGCACGATCGACGCGGACTATCGCGGCGAGCTTCAGGTGATCCTGGGCAACGTCTCGCGCGAGCCGTACACGGTCACGCGCGGGATGCGCTTCGCGCAGCTCGTCATCGCCGCCGTCGCGCGCGTCGAGGTCGCCGTGGTCGCCGATCTGAACGAGACCGCGCGGGGCGGCGGCGGGTTCGGCCACACCGGGCAGCACTGAAACCCGCCTTGCGCGCCGCGGCCGGCGCGGATACATTCCCCTGCGATGAAACGCGACACGCCGCATGTCCCGCTTCGGCTCTGTGTGCTCATTTCGGGCGGCGGAACGACGCTGGCCAATCTGATCGAACGAATCGCCGACGGCCGGCTGCGCGGGGCGCGCATCGGCCACGTCATCAGCTCGCGCCCGGATGCGCGCGGCGTCGAGATCGCGCGCTCGGCCGGCCTCGCCCCGCAGATCATCCGCCGGCGCGACTTCCACGACGACGACGCCTATGCGGCGGCGATGACGGCCGCGGTCGAATCGGCCGACGTCGACCTCGTCGTGATGGGGGGCTTTCTGTGTTTCTGGCGGCTGCCGCGGCAGTGGGAATGGCGCGTGCTCAACATTCATCCGGCCCTGCTGCCGTCGTTCGGCGGGCGCGGAATGTACGGTTTGCGCGTTCACGAGGCGGTGCTGGCGTCGGGGGCGGCGGAGAGCGGCTGCACGGTACACGTCGTCGACAACGAGTATGACCACGGCCCGATCGTCGCGCAGACCCGTGTGCCGGTGCTTCCGGGCGACACGCCCCCGACGCTGGCCGAGCGAGTGGGCGTCGCCGAGCGCGAGTTGTATCCGCGCGTGATTCAGTCGATCGCGGATCGCGGTCTGGCGTGGATTCGCGCGGAAGCGGAGCGCGCGCGACCGCAGCTTCGGTGAAGCGTGGCGTCAGGCTGGCGGCGCGGGCCGGCACACCTCGCGGACAAAGCGCAGCGTGCGCTCGACGTCGCCGCTCCGAACGCGGCGATGCGTGGGCAGGTTGATCACTTCGCGGGCGGCGCGCTCGGCGACGGGACACATCCCGTTACGATAACCGAACTGCGCCTGATCCGTTTCGATCGGATGCAGCGGGCACTCGAACCACGAGCCGATCTCGACGCCATGCCTGGCCGCGCGGGCCAGCGCCTCATCCTTGTTCGCGACGCGCAGCGGGAAGCGCAGCAACGGCGCATCCCACGCCGGCGACTCGGGCGGCAAAGCGTAGCCCATCGCCGGCAGCGCTTCGCGGTAGCGCTGCGCGACGCGCTTGCGGTGCGACATGTTGGCCGCGACGCGCCCGACCTCCAGCCGCGCCAGCTTCATCTGCACCGGCGCGGGGCGCAGCGCATAGCCGGCCGGCAGGGTGCGCTCGAACTCGGCCTTGCTGGAGCTTCCCACCACCGCGCCTTTTTTTGTGAGCCAGCGGAAAAGTCGCGTGGCCAGCGCCGTCGTGCGCGGATAGATGCACATTTCGTAGACGAGAAGCTGTGCCGCGAGCATGAATGCGGCCTTCCGCGAGGGCAGGGGATAGGACTCCTGCTCGGCGCGGACGCGCTCCACCACGGCGGCGTCCCGCAGCAGCGCGATGCCGCACAGCCCGGTCGAAAATGGCTTGTTCCATTGGCCGCTGAAAAACGCGGCATCGCCAAACGTGCCCAGCAGCTTTCCATCGAGCCGGCCGCCGAACGTGTGGCAGCAATCCTCGATGACCGCGATGCCGCGCGCGTCGGCCAGACGGCGGATCTCGGCGACCGGCGCCGGAATGCCGTACGTGTGCTGGACGAAAATCGCGCGTGCGCGCGGCGTGATCAATCGCTCGACTTCGCCGGGCCGCAGGTTGTACGTCTGCGCGTCGATGTCGGCGTAAACCGGCGTCGCGCCCGCGTAGATGACCGGACCGGGGACCATGACGCACGTGTAGCCGGGCAGGATCACTTCGTCGCCGGCGCCGATTCCCATGGCGCGCAGAATCGCATAGAGCGCGATGCGGCCTTTCCAGAAGGCGACCGCGGCGCCCGTGCCGAAAAACTGCTCGACGGCGCGTTCGAGAGCGATTCGCGCGGCGGGGTTGTCTCCACCGGGGAAAAGGAGGCTGCCGAGGGCGGTGAGCGTGCGGTCGATCATGCCGGCGATCTCATGGACAATGCTCCAGCGTTGAATTCGCGCCGGCGGATCGGTACGTCCGACGGCGCGACGGCCGGGGCGTCTTCGCGCCCAGTGACCCGCAACTGTCGCCGCACGTCGCGCTCCCTTACGGTCGCGGCTCGGATCGGCGCCGCACGTCGCGCTCCCTAACCGTCGCGGCTCGGATCGGCGCGACTCGCGCTTCGGCGTCAGCGCGAAATTGCGCCATTCGTCGTCAGCGTGAAAGAGCGTGCTGCTCCGGGCGCGTCAATCCGCCGCGCCGCAGCAGCACGAAATGCACGAGACCGTGCAGGCTGCCCAACCCGTAGCCAAAGTGCAGAATCGCGAAAATCACCGGCGACAGCAGCGCCTCGCGCACGCCGGCGCGCCGCGCCACGTCGGCCGCTCCCGCCAACAGGCCGAGCGCATACAGCGCGGCGAACGCCGCCAGCGCCCAGGAGATCGGCCACCACAACAACCCGCCGACCAGCAGCGCCGCCCACACGCACACGAAGATCAGCGGCGCGATCTGCCGCAGCGTGGCCGGCTGGCGATGCTTCTGAATCGTGCGGATGCGCCAGAAGCCGTACTGATAGTATTGCCGCGCGAGCTTGCGGAGCGATGTTCGCGGAAAATACCGGCTGCGGATCGCCGGCGTCATGAATATCCGTCCGCCGCCGAGAATCACCCGCAGGTTCATCTCGTCGTCCTGATTCCGCACCAGCTCTTCGTCGAACAGCCCAACTTTGTCGAAGACCCATTTCCAATATGCGCCGAAGGCGAGCGTGTCGACGTAGCCCTCGAAATTCCCCAGCCGAAACATGGCGTTGCCCACGCCCACCGGCGATGTCATCGCGCCCGCGATCGCCCGGCCCACATAGCCGTCGTTCACCGTTTCGACCGGGCCGCCCACGCACCACGCCTCCGGCCGGCGGCGCAATTCTTCGACGCTGCGGCGCAGAAAATCCGCCGCGACCGTCGCGTGCCCGTCGACGCGCACGATGATCTCTCCGCCCGCCGCCCGGATGCCCGCGTTCATCGCGTGCGGAACGATGCCGGCCGGATTGTCCAGCAGCCGCACGGCCGCGAGCCGTCCGCCGGCCGCGTCGGATTCATCCGCCACTCGCCGCACGATTTCGCGCGTGCCGTCGCTGCTCATGCCGTCGACGACGAGCAGCTCGAACGACTCGGGCGGCAGATCGCTGGCCAGCAGGCTGCGCAGGCAGCGCTCGATGAAATCGGCCTCGTTGCGAACCGGCAGGATCACCGAAACGTCCATCGTCCGTCCGCTCTCGCGCAAATGCCGCGCGTCCGCCGCCGCGACCTGGGCCGGCTGCGGCGACGCGGGCGCAGCGCCCGATGTTTGCTGTTGCAGCGCCGTGTGCATGCCCTTTCGATCGGCCGGTTTCGGCCGGCGGCGGACAGTCGGCGCGCCGGGAGCCTACGAGCCGCCGCGCGCGGATTCAACCCGCGCGCCGCCGCGTGGCCCGCCGCGCCGCTTCGACTATACTCGGCGGACGCATGGACGCATTCCTGCAACTCTTGCAGCGCTATCAGTACTTCGGTCTGGTCGCGTTTCTCGCGGCCGTGTTCTTTACGCCGGTCGCGATCCGCCTGGCGTTTCGCACGGGCGTGCTCGATCGGCCGGACACGAAGCTCAAGCCCCACCTGCGCCCGACGCCGTACCTGGGCGGCACGGCGATCTGCCTGGGGTGGGCGCTGGCGCTGCTTCTGGCGATGGCGACGGGCGTTGCGTCCGTGGAGGTGCTCGGCCCGATCCTGCTCGGCGGCGTGGCGCTGTCGGTGATGGGGCTGATCGACGACGTGCGGAACATCTCGCCGAAGGTGCGGCTGCTGGTCGGCGCGGCGGTGATCGCGCTCGTTTTGCTCTCGACGCAATCCGGTCTGATGTCCGTTCACAGCCTGCTCAAACCGATCGGCATCCACCTGCCGCCGGCCGTGTCGGCGGCCATGTCGCTCGTCATCAGCATTGTGATCGTGCTGGGCGCGTGCAACTCCACGAACCTGATCGACGGGCTGGACGGGTTGTGCTCCGGCGTGACCGCGATCATCTCGCTGGGCTTCTTCCTGCTGGCCGCGCACCTGGCGCTGGGCCGCTGGAGCGAGGTCGGCGACCCGGTGCGGCTGGTTCTGGCGATCGCCATGTTCGGCGCGGCGATGGGCTTTCTGCCGTGGAATTTCAAGCCTGCCAAGATTTTCATGGGCGACGCGGGCAGCGTGCTGCTCGGCTACAACTGCGGGATGATGATCGTGCTGTTCTCCGGACGCGGAATGCCCGAGAGCGGCGACGAGCGCGGCATCATCCGCTGGGCGCTGGGGGCGCTGGCGATCTTCGGGCTGCCGATCTTCGACACGTCGCTGGCGATGTTCCGGCGCTTTCGCAGCGGGCGGTCGATCTTCGAGGGCGACCGCAGCCATTTCTACGATCAGCTCGTGCAGCGCGGCCTGAGCGTGCGGCAGACCGTGCTGGTCTGCTATGCGGTGGCGCTGGCATATGCGGCGATCGGGCTGACGGTGATCTGGATCCGCACGTACAAGGCGCTAATCGCGTTTGTGGGCGTCGCGCTGCTCTCGGCGCTGCTGGCATACCTCGCGGGGCTGACGAATCCGGAGGAGAAGAAGGAATTCAAGTTGGATCGGTAGCGCGCGACCCATCGGGCGGCGCGCCGCGACGCCTTACTTCGCCTCCAGCCAATTCTCGCCGATGGCCGCGTCCGCCTTGAGCGGCACGCGCAGCGTCATCGCGCCGCTCATCACCGAACGCAGCGCCTCGGCCATTTCCGCGGCGCGCTCGCGCGGCGCTTCGCACACCAGCTCGTCATGCACCTGCAGGAGCATCCGCAGCGGCAGGGATTCGGCGTGAATCCGCGCGTGCAGCCGGATCATCGCCGTCTTGATCAGGTCGGCGGCCGAGCCCTGCACCACCGTGTTCACCGCAAAGCGCTCGGCCTGCGCCCGCGCGACGCGGTTCTGCGAATCGATGTTCTGGATCGGCCGGCGGCGCCCGAGAATGGTGCGGACGAAGCCGTCGCGGCGCGCGTCCTGCACACAGCGATCGATGAACGCGCGGATGCGCGGGTAGCGCTTGAAATATTCGTCGATGAAGCGCTGCGCCTCGCCGCGGCCCATGCCGGTGGCCTGCGCCAGTCCGAACGCGGTCTGCCCGTAGATGATGCCGAAATTGACGGCCTTGGCCCGGGCGCGCATCTCGCGCGTGACGGCCTCGAGGGCCACACCGTTGACCTGCGCCGCGACGACGGCGTGGATGTCGCGGTCCTCGGCGAACGCGCGGCACAGCGCCTCATCCTCGCTGAAATGCGCCAGCACGCGCAGCTCGACCTGCGAATAATCGGCCACGACCAGCAGCTCGTCCGGGCTGCGCGGAATGAACGCGCGGCGGATTTCGCGGCCCAGCTCCGTGCGAATCGGAATGTTCTGTAGATTCGGCTCGCTGCTGCTCAGCCGGCCGGTGATCGCCCCGGTCTGGTGAAAGCTGGTATGCACGCGGCCGGTCCGCTTCGACACGCAACCCGGCAGCGCTTCGACATACGTGCCGCAGAGCTTCTGCAATTCGCGGTATTCCAGCAGCCGGCCCAGCAGCGGATGTTCGGTCTCCGCCGCAAGGGTTTCGAGCGTTTCGGCGTCGGTGCTGCGGGCGGTGCGTGTCGTGCGGACGACGCGGAAGTTCATGCGGTCGAACAGCACCTCGGCGAGCTGCTTGGGCGAATCGGGATTGAAGCGCGTGCCGGCGAGGTGGTGGATTTCGTCGATCAACTCGCCCATGCGACGCGCCAGCCGCTGGCCCATCTCGCGCAGAAACGGCACGTCGAGACGGATGCCGTGCGTTTCCATTTCCGCCAGCACAGAGACGAGCGGCATCTCCGTTTCGTGAAAGAGCGCGTCGACGCCGGCCGGCGCGAGCAGCGGCTCGAACAGCCGGCGCATGCGCCACGTGTAATCGGCGTCTTCGGCCGCGTATTCGGCGATCGCCGGCAGCGGGGCCTGATCCATGCGGAGCTGGTCGCGGCCCTTTCCGATCAGGTCGGTGATGGGGATCATCTCGTGGCCGAGCAACGCGTGAATCAGCGCGTCCATGCCGTACGAGCTGCGGGCCGGGTCGAGCGCGAACGCGGCGATCATCGTGTCGAAAAGCGGGCCGGCGACGGGCATTCCCGCGCCGGCCAGCACGATGACGTCGTACTTCAGATTGTGGCCGACCTTTTGCGTCGTCGGATTGGCCAGCAGCGGCGCGAGCTTGTCCCGAACCAGCTCCGGCGACAGCGCGCCGCCCAGCGCGCAACGCACCGGAATGTAGTAGCCGCGACCGACCTCCCACGCGAGCGACACGCCGACCAGGTCCGCGTCGACGGGGCTGACGCTGGTCGTCTCCGTATCTACGGCGAACGCCGGTTGCCGCGCGAGCTGCGCGAGAAGCGCGTCGAGCTGCTCTGGCGTGTTGACGAGCACGTAATCGCCGCCGTCGGGAACGCGCAGCGCACTCGCGGCGGCGCTCAGCCCCGGACCGGCCGAGCCAAACACGACCACTCCCGCTGTTTCGGCGGGCGGCGCGGACGCGGAGGCGGCGCCCGATGTCTGCGTCGCGCCGGGCGCGCGGTCGACGTCGAACAGCGTCATCGCCGGGGCTGCGAGGGCGGACGCCGGCGCGGGCGCGGCGACGGGCGCCGCGCCGGCCGCGGGGCGCTGCCCGGCCGGAAGCTGCTCCGGCAATTTCCGCATGCCGAGCGAGTCGAAGATCGCGCGTGCGGCGTCCCAATCGAAATTCTCCGGGCGGGCGGCTTCGATATCGAAGACGACCGGCGCATCGGTGCGCAGCGTGACGAGTTGCCGCGTTCGATCCATGTGCGGCGCGAACGCGAGCACGTTCTCGCGCTGTTTGGGCGTCAGCTCATCGGCGTGCGCGACGACGGCGGCGGCCGATCCGTATTTCTGGAGCAGCTTGGCGGCCGTTTTGGGCCCGATGCCGGGCACGCCGGGCACGTTGTCGACCGTGTCGCCGATGAGCGTCTGGGCGTCGATCGCCTGCGCGGGGGTCCAGCCCTTCACTGCGCTCAGGCGGTCGTGCGTGAGCAGCTCGTCCTTATTCGGGTCATACATCGAGACGCTGGGCGAGAGAAGCTGATCGAGGTCCTTGTCTCGGCTGACGAAGACGACCTGCATCTCCGGCCCGGCGAAGCGGCGCGCCAGCGTCGCCAGGATGTCGTCCGCCTCCCAGCCCTCGATGCGGAGCATAGGGATGCGGGCGGCCGAGAGAATCTGCAGAATGCGGCGCTCCTGCGGCTCGAAATCCTCCGGCGCGGGGTCGCGATGCGCCTTGTATTCCGGATAAATCTGCTTGCGCTGCAACGTCAGGTCCGACACGTCGAGCGCGACGGCCAGGTAGTCGGGCCGCTTGTTTTTCAGCAGGTTGATGAGCATCTGGCTGAAGACATGCACGGCGCGGGTCGGCTCACCCGTCGGCGAGGTCAGGTTGCCGAACGGCGCGTAATAGGCGCGGTAAATCTGCGCGTGGCCGTCGATCAGGTAGAGCGATTTCGGCATCGGGGCATGGTACGGCGGGGCGTGCGGACGGGCACGTCAGGGGGCGATGGCCTCCGGCGACTTGGCGCCGCCCGCGACCGGCTGCGAAGCCTGCGACAGCGAGCGCGGCGTTGATTCCTCCGCGTCGATCAGGCTGATGGTCGTGATGCGGATCGCGCGGACCGGGCGGTCGCGCTTGTCGGTCGGCTGCGCGGAGATCATCTGCAACGTCTGGAGCGACTCATCGCCGCGGGCGCGGCCGATGATCGTGTATTGCCCGTCGAGCTGCGGCAGGCGGGCGAGTGCGATGATGAACTGGCAGCTTGCCGAGTTCGGCTCGCTCGGCTTCCGCGCCATCAGCAGCATTCCGGGCTCGATCGGCGTCTTGGTGAATTCGCCCGCGATCAGCTTGCCATCCGGGCGAATTCCGGTTCCGTCACCCTTCGGGCAGCCGCCCTGGATCAGAAAGTTTGGCACGACTCGGTGAAAAGTCTTCTGGTTGTAGAAGCCGGAGCGGACGAGATCGAGAAAATTCTCGACGTTGTGCGGAGCGGTCTCGTACAGCAGCTCGAATTGCAGCCGGCCAAAATCCGTAATCATGAAGGCGTCGCGCCGCGTATCGACGCGCAGAGCCGCCGACGCCGCGAGCCGGCCGCCGAGCGGCTTCCACTCGATGCGGTAGGCGCCGGCGTAGCGGATCGGCTTGTACACCTCGCGCAGGTCCACTTCCAGCCCGACGGACGCATGCGGCGCGATGCGCAGGACGCGCAGCCCCTCGCCGCCGGCCGCGGGCGCCGCGCCCGGCTTTATGTCGACGGGCTTGTCATCCTGATAGACGATCGAGACGGCCGGCGTCTCCGGCGTGCCGAGGATCAGCTCCATCGGCAGCGCGGCGGGCGCATCGGCGGGAATCGCGGTCGCAAGCGGGAGTTCGACGACCTGCGCGGAAGTGTTGTGCAGGAGGAAGCGAACGGCGATCGGCTCGCTGGGGAAGTTCAAATCCCGGACGGCCTGCACTTCGGCGGCCAGCGGCTCAGCGGACGGCGGCCCGTCGGCCCGCAGAACGGGGACGAGCGCCAGGGACAGCGCGAGCGCGGCCTGCCATGCGTGCCTCATCCGATTCGATCTCCGACCGCGGTGCGCAGCGCCCGCCACCTGCCTGATACACACAGAGCCCCCGGCCGGTGGCGGCGTCCGGGCGCCGGGCGGGGGATTGGGAAGGCTATCAGACCATCGCCCGCAGTTCCAGATGCAGCACCCCGCCCAGTGCGCGGATGGATTCCAGCGCGTCGCCGCTTGGGCGGTCGTCGAGCGCGATCGAGATCCAGGCCGCCTTGGCGCCGGTAAACACGCGGCTGATGATTTCTTCGGCGTTGATGCCGTCCGCCCGTACCGCGTCCAGGATCGAGGCCATCACGCCCACCTGGTCGCGCACGCGCAGAACAAGCTGCCAGGTGGCCGGGCTGCGCTCCGCCAGGTTTACGCAATTCAAAACCTCGCCCGAGACGAGAAACGCACGCACGACGCGCACCACCTCGGCCGCGGTCGCCGTGCGAGCCTGCTCGGTCAGCGTGCTTACCCCAGGCGTCGCCAGCACGCCCGGCAATTCGAGCAGGCGGCTGCGCCCGCGGATTCCATCGCTCGCGGCGACGGAAAGATCGACCCCCACGCGAAAATTGCGCTTCGGAAGCGCGGCCGCCAGCGCGGCTTCGTCGACAAGCGCGGGCTGACCCACGTGGATGATCGTCGCGCCCGCGGATAGGTTCTCGAGAAACTCCGCGTCGACAATGGTGCGCACCGCGCTGTCGACGGCCGGAAGAACGACCACCGCGTCGCTCTTGCGCGCGACTTCGCGCGGCCAGTTGCACACGCTCACATGCGGAACACGGCTGCTTTCCGGAGTGCCCGCCGGCGCCCACGCCACGACGTTCATCTCCAGCGCCTGCGCCCGCCGCGCCAGGAGCGCGCCCGGCTGACCAAAGCCGAGCAGGCCGAGCGTCCGCCCCGCCAGCCCGCGCGCCGCGCGGGCATCCGGCCGCGTGCTGCCGGCTTCGTGCAGGGCGGCGTTGTATTCGCACACGCGCCGGTCGAGCGCCAGAAGCAGCGCGAGGGCGTGCTCCGCGACGGCCACCGCGTCCATGTGCGGACAATGGGTTACAAAAATTCCCTGGGCGGAGGCTTCCTCAAGGGCGACGTTGGCCGGCCCGGTGCCGGCGTGGACGATCATCTGGAGCGCCTTGGCCCGGCGAATCGCGTCGCCGGCGACGCGCTGATCGGCCACCACAAGCACGCCCACGTCCGCCAGCGACTCCGCCAGCCGCTCCGCCGCAAGGTGCGGCTGCGACTCGACCGCGGCCGCCAGCGAGCGCAGCTCGTCAAGCGCGGCGTCTGAGAGTTCACAGGCGACGAGAATGCGCATGACGACCGCCGGCTCCGCCAGGCCCCGTGTAACGCCAGGCCCCGAGTGTCCGTGTATTCGCCCCCATTAGAACGCGCCCAGCGCGGTTCCACAACGTGAACGGGCGAGGCTCGGGATGCCCGCTCCCAAACCGGTAAGCGGGTAGCATCGGCGTCTCGCCGGTACCCATGTAGACGTCTTGTGAGGCCGGCCTCCCGGCCGGTCTCTCGTGGGGGGCCGGCCGCCCGGCCGGTCTCTCGTGGGGGGCCGGCCTCCGGCCGGTCTCTTCTCGCCTCGGCACTCAGCATCAGGAAGTCGCTGTACTCCGGCATGCCTTGTTGCGCTCGTACCTGCGTAAGACCGGCACCGGCTGGGAGCGCTGGAAGCCGGTGCCACTCCTGCATGCCTTCGACCGGCTGAAAGCCGGTGCTACCCCTTCGTGCCTGCGTGCCTGCGTGCCTTCTTCATTCGTTCTTCGCTATTCGCAAT
>CAZHIE010000036.1:0-2374 GCA_964532435.1 uncultured Planctomycetales bacterium
GGGGATTGGGGATTGGGAGGGTGGGAATCTGGGGGGCCGGGTATTTGGGGGGCCGGCCTCCGGCCGGTCGCTTCGTGCTGACAATCCACGCGCGACGGAGTGAACGAAAGTCGCGCCAGCCCCCTGCTTCCGAACCGTCCCATTTCCAATCGCGTGGAATAACTGCGCTCCCCCGCAGGTTTGTGAGTTTGCAACAACCTGCCGACCTGCGCCGGCGCGCCTCTGCCTCCACCGACCGGCAGCGCGCACGGCGCAGTCTCGACTCTGTCGAGTTCCGAGCGGTCGCGCGCTAGGGGCACATCCGTGAGCGGCGAACGCCTGTTCGGCCGATCCGGTCCCATCCGTGTCCGCACGCGACGTAGCGCGAGCCATCCGTTTCGCACCAGGAGGACCAGTATGCACCGCGCGTCTTGCTCGATTCGCACGCTTACGCTTCTTTCCGCGCCGCTCGCCCTCTGCGTCTGGGCGCCCGCCGCGCACGGCCAGCTCGCGCTGAATCTCGACCCCGTCGCCAGCGGCCTCGTCGCGCCAGTCGCGATGAAACATGCCGGCGACGCCCGGCTGTTCATCGTCGAACAGCGCGGCCTCGTCCGCGTGGTCGACGCGGGCGGCGTGCTGCTGCCGGCGCCGTTCCTCGACATCTCCTCGCGACTGGTGCCCGCCCGCGCCGGCTTCGACGAGCGCGGCTTCCTCGACATCGCCTTTCATCCCGACTACGCCAACAACGGCCGCTTCTTCGTCTTTTACAGCGCGCCGCCGCTGACGGACATCGCGCTGAGCTTCGACGAGGGCGACATGCCGCTCGGCAGCGCCGACTTCACCTATGCCGGCGTCCACTTCGTCGGCGGCAGCGTCGGCGCCGCGCCGGCCGCCAATCTGGCCGGCGCCGGGCCGCAGGTTTTCCAGATTCCCGCCAGCGGCGTCGCGACGTGGACTCTGCCGGCTTCCGCCTCCAGCGTGCGGTTTCATTTCGTGCATCGCACCGGCGACAACCCGGGCAACGTCGTCACGCTCGACTCCGGCGGCGTGCAGCGCGGCGGGGCGATCGCCAGCCGCGTCGCCACTGTCCCCAACGACCCCGCCAACATCATCACGGTCGATCAATCGACGTTCGGAACCGTCACGCTGCGCTTCACCGCCGGCAGCAGCCCTGGCGGAAATCCGACCACACTTTTCGTAGACGACCCGCGCGTCTTCAACTTCAACTGCCGGTCGACCATCGCCGAATACCAGGTCTCCGCCGGAGATCCCAACGTCGCCGATCCGAACAGCGAGCGCATCCTGCTCCAGATCTCCAAGCCGCAGTTCAACCACAACGGCGGGCAGCTCAACTTCGGCCCCGACGACGGCTATCTCTACATCTCGACCGGCGACGGCGGCGGCGCGAATGACGGCGTTCACGGCCACCTGCCCGGCGGCAACGCCCAAAGCCTTGAAACCCACAAGGGCAAAATGCTGCGCATCGACGTCGATGGCGGGTCGCCGTACGCCATTCCGGCCGACAATCCGTTTGTCGGCGTCGACGGACTCGACGAAATCTGGGCCTATGGCCTGCGAAACCCGTGGCGCTGCTCATTCGACCGCGGCGGCACGCACCAGCTCTTCGTCGCCGACGTCGGACAGAACCTGTTCGAGGAAGTGGACATCCTCACGCGCGGCGGAAACTACGGCTGGCGCATCCGCGAAGCGCTGCACTGCTTCGACCCGGCCAATCCGACCGTTCCGCCGGCCACCTGTCCGGACGTCGGCGGCATGGGCGAGCCGCTGATCGACCCGATCCACGAATACCCGCACACGTTCGGAATCAGCGCGACCGGCGGATACGTCTACCGCGGCGCAGACATGCCCTCGCTCGACGGGCAGTACATCTTCGGCGACTGGAGCAAGTCGTTCGGCACGCCCGACGGAAGCATCTTCCGGCTGGAAGAGACTTCGCCCGGCGTCTGGACGCGCTCCGAGTTCATCATCCGCCGTGGCGCGGAATTCGGCACGCGCTTCGGCCGCTACGTCAGCGCGTTTGGCGAAGACGTGAACGGCGAGCTGTACGTGCTCGATCAGGATCTGATCGGATTCGGCGGCACGACCGGCGTCGTCCACCGCATCAGCCTCGCCCCCTCGCGCGGCGACACCAACTGCGACGGTTCGGTCGACAACGGCGACATCGACTCATTCGTGCTCGCGCTGCTTGACCCCGGCGCCTACGCGGCCGCTTTCCCCAATTGCACGATTACGCAGGCGGACACGAACAACGACAGCAACGTCGACAACGGCGACATCGACTCGTTCGTGGCGCTGCTGCTGGGCTAACTCGGCTCGGGCAACTGGGCTCAGGTAACGCCGAGCGGAGTATTCGCGACGGCCCGTAGCGCCGGAC
>CAZHIE010000036.1:2474-6048 GCA_964532435.1 uncultured Planctomycetales bacterium
CCGCTATCATCCCGCCGCGGGCGCTCCACCGCGGATCGCCGACCCTCACCCCCGCACGGGATGCCTCCGGCGTGAAGGACCACAGCCACGCGGCCGGCGCGCGTGTCGGCGCGCAACGCGCCGCCGCCCCGCCAAATGCGCATCCCATCCTCGGCGTGTTCGCCCTGCTCCTCACCGCGACCCTCTGGAGCCTCTCGGGCCCGCTCATCAAGATCGTCGGCGCCGCCGCCGTGCCGGGCGAGACCATCGCCTGTTACCGCTCGATATTCAGCGGGCTGATCCTCCTGCCGCTTGCCGCATCGCGCGTCCCAACGCTCGCCCGCGTGAGCGTCGGCTGGCCGATTGCCGCCGTCATCTGTTTCACGCTCATGACCGGCGCATTTGTGAAAGCGACCACGCTGACGTCGGCCGCGACGGCGATCCTGTTGCAATACACGGCGCCGGTCTGGGTCTTTCTGCTCTCGCCCGCCCTGCTCGGCGAGCGCCCGACACGGCGCGAAGGCGGCGTGCTGCTGCTCTGCATGCTCGGCGTTGCCGTGATCGTCGCCGGCGCGCCGCCGGCCGACGCGACCGGCATGTTGTACGCCCTGACGAGCGGGGCCGGATACGGCGCGCTGATCGTCATCCTGCGCGGCATGCGCGGCGTCGATCCGCTCGTGGTCACCGTGCTCAACTCGCTCGGCTCCGGGCTGCTCCTGCTCGTGCCCGTCGCGCTTAGCGGCGTCTTTGCCGTTACGGCGCACAACCTCTTCCTCATCGCCGTCATGGGCGTCGTGCAGTTCACGTTGCCCTATGTCATATTCTCCTGGGCGCTGCGGCACGTCGAAGCCCATCGCGCCTCGCTCATCGTGCTCCTCGAAACCGTGCTCAATCCGGTCTGGACGTTCCTCGCCGTCGGCGAGATTCCGCCCGCCGCAACGCTCCTCGGCGGACCGCTCATTGTCGCGGGCGTCGCCGCCTGGCTCTGGCTGGCGCTGCTGCGCGAGCGACGCGCCTTGCGCACGCCGATTGCCGCGCCGCCCAACGGCGAGTAACGTCCCCCCATCGCGGCGCGGCCCGCGAAGGAGCGACACACGCCCGCCATGCTGCTCGCCTTCTCCACCACCGCCGCCGCCGTCTGGTTCTATCTCACGATCCTGATCGGCGCGGTCTGGATTCGACGCCATTTCCAGATGAACCAGGCCGTGCGCGACGCCGTGCTCAGCGAGCGCGACGCCGAACCGCTCCCTGCGCCCGCCCCTCCCGACGCGCCCCTGCCGCGCCTGACGCTGCTCGTCGCGGGAAAGGACGAGGAGCCCAACATCGAGCGCTGCCTGCGCAGCATCCTGGCGCAGGACTATCCCGATCTACAGGTGATCGCCATCAACGACCGCAGCGCCGACCGCACCGGCGAAATCATCGACCGCCTCGCCGCGCACGACCCGCACCTCACGCCGATTCACGTCGAGCACGTCCGCGACGGCTGGTTCGGCAAGAACAACGCCATGCGCGAGGGCATGCAACGCGCCACCGGCGAATTCCTCTGTTTCACCGACGCCGACTGCACATTCGATTCGCCAAAACTGCTGGCCGCGGCCGTCCGATTCGCGCAGCGCGGCGCGATCGACTTCCTTTCCGTCCTGCCGCGGCTGGAAGCGTCGTCGTTCTGGGAGCGCGTCGTCCAGCCGCCCGCGGGCGCGCTGCTCGTCTTTTGGTTTCCGCCCACGCGCGTGAACAATCCGAAATCGCACGTCGCGTATGCGAACGGCGCGTTCATGCTGATGACGCGCGCCGCATACGACCGGCTGGGCGGGCACGAATTCGCGAAGGCGACGCTAAACGAAGACATGCACCTGGCCCGCCGGGCGAAATCCATCGGACTCCGCCTCCGCGTGATCCGCAACCGCGACCTTTATCGCGTGCGCATGTACACCGGCCTCGCACAGATCTGGCGCGGCTGGAGCCGAATCTTCTACGGCTGCTTCGGCACGTTCCCCCGGCTGCTCGTCACGCTGCTGTTCCTTTCCGTCTTCAGCCTGTCGCCATATCTCAGCCTGGCGCTTTCGCCCGTCGCAGGCGCCGACGCGGCATGGATCGCCGCTGCCGCGGCCTTCGCGATCGCGGCGCAACAGAGCATTCTCTGGCGCTTCTACCGCCTTTCCGGCCTGGCGCCGGCGTGGGCACTGACCTACCCGCTCGGCGGGGCGCTGTGTTTGTGCATGATTCTGAATGCGATGCGCCGTCTCGGCCGCACGCGAACAACGTGGCGCGGAACGACGTATCAGGGCGGCGCATAGGGCCGTTTTCGCGCACGCGACTTTGCGGTCGGCGCGATTCCAAACTTTGCCGCCGCACCGCCGTAACGCATTTCCGGGCAGCTGGTTACAGCGCTCAGCACCCCGCACGAACGATTCAAATCCAGCGCCCGCTCGCGTTCCCGAGACTCAGCCGCCGCGAAGCTGTGCTATACTACCCCTAGCGATCGGGACGTGACGGACTACTAGCTCTGGTGCTCGCGTCCGCGTCGTCCGCCGGATCAAAGTTTTGCCTGTTCGGCGCAAGTTCGGCTTGACACCGCCAATTTGTTAGGTTACTATTCGCACGAATAGCGATCGAACAGCAACGGCGAGGTCAAGCGTCAGGTTCGCAAGGGAGTGCGACATGCCCGCCAATCGAACAACGGCTGGACGTATGCTGTGCCTGCTCGGACCGGGCGGGGACTTCCGTGTGGAAGTGCGCGCGGGGCAGGATTTCGGCCGCGATGTCGAATCCACCCCCCTTTCCGACGAGCAATGCCGCAGCCTGCGGCGCTGCATGGCCCGCGTGTTTGGCCTCGCCGCCCTGCGGGGCAACGCGGGCGACGCGCTGGCGGCGCGGCCGCTCCCCATCGCCAGTCGGCCTCTGCCTCCGGTGCTGTTCGGCTCGCTGAGCGCCTACATGGCGGAGGACTGGACCCATGCCGACTCGCCCTTCATCGAAGAAACCCCCCACGTCGCTTACGCCGAAGCAGCTTCGTGTGCTGACGTGCATCCGCGACTACACGCACGCACGCGGCTACGCGCCGACGATGCAGGAGCTGGCCGACGAGTTCGGCGTCAGCAAGGTCACCGTCTTCGAGCACATTGCCGCCCTTCAGAAGAAGGGGCTTCTGAAGCGCTCGCGACACAAGGCACGCTCTTTGCGCCTTAGCGACGCATACGAGTTTCCCGACCAGCGGCCCACGATGATTCCGCTCGCCGGAACCATCGCCGCCGGCCGCCCCATCGAGGCCATCGAGCAGCGCGAGTCGCTCGACCTCGAGTCGGTGTTCTCCGGCCGCTCCGACGTGTTCGCGCTGCGCGTTCGCGGCGACAGCATGATCGAAGACCAGATTCGCGACGGCGACTTCGTCATCTGCGAAAAGCGGGAGACGGCGCGGGACGGCGAAACGGTCGTCGCGCTGCTCGACGAGGGCGACGCGACGCTCAAGCGCATCTACCGTGAGCCGAACGGGGTGCGGCTTCAACCCGCCAACGCCGCACTGAAGCCCCTGCACGTGCCCAACGTCACGATTCAGGGCGTCGTGATCGGCGTCGTTCGCTCGCTGCGCTAATTT
>CAZHIE010000036.1:6148-9465 GCA_964532435.1 uncultured Planctomycetales bacterium
GCCGCAGCGCGGCATCGAGTTTTCCAAGCGGCGCGGCATCGCGCCGTCGCATGAGGGGAGCGGCGGGCTTCCATCGTCTGGGCCGAGTGGGTTTCTCGGCGTCGGGGTGGCGGCGGGCTTCACGCCGTCCGGGGGCGGCGGGTTTCCAACCCGCCCGAGCAGGCGGGCCGTCCGCATCGCTACGAGCGCTCTCGCATTCGTCGGGTACTACGCCAATGCCGCGCCGCGCACCACCGCGATGTGAACGTCGCCCGGTCCGTGAACGCCGGTGACGAGAATCCCTTCAATGTCGGCCGTTTTGCTCGGCCCCGTGATCAGGTTCACATTTGCCGGCAGCGCGTCGCCGCGCTGCGCCGCGAAATAGTCCCACAGATCGGCCAGTACTTGCGACTCGCGCACGATCGCCAGATGCCGCGGTGGAATCAGCGAGGCGCCGCGGCAGCCCGGCGGCGCGGAGCCCGTCACGAGCGATCCCGTTTCCGCGATCGCCGCCAGCACGCCCGTAATCGCCGCATCGCAATCGAAAAGCGCATCCCGCGCGGCGTCGTTTACCACCTCCGCCCCGACCGCGCGCACCGCCGCGAATGCCCGCCCCCGCTCGGCCCCATCCGACGCAAACGCGTCTGCGCCGACATACACCCGCCGCGCGCCGCTCGCGCGCAATGTGTCCTCGATCCAGCCCGCCAGCGCCTCGGCCGCGATCGCCGTGGCGCAACAGCCCGCCCGCTGCGCCCTCTGGACAAACAGCGCCGCCAGATCGCCGGTCGCCGCAACGTCGCGGACGATCGACTCCATCTCGCCGTCGGGCAGCGCCGCGACCGGCGCGCCCGCGGCGCGGCCGCGCAATTCCGCGATCAGCCGATCCAGCTTGTCGGCCGTCTGCGTACGCGGCGCGCCGGCGTCACCGTTCATCGCGCAGCTCCGATTCCCAGATTTGTCGGAACGACCGAGCGGCCGGCGCGCGCAGATCGCGCGTCTCCTGCCACGGGCGCAGCATCGCGCGGCGCCGCGCCCATCCATCCTCCCCGCGACCGCAGAGCACGCGCAGCGCCGCCTGCGCGAATCGATAGCGCCGCGGCCCGCCCACGCACCAAGACCACACGCGCATTCCGGCGCGCTTCCCCGGCGACAGCCGCCCGCGATGCCGCTCGCGCAGGCGGATCAGCAGCGCAGGGATGTCGATCATCACTGGGCACGCCACCGCGCACGCCCCGCACAAGCTCGACGCGCGCGGCAGCTCCCATTCGCCGCCCACGGCCCGGCCGCGGCCTTCCGCCAGGAGCGGCGTGACCAGGCTGCCGATCGGGCCGGGATAGACGCTCGCGTAGGCGTGTCCGCCGACGTTCCGATACACCGGGCAGGCGTTCAGGCACGCGCCGCAGCGAATGCAGCGCAGCACGTCCTCGAACGCGCCGCCCAGCAAGCCGCTGCGCCCGTTGTCCAGCAGCACGACGTGCAGCTCCTCCGGGCCGTCGACGTCGCCGGTCCGCCGCGGGCCGGTGATCATCGACGTATACACCGTCAGCGGCTGCCCCGTGCTCGAGCGGGCCAGGAGTTTCAGAAACACCGGCAGGTCGCGCAGCCGCGGAATCAGCTTCTCGATCCCGACCAGCGCGACGTGCGTGCGCGGCCGCGTCGTCGTCATGCGTCCGTTGCCTTCGTTCGTGCAGATGACGAGCGTGCCGCTTTCCGCCACGGCGAAATTCGCGCCGCTGACGCCGAGGTCGCAGCGGCGGAATATCTCGCGCAGATGCCCGCGCGCGATGCGCGTCAGCTCCGCCGGATCCTCCGTGTACGCGCAGCCGATCTCGCGCTGCATGGCGCGGGCGACGTCGCGGCGGTTCTTGTGGATGATCGGCGTGACGATGTGGCTGGGCTGGTCGCCGTCGATCTGCACGATGAATTCGCCCAGATCCGTCTCGACCACCCGCACGCCGGCTCGCTCCAGCGCCGCGTTGAGGTCGATCTCCTCCGCCGTCATGCTCTTCGATTTCACCGCCAGGCGCGCCTCGCGCCGCCGGGCGATGTCGACGATCAGGGCGCCCGCCTCGCGGCCGTCCGCGGCGAAATGCACGTGCCCGCCGCGTGCCCGAACGTTTGCGGCGAATTGCTCCAGGTATTCGGCCAGACGCGCCAGAGTGTGCTGCTTGATCGCCCCGGCCAGCGCGCGAAGCCGGTCCGGGTCGTGCAGTCCGCGCAGCGACTCCGCCCGCTGATCCACCTTGCGAAACGTCGCGGCGCGAATGGCCGCGATCACGGGCAGGTTTCGCGTCGCGACCGCGGTTCGCTCGCGCAGGGACGGCTCTTCGTGCCGCGCTGCGGCGCTCATCGTCCCACCGTTAGAAGCCCTAGCGACTCGGCCAGAAGTTCGGCGAGGTGGACGCAGCGGAGCGGCGCGCCGCGCCGCCTGGCGCCGCCCTCGATCTGCATCGCGCAGCCGCCCTCGTTGCAAACCACCAGCCGCGCGCCGCTCGCGGACAGCGCGTCGAGCTTGTCGGCGAGCATGCCGTCGCTGACCTGCGCGAACTCGACCGCGAATGCGCCGCCAAAGCCGCAGCACAGGTCGGCGCGAGCCGGCGGGCGCAGCAGGCCGTCGGGCGCCGCCAGCCAGTTGTGCAGGTCGCTTGGCTGATAGCTGCTCCGCGCGTGGCAGGCGAAGTGGTACGTGGCCGGCTCCGGAAACTTCAGCAGCGCCGCGATATCCACGTGCAGTACGTCCCGCAGAAAGACAGCGAACTCGCGCGTTCTCGCGCGGAGGTCAGCCGCGGCGGCGCGCAGCGTCGCATCCGCTTCGAACAACTCGCCGTAGTGCCCGATCATCGAGACGCACGAAGCCGACGGCGCCACGACGTGCTCAAATCCGGCGAACAGCCGCATCGTCCGCTCCGCCGCGCCGGCCGCTTCGTCGCGAAAGCCGCTGTTGTACGCCGGCTGCCCGCAGCAGGTCTGCCCCGCGGGAAACTCGACGCGGCAGCCGAAGTGGCGCAGTACGCGCACGACCGCGACGCCGACGCGCGGGAAGAATGTGTCCGTCAGGCACGTGATGAAAAGGGCAACGGTCATGGCCGGCCGCGATTGTACGGCTGTTCGGCGGGAAGGATAGCGGCGCGGGGAGCGGCGCGCGGACGCGTTCGGTCGCCGGCGTACGGCGTCGGACGCGGAGGTTCGGCGCTACGGTGTTCTCGCGAGCACGCGAAATGCAGCCGGGGGCGGCTGCGGTCCACACGGCGGGCGAATGCAGCCGGGGGGGCGCTGCAATATCGTTGCGTTATGCACGTACAGCGCCGCTCCGGCCGCGCGAGGGCGCGGGCCGCTAC
>CAZHIE010000036.1:9565-28622 GCA_964532435.1 uncultured Planctomycetales bacterium
GCGCTTGCCGGTTGTCAGGTTTCGGCGGCCCGGCTTCTTCGGCGGGCGCTTTCCCGCACTCACATCCCGCTCGAACGTCTGTTTTCGCCGCAGCACGTGGTGGTAATGCTGCCCGAAGCGGTGCGCCTCGTCGCGGACCTGCTGGAGCAGGCGCAGGGCCACGTTGTTCCGCGCCAGCCGCAGCGGCGCGGCCCGCGCCTGCACATAGATGATCTCCTCGCGCTTCGCCAGCGATATGACCATCGCCGGCTTGACCGCGTGGCCGCCCTCGGCTTCGATCGCGCGATACATCTGCTCGAAGCCTTCGAGCGCGGCGTGAAGCTGCCCGAGCCCGCCGTCGATCAGGATCACATCAGGGAACAGCTCGGTCGAACTGGCCGCGTGCCGGTAGCGCCGCACGATGACCTCGCGGATCATCGCGTAATCGTCCATGCCCTCCACCGTCTTGATACGAAAGCGCCGATAGCCGCCTTTGAACGGCCGCCCGTCGATGAAACAGACCAGCGAGCCGACTGACGCCTCGCCCTGCAACGTCGCGATGTCGAGGCCCTCGATGATTCGCGGCCGCTCGCGCAGGTCGAGCAATTCCTGAAGCTTTTCCAGCCCGGCAAGAGGATCGACGTAGAAGACTTCCGGCTGAACATCTTCATCCACGTCGCCGGAGAGCGAGAGCGACTGAATTGCGCGCAGCCGGTCGCGCAGGACGGCGGCGTCTTCGAAGCGCAGCGACCGGGCCGCCTCCTCCATTTCCTGCTGCATCTGGCGTTGCAGCGTGCTGCGCTTGCTGGTCAGCAGCTTGCGCAGGCGCCCGATGTCCTCGGCGTATTTCTCCTTTCCGATCAAGTCGGCGCAGGGGGCCGTGCATTGATGTATCGCGTGCAGCAGGCACGGCCGAAAGTAGCGCCGCTTGTCGTCGTCGGCGCGGATTTCCAGCTCGCAGGTGCGGAATTTGAAGACGCGCTGCAAGGCGTTGACGGCCGCGCGAAGCTGGCCGGCGTTGGTAAACGGGCCGTAGAGCTTCACGCCGCGGGTGCGCGGCTTGCGCGTCACGTAGACGCCGGGGAAGTCTTCGCCGGTGGTGATTTCGAGGTAGGGGAAGCTCTTGTCGTCCTTCAGCCGCTCGTTGTATTGCGGCTGAATGTCCTTGATGAGGCGGTTCTCGGTGAGCAGCGCGTCGACCTCCGTCTCGCAGTCGAGAAAATCGACGTCGATGACGAGGGCGGCCATGTGGGCGATTTCCGGCCCGCGCGACGCGAGCAGGTCGGCCGAATCGAGGAAATAGCTGGAAACGCGGCTGCGCAGGTCGCGGGCCTTGCCGACGTAAAGGACGCGGCCCTCGCGGTCGCGCATGAGGTATACGCCGGGGGTCTTCGGGAAGAGACCGATCTTGGTCCGAAGCTTCGCGATACGATCGTCGGGGGCGTTGCTCATCGATACGGATTATAGGGTCGGGCCGCGGCACGGGGTCGCGGGCCGCTCGGCTGCACTCGCCCGGCGAGTGGACCGCAGCCGCCCCCGGCTGCATTCGCTCGAAACCGGATTCCACGCGCGCGTACTCGCGAGCATGGCAAGCCGCCGAATGTCGAATTACGAATTACGAATTGCAAAGAGGCTAGAAGCCTCCGCAATTCGTAATTCGCAATTCGCCACTCACCCCGCTATGGGCACGGCTGGCCCGGCGGGGGCTGCGCCAGCAGGCAGCCGACGAACGAGTCGATGTCGGCGTTGTCGATCACGGTGTCGTGATTCAGGTCATTTGCGCAGATGTAGGCATACGTGCAGTTCGGGTTGACCGCCAGCGCACAGCCATGCCACAGGTCACCGCTCAGGTCGAGCAGCGCGGCGACAAAGCAGTCGATGTCGCCGTTGTCGATCACGCCGTCGCAGTTGGAGTCGCCCAGCAACGTGCCGCCGCACTGTTCCGTCGCCTGCGACGCGACCCAGAATCCGCCGACCACCGTGTACGCGCCGCCGCTCATCCCGTTCGAGTTCGAGCCGGCGTCGGCCTGCCCGATCGTGCCGCCGACCTGATACGCGCCGCCGGCGCTCCACATCGCGCCGCCGCCGTCCACGGTGTGCCAGGAAACGTCGTACTGACCCTGGGCCGCCGCAGCCGCCAGGCACGTTGCCGCAACCAGCCCGAATCGCATCGCAATCGCTCGCATGTCGATCTCCAGCAAGGGGTTTTTCGTGAATTCGTTCCGCTTCAAAAGGAAATCGCCCGGGCTACTGGCCGATCACCGCCGTGCCGCCGCATGCGCGGACGATCATCGGCTTGTTGAACGTCGGCGTTTCGGCCGTTGTGCCGGCCTTGATCCAGAGCGTGGGCGTGATGATCGGCGTCACAGCGCCGCCGTAGACGGCGCTCATGCCGGTTCCGACCGTCGGCCAGGGACTGTTGATCGTTCCGCGCGGCACGCCCGCATAGCCGAACTGCACCCACACCTCGAATTTCGGATTGCGGTAGCTCTCGCGGTTCGCCGCGGTGATGTTGATCGTGCTGGCGTTGTACGCGCCGGGAAACGTGTAGGGGCCGATGGTGGTGCAGGGAATTCCGACCGGCACGCCGTCGAACTGCACGTTCGGGTTCGAGAACAGGCCGATGCGCATCGACGGATTGTCGTCGTCGTTGTAGGCCATGACGGTTCGCGAGCGCGCCCCGCTGTTGCCGGTGAAGCGATATCCGTAGGAGTCGCAGTACGTATTGCAGCCCCAGCCGGAGTCCTCGTTGTTGTGGGCGCAGCCCTGCAAGTGGCCGATTTCGTGCGGAAAGCTGAAGTTGCTGATGGCGCAGCCCTGCTGCACGACGCAGAAGCCCTCGGACGAATCGCTCGGATCGCAGAACGCAATGCCGCAGTTGTCGCTGTCGCCGCCATCGACCAGCAGCACGACGATGTCCGCGCCGAAGTCGTTGCGGATCGTGTGGACGCTGTCCATGTAGCCGTCGGACGAGTCGGCCAGCCGATCGCGGTCGGTCTCGACGTCGTTCGTCTCGCTGTAGGAGATTTCGCGGCGCTCGACCAGCACCGCCCGCGGGCTGATCTGGCTGTTGCCGTAGACCTGGTTGGTCGTGTCCACCGCGAGCTGGCAGACGGCCCGGATCGCGTCCGTGCCGCCGGCTTCGTTCCGCGCGGCCGGCGTGTAGACGACCAGCAGGTCGAAGTGGCGCCCCGCGGAGCAGCCGCCGGCGATGCCGCCGTCCTCCGGCTCGTCGGGCGCGCCGACGGGAACCAGCGGCGGCGCGGCGGGATCGACGGGGAATTTCGGCGCCGGGCGCTGGCCGTCGGCGCACTCGGCAAAGTGCCGGCCGTGCGCGGGCGAAAGCGCGCTGACGCCGCTGCCGGCGCTGCGGATTTCGAAAATCTGGCCCTGCGCGGCGAGCTGTATTACGCCGACGGTCGTGTCATTCTCCGTCGTGAGAATCACGAAGCCGTCGGGGTCGCCGTCGATCTCGCCAAAGACGCTGTGCTGCGTCTCAGAGCGCTTTTCGACCTTGCTGACGCGCATGCCGACGCGCGTCGCGCCGATCGACAATTCGAGCGCTTCGCCGCCGCCGAGGCTCGCCAGCAATCCGCGATCGACGACGACCGGCGTCTCATCCGCCGTGGGCGGTTTGCCGAGCGCCTGCTGCGGCCATGCGGCCGGCGTGAACACGGGCGGCTTTTCCGCGCCGGCGTCGGCCAGCGCGACCGTTGCGGTCAGCGAGGCGAGCAGCGCCGTTCCGCCGACCATTCGTGCAATCGATGTGCGTTTCATGTCATCACCCTTCGATTCGGTGTCCAGGATTCCGGTTCCGCGTTGACGATCGCGGCACAAGTGCGGAGAAACGAGCTACGTACGCCGACGCGCGAGTCTCATCCGCCGATGCGGACGCCGCCTTGCGGCGCGACGATTCGCGTGCGCGTCGTGATCGTGATGGGTTCGACGTATGTTCCCGGCTCGATGGAGATTTCCGAGCCGTTCCACAATCGCCCGACCGCCTGGCCGACGGTGTGGTACGGAAACGGGCGGGTGCCCGACTGGAATAGCGAGCCGGATTGCGCGACCCAGTGGCGAAAGCGGTAGTGCCGCACCCAGATGTCGTCGCTGCTGGGCCAGTCGTCGTCGAGCGTCATGACGTGGAGCTGTCCGGGCATGCCGGGCACGTCGCGCTCGTCGAGGTCGATCCAGGTCATGCCCTCGGGCTCCTCGTCGGGCACGCCCAGAAAACGGAACAGACTGTCGCCCGACGAGGCCCGCGCGATGCGTTGCCACGTCGTCGTGTCGAACACGTGCAGGCCGTCCTGATCCGGATCGCAGAAGTCGTCGCCGCAATACCCGTTCGCATAGAAGAACAAGTCGCCGGCAGGCGAGAAGCAGGCGCCCTGGGACGAGCCGCGCGTGAACGCCGCCCCGTTCTCCAGCGTCGGCTGGATGGACTGCTCCAGCGCGAGCGAGAGCACGCCCGCGGCGAGATCGCCGCAATCGATCGAGTAGCGCTCGAACGAGCCGTAACTCGGGCCCGGGACGTACACGTCGCCCACCTCGTCCACGCCGAGACATCCGGCCAGCGCGTGCGTCGCCGGGTCGAGCTCCACGTAGTCGATTCCCTGGAGGTTGCTGGAGCGCAGCGCGAGCACGGTCGACGGGTGGTCCTCCGCGTGCAGCGGAATCAGCAACACGCCGAAACCGCAGAAATTGTGATACTCCAGGTCGCCGAAGTGATTGTGGAACCCGGGAATCCATGGCGCCGCGTCCTTGTAATCGTCGAGTCCGCGCACCGTCACGCCCGGCGCGCCGGGCAGCACTTCCTCCCAGTCCATCGCCAGCGGGAACTTCCAGATCGAGTCCGCGTTGGTCACGTACCAGTACGTGCCGTCCGAGGCGAGACCCTGGATGTTGCTGGCGAACCACGGGGCCGCGTCGCTCGGAGACGCGCCCGAGTAGCACAGCGGAACCATCGGGTCGGCCGACTGGGCCAGGGCCGCGGCGGCCAGCGCGGCGGACGCGATCGCGACACGGAGCGGTGCGCGGGAAGAGCGGCGAAGCATGAGGCGCCTCCGGTTGTGCGGGAAAAGCGTGCAGCGCCGCGCGACCGTCGCGCGGCGCTTCGGCAGGTTCGCGACGCTATTGGAGATTCACCAGGACCAGCACCATGCCCGTCTCGCCGCGCGCCAGCGACGACATGGCCTTGCCGATCGTCGCGCCGCCGGCCCGGACGTGGTCGGTCGCCGACATCGCGTACCCGGCCCGCTCGGAGGTCGTCATCAGGTCGCCCGGCTCGATTGCCTTGTCGCTCGCGTCGCACCACACCCACACGCGCCCGCTGAGCGCGATCGGCGTCGATTTCTCGTGCCCCGGCAGATTGCCCAGAATCGTGCCCGCCGGCAGGCCGTTCGCGCCGCTGACCACTCCGGCGACGCGCGGGTTGTACGCGCCGCGCGCCAGGCAGAGGCTGCCGGGATGCTCCGCGTCGATCATCAGAACCATGCCCGGCGTCGCTTCCTCGCTGACCGGGAACTTTTCGGCCACGTCGGCGCCGGTGACTTCGAGCACTTCGACCTGCGCCGTGCCCGACACGATCATCGCCGGCCCCGTGCCGAAGCTCTGAACGAAAAGCGCCGGGTTCGAGCCGCCGAAATTCACAAAGTGCCCGGCCGAGCCGCCGCCGAAATTCAGCACGTGGAGGCCGTCGGCCACGCTCGTCTGCTTGGTCTGCACGATCTCCAGGCCCTTGCCGCCGCCGTCGGTTTCGAGGCGCAGCACCGCGGCGTTGTTGGCCGAATTGGTGATCTCGAAGAAGCCGGCCCGGCCGCGCTCACACTCCGCGTACACCGCGGCGCCGGTGCCGTCGTTGTAGACCTTGACGGCCGAGTCGGCGTTGGTGTCGATGCCGTTCCAGAAGACGGCGGCCGAGCTGTCGTCGCCCGCGCCATAGCCGTAAATGGCGGCGCCGTTGCCATACGTGACGCCGACGATGCCGTTGGCGTCGCCGCTCTGCGAGATGGCGAACAGGCCGGGCGGCGTGAGCCAGAACTGCGGCGGATCGGTGTCGCCCGACGCAGACGTCGGAACCTGAACGGTCGCCGCCGACAACGCATAAGGCGTAGGCGTCAGCTCCTGGCGGCCGTTGAGCGGCACATAGCTGCCCTGCCCGGCGGGGCGCACGGCCATCGAGATCCAGCGGGCGTCGCCGGTGAAGGGCGCCGCGCCGAAGTTGACGCGGCAGGTGAACAATCCGTCGTCGGCGACGACGTTTGTCGCGTAGACGGTCGAGATCATGCTGCCGAGCGTGGCGCTGTCCCAAAGCGTAAACGCGATGTCGTACAGGCCGGTCGAGGCCTGGCCGTTGGTCGAGAGGCGACCCTGGTAGGTGAACGAGTTGCCGGCGTCGGTCGCCAGCGCGGAGGATGCGCCGAGCAGCAGTGCGGCGCCAGCCATGAGGCCCTGCATTTTTCGCGACAGCATGGGTATTCCTTTCGGGAATCGTGGTGTCCGGGAGCACGGGCTTTCGCCGCCCGCCGACCATGCATGCAGGAACCACGGCCGGCGACCTTGAAAAAGAATTGAAAATAGCGCCGGGCCGGTCCGCTCGGCCGCGGATATGATCTGGGGTGATCGCTCGACGCCGATGCCACCTGCCGGGCGCAGATTCGACAGGGACGTTGACCGATCGAACTCGTGAGAATTCGCATGGAACCGCAGCCGAACGGACGGATTGAAATTGACGCCCGCAAATGCCACGGGCGTCCAGTCATTCGCGGAACGCGCGTACCCGTGGCGATTGTGACGGGCAGCCTCGCCGGCGGAATGTCCATCGAGGCGGTCGCGCGGGAATACGACGTCACTATTTCCGACATTCAGGCCGCGCTCGCATACGTGACAGGCTTGCTGGATGGCGAGTCGCACTTCCCGCTTGCCGGCTGAACGGATGCACTTTCTGCTCGATGCAAACATGCCACGCAGTGCCGCGAATGTGATTCGCGCGGCGGGATATGAGTGTACACATGTGCGCGACACTGCATTGGCCGACGCACCAGATGAGAGACTCGCATCGTACGCGCGCGAGTGCGGCCTCGCGCTGATGACTCGCGACTTCGACTTCGCCGACGAGCGGAGATACCCGCCGCAAGGCTACTTGGGCCTGGTCGTCCTGTCGCTGCCCGAGACGGCGGATGCCGTGGTGGTGACCCGGCTCGTCAGCCTGTTTCTGGGCCAGCGCGAGTGCGTCGCAGCGCTCCCGGGGAGGCTCGCGGTCGTAGAGTTCGGACGCATCCGCCTGCGCCCAAGGTTGGAGAGCGATCGCTGAGGGCAGCGAGCCCGCGAGCATCGGCGCCGCCGGCGCTTTGGCCGGCGAATCAAGCGGCGCCCGCGAATCACGCGACTTGTTGCCCCTTCCGCAACCCCGTACGATCCTCGTTTCGCCGCGACGGCGCGTTCGCCGCCGGCGAAGATTTCCAGCCGCATGAAGGAGCCGTGCCTTGGCCACGCCGATGACCCGCAATCCACACCTGTTCACGTCCGAGTCGGTGAGCATGGGCCATCCGGACAAGGTGGCCGATCAGATCTCCGACGCGATCCTCGACGCCATGCTCGCCCAGGATCCGTATTCGCGCGTCGCGTGCGAAACGATGGTTTCCACCGGCATGGCCATCGTCGCCGGCGAGATCACGACCAAGGCGTACGTCGAAATCCCGGACATCGTCCGCGAGACGATTCACGAGATCGGCTACACCTCCGGCGACATGGCGTTCGACTACGAATCCTGTGCCGTGCTGACCAGCATCAAGAAACAATCGCCCGACATCGCGATGGGCGTCGACCGCGAAGGCGCCGGTGACCAGGGCATGATGTTCGGCTTCGCCTGCCGCGAAACGCCCGAGCTGATGCCCCTGCCGATTCAGCTCGCGCACCGCCTGGTCGAGCGCCAGGCGCAGGTCCGTCGCGATCAGATCATCCCCGGCCTGCGCCCCGACGCGAAGAGCCAGGTCACCGTCCAATACGCCGAATCGAAGCCCGCCCGCGTCGACACCGTCGTCGTCAGCACGCAGCACGACAAGAGCTGGAACGAGCGGCAAGGGGAGCTGCGCGAGCGCGTCATCGAGCACGTCTTCAAGCCGGTGCTCGGATCGTGGTGGAACGACAAGATTCGCGTTCACGTAAACCCCACCGGCCGGTTCGAGATCGGCGGCCCGCACGGCGACACCGGCCTGACCGGGCGAAAGATCATCGTCGACACCTACGGCGGCCGCGGCCGGCACGGCGGCGGCGCGTTCAGCGGCAAGGATCCGACCAAGGTCGATCGCTCGGCCGCTTACATGGCCCGCTACATCGCCAAGAACATCGTCGCCGCGGAACTGGCCGACGTGTGCGAGGTGCAATTGTCGTACGCGATCGGCGTCGCCGAGCCGACCAGCGTGCTCGTCCACACCGAGGGCACGCACCGCATCGACGAGGACAAGATCTCCGACCTCGTGCGGCAGAATTTCCAGCTCACGCCGCGCGGCATCATCGAGAGCCTCGACCTGCGCCGTCCGATCTACAAGGAAACCGCGCGTCACGGGCACTTCGGCCGGAATCTGCCGTCGTTTTCGTGGGAAAAGACGGACAAGGCGGCCGCGCTGCGCAAGGCGGCCGGGCTGTAGCGGCGAACGGCGACCGCCGGTCGCGCCCCCCGCTGCGCCGGCGCACCACGCCGTACCGATAGCCGTATGATGATGCGGGACGCCGCGCCGGCGTGCGGTGCGCGCCCCCGCGCGCGAGGCGTTGCGATGGACGGCCGGTCTCGACGAAACCGAAAGTGGCGGGCGCTGGCCCTTGCGGCGCCTGCGCTGATGCTCGCCATGCTCGCACTCGCGTGGGCCGCCAGCGCTGCGCAGCGCAGCGACGACGCCGCCCAGAGCGCGCCCGCCAAATCGCTCGAAGAGCTGTTCGACCGGCTGAGCGCGGCCGATTTTCAGGTGCGCGAGTCCGCCACGGAGGAACTGATCACGCTGGGCGAGTCGATCGCGGCCGAAGTGCGCGCCCGGCTCGATCGTGAGACCGACCCGGAAGCGCGCTACCGGATTCGCTACGTGCTCGACAACATCGCCCCTCCCGCGCAGGCGGTGCTCGTTTTGCGCAGCCCGCCGGAGCTGGGCCTCTCCCCCGGCGACCTCGTCACTCATGCGAACGGGCGCCGCGTTCGCAAGGCCAGCGCGCTCGACGAGCGGCTGCGCGACACAAGCGTCAGCATCATGCTGCGCGTGCGCGGGCGGAACGGCCCGCGCGACGTGCCCGTGCCGGCCGGGCTGACGTCGTTTCCGACAAATGTCGATTACCAGGCGCCGCGCGGCCCGGTCATCGCCGCCGCGCTTCAGCAATTCGGCGACGGCTATTCCGAGAAAGCGTATGAACTGCTGCGGACATTGCCGGAGGAACTGCCGCCCGCCGAGCTGACGCCGGCTTTCCGCGCGATCGTCGCGTACACGGCGGGCGACCGCCCCGCGGCGCTGCGCCTGCTTACCGACGGGGGCCGGCTCGTGCAGCCCGGCATGGCGGAGAACCAGTGGTCGTCGCCGTCGATGCTCGACCTGAGCGGCCCGGGCAAGGCGCCGCTGCACCTCGAATGGGAATTGTGGACGCAGGAGGGTCCGACGCTGCCCGGATTCGGCAGCGATCCGGACATGCGCGTACAGCGCGTGCTCGTGCCCGCCAACCGCTCGATCGACGCGCTGGTCCGCTCGGCGGAGCTTTGGTGGACCGCGTTTCGCGCCAACCTGCGAGATCGCGAGGACAGCACGCCGGCCGGAAACATGCTCGCGGTCGTGGGCTGGATGCTTTCCGACCTGAGCCTGCTTTCCGAATGCCAGCGCATTATCGAGCCGCGCAGCGAGATTCTGCGCCGCTCGGTCAGCGAGCGGACGAAGTGGCTTCGCGTGCAGACGGACGCCTGGACGCCGTTTCTGGCCGGCGACACGAAATCGGCGATCGACCTGCTCTTTCCCCAGGCGTCCGACATTCTCGCACCGGGAGGCCAGCCGCCGTCGGTCGCGCTCATCCGCAATCCGCAGGTCGCGGCGACGATCGCGCTGTTCCTCTACCAGACGCCGGGCGACCCGAGGGTCGAAGAGCTGCTCGGAATCGTGAACCAGCCCGAACAGCCCGCGCTGATGACGTACGCGCGCTGGATGGCGTTTGGAATCGAGCCCGAAAACGAAGAGCTGGTCTACAAGCACCTGCTCGAAATCCTGCCGAACCTCACCGCCGCCGAGGCCGCCCGCGCGGCGCGCTGGGTCGCGCTGCTCGAATACGCGCGGCCGACGCCGAATCGCGACGTGCTGGCGGCGGCCCGCGAGCGGACCGTCGACGCGCCGGATCGCCGAGAACGCGCCTATGGCGCAGCGCTGATCGACGCGCTGAGCCACCTCACCGCCGGCCGCACGCGCGACGCGCGCGCGGCGCTGGCCGACTTCGCCGGCGAGCCGGGCGCCTCATCGCTCCTGGCGGCGGCCGACTACATCGACGAATTCAAGCCGACGCCGGGCGGAACGCCGCTGGCGGCGGCGCGGCTGGGGCCGCGCGGCTGGATCATCGTCACGCGCGAGCGCAAGCTGCTGCGCGTCGACCCGCGCGGCGCGGCGACGCCGCTGCAGCCGCCCTCGCCCGAGTGGACGCTCTGCCCGCTCACGTTTCCGTGGGTCAGCGGCTCGCCCGACGGCCGCGCCTGGGTGTATGACCGCCGCCGACTGGTCGAAGTCGCGTCGAGCGACGCCGCCGCGCTGCGGCTGAACATCGAGCCGGAACAGATCGAAGACGTCGAGCGATTCCTGCGCCCCGCGTTCGGCGCGCTGGCGGATGCGGCCCGCGCCGCCCCGGTCGAAGGCGGCGAGCAGGGCGAATACTGGGCCGCGGACATCAAGGCCCACGCCGCATATGTCGGCGACCCGGCCCTGCGCGATCTGGCGCTCGTCGCGCCGCTGACGGAAGACGATCGAATCGTCCACGTCGCGCTGCGCGGCGGTCCGCAACTGCTGATCGAGCGCCCGACCGGCCGTTCGTGGAGTTCCACGTGGATGGGCGAGAAACTGTTGCTCCCGCATCCGCCCATGTTCGCGCCGCAGGCCGCCTGGCCGCAGGATGACGCGCCGCCGATTGTGTATCTCATGACGGACCTCGGCCTCGCCCGCTTCGAGCCGGCCACCGAGACGATTACCCGGATCGCGCTGCCGGGCGACGCTCCGTATGCGCCGCTCGTGCCCGAATCGTGCCCCTACGTCCGGCGCGACCCGCGCTGGGTGTATTGCGCGCGAATCCCGCGCGAAGGCGGGCGCGTCTATCGCCTCGTGGTGCAGACCGGGCGCGTCGAGCCCGTGGACATGACCAACGAGGCGCTGCCGCCCTACTACTACGCCATTCAGTCGCGCGCGTCGCTGCGCCAGCAGGTCGACGCGACACTCCAGGAAACGGGAATGCCTCCGCTGCGCGAGCTGATCGACGACGCGCAGAAGACCGTCGCCGAATGGCGCCGCAAGCTGGCCGAGCCCTCCGGCGGCTGACGAGGACCCCGTGAGCGCGACGAACTTCCCAGCCGCCGACGTCGCTCGGAGCTTGCTCGCCGGCCGGACGCTGCGCCGCGACGAGGCGCGCGCGCTCATCGCCGCCGTGATGGACGACCAGATGGCGCCGGCCATGCTGGGCGCCGTGCTCGCGCTCCTGGCCGCTCGCGGCGAAACCGTCGACGAGCTGGTCGGCGCGGCGGAGGCGCTGCGCGAGCGCCTGGCCGAAGTCGCCGCGCCGCCGGGCGTCGAGGCGATCGACACGTGCGGCACGGGCGGCGACGGCCGGCCGACGTTCAACGTCTCAACCGCCGCGACGATCGTCGCCGCCGCCGCGGGCGCCACCGTCGCCAAACACGGCAACCGCAGCCACGCGCGGCCGAGCGGCTCGGCCGAAGCGCTTACGGCGCTGGGCGTGAACGTCGAGGCCGCGCCGGCGGTGCTGGAGCGCTGCCTGCGCGAGTGCCGCGTCGCGTTTCTGTTCGCGGTGCGGCAGCACCCGGCCATGAGACACGCGGCGGCCGTGCGAAAGGCGCTGGGTTTTCGCACCATTTTCAACCTGGTGGGGCCGCTCGCGAATCCGGCGCGCGTGCGGCGACAGCTCCTGGGCGTGCCGCGCGTCGAGCTTGTGGAGAGGATGGTCGCGGCGCTGCGCGAGCTGGGCACGACGCGGGCTATGGTAGTCTGCGGCCGCGAGGGGCTATGCGACCTCAGCATCGCCGGGCCGAGCGTGGTCGCGCGGCTCGACGGCGGCGTCGTCCGTCTGGAAGAAGTCGAACCGGCCGCGATCGGCGCGACAGCGGCGCCGCTGGATTCGATCCTCGTCGACGGGCCACAGGCGAGCGCGGCGATGATCCGCGCCGTGCTGAGCGGGCGGCCGGGTCCGGCGCGCGACATTGTCGTATTCAACGCGGCCGGCGCGCTCTGGGTCGCCGGGGTGGCCGAGGATTGGAGCGGCGGGGCGCGGCTGGCGCGCGAGGTGATCGACAACGGGGCGGCCGCGGCGCTGCTCGACCACTGGGTGCAACTCTCGAACGCGCCGGCCTGATGGCGAAGCGGCCGCGCAGAGCGCTAAAGCGCCGCATCGGCGCCGTCGGCGTTCGCGTCGGTTTGGGCCGAGCGCGCCGGGTCGTCCGCGCCCGTCGTCCAAAGTCGCTCGCACTCCGCCAGGCCGCAGGCCGCCGCCAGCGCCTCCACCTGCACGCGCCGCAGCGCGTCGCCGGCCAGGCCGCACAGCCGACCGAGGCAGTACGCCCGGCAGATGCAGACGTGAAAAAGGGGCTGTGTGGTTCGCCCGCCGAGGCGGAGAATCTCGCGCTGTTGCCGCAGCCACGATACCGAGCGTCGGAACCAGCGTGCGGCCTCCTGCGGCGTCATCCACTCGTGCCCGGCGGCAAGGGCGATCGCGGCAGGCGCAACAACGGACGCGCTGCGCGCCGCGGCGGGCGGCGAGGGGACAGCGGCTCGTGTCGCGGCGGGGGCGGGGCGTCCGTTTGATGTTTGGTACATGTTAGGATTGTACGGCGGGCAGGTCATGCCGTCAAGATGATCTAGAAATGCACGCCGGCGAGCGGGCGGCAGTCTTGGGCGGGCCGGCCGTTTGGGGGGCCGGCCTCCGGCCGGTCTCTTCCTCGCGACGACCCATGCGATGCGCCGAGTATCCGCGGATTCACGAATTCCCCCCTCAAGCGTCCGACGGCTCGCGCAGCTTTCGCTCGCTCACGCGCATTCCGCCCATCCGCGCTCACCTCGCGCGCCTTCCTCGGCCGATACCACGCGGAGACAGGCGCCGACAGCCTGTCGGCCACGGACGGCCGACGCGGCGCCGCGCAACGGGGCTCGCGACGAGCGGGAGGCTCGACCTCGATCGCCGACCGTTCGGCACGGAGGCCGACGGAACGTGATCCGCCCCGTTACGCGCGGCTGATCTGCCGGGATTGTTCGCCGGCGCCTCCCAAGCGCGTCAGGCCAGCTTGGCGCGCAGGTAGCGCCCCGTGTGGCTCGCCGCGCTCGCCGCGACCGTCTCCGGCGTCCCTTCCGCGACAATCGCGCCGCCCGCCTCGCCGCCGTCCGGGCCGAGATCGATGATCCAATCGGCCGTCTTGATCACGTCCAGGTTGTGCTCGATCACGATCACGCTGTTGCCCATGTCCACCAGGCGATTCAGAACACTCAGCAACGTCTGAATGTCCGCGAAATGCAGCCCGCTGGTCGGCTCGTCCAGTACGTACAGCGTGTGGTCCGCCAGCTTCGCGCGCTGCGCCGCCGACGCGCTCGGCGGCCCATCCGGCGCGACCGGCCACAGCACGCCCCTCGCCAGCTCGGCCGCCAGCTTGACGCGCTGCGCCTCGCCGCCGGATAGCGTGTTCGACGGCTGCCCCAATTCGATGTAGCCCAGCCCGACGTCCGACAGCGCCCGCACGCCGTGCGCGATCTTCGGAAAGCTGTCGAAGAACCGCAGCGCCTCCTCCACGCGCATCGCCAGCACGTCGGCGATGCTCTTTCCGCGATAGCGAATTTCCAGCGTTTCGCGGCCATAGCGCGTCCCGCGGCACTCGCCGCACTCGACAAACACGTCCGGCAGAAAGTGCATCTCGATCCGCCGCACGCCCTGTCCCTGGCAAGCCTCGCAGCGACCGCCCTTCGCGTTAAAGCTGAACCGGTCGGCGCCATAGCCGCGCAGACGCGCCTCCTGAGACTTCGCGTACAGCTTCCGCACTTCGTCGAATACGCCCGTGTACGTCGCCGGATTGCTGCGCGGCGTTCGGCCGATCGGCGTCTGGTCGATCTCGATCACCTTGTCGATCCGCGCGGCGCCGACGATCCGGTCGTGCCGGCCGACGCGCTCGCGCGACTTGTTGATGCGGCGGCGCAAGGCCGGCAGCAGAATCTGCGAAATGAGCGTGCTTTTTCCGCTGCCGCTTACGCCCGTAACGGCGCACAGCAGGCCCAGCGGAATCGTCACGTCGATCTTGCGGAGATTGTTCTCGGCCGCGCCGAGAATCTGAAGCGCCGCGCCGCCGCGCCGCGGACGCCGTTCGTCGGGCAGCGGGATCGAGAATTCGTTCCGCAGAAATCGTCCGGTGATCGACTGCGGATCGTCGATGACCGCGCCGGGCGGGCCGGCCGCGATGATCCGCCCGCCGTGCAATCCCGCGCCCGGTCCCATGTCGATCAGGTAATCCGCGGCCCGAATGACGTCCTCGTCGTGCTCGACGACCAGCACGCTGTTGCCGATCTCCACCAGCCGGCGAATCGCGCGCAGCAGGCGCTCGTTGTCGCGCTGGTGCAGCCCGATCGTCGGCTCGTCGAGCACGTAGCACACGCCCACAAGTCCGCTGCCGAGCTGCGTCGCCAGCCGGATGCGCTGCGCCTCTCCGCCGGAAAGCGTCGCGCTGGTGCGATCGAGCGTCAGATAGCCCAACCCGACCTCGTTGAGAAAACGAAGCCGCTGCCGCACTTCGCGCACGATCGGCTCGGCGATCTGCGCCGCTTCGCCCTCGAACGAGACGCCCTCGAACCACGCTCCGGCCGCCGCAATCGTCGTTCCGACTACCTCGTGAATCCCGCGGCCCGCAACGCGCACCGCCAGCGCTTCGGGATTCAGCCGCGCCCCATGACAGCTTCGGCAGACGACCTCGGACCGGAAGTCGGCCAGCCCGCCGGCCCCGCGGTCGCCCGCCGCGCGCAGCCTCCGCTCCAGATTGGGAATGACGCCCTCAAACTCGACGCCGAGCTGCCGAACATCGGCGGGCCGCGTGCCGTGCAGAATGATGCGCCGCACGTCTTCGGGCAGTGCCCGGAACGGCGTCTCCGCGTCGATTTCGAGCGCGGCGGCGACCGCCGCGAGCGCCTTGGCGCTGTGCGCGGCGGCGCGGCGCTTGACTCCGGCCCACGGCGCGATCGCGCGGGCCAGCGGCAGCGCGTCGTCGGGGACGATCAGCCCGGCGTCGAATTGCAGCGTCGTGCCGAGGCCGTCGCACTCGGGGCAAGCGCCGTACGGCGAGTTGAAGCTGAACACGCGGGCCGAAAGCTCCGATATGCCCACGCCGCAGGCGGTACACAGGTGCCGCTGGCTGAACGTCTCGTCCTGCCACGCGCCGTCGCCGTTGCCGCGCCGCTGCGGCGCGTCGGGCGCGGCGCGGCTGACGATCAGCATGCCGTCGCCGAGCGAGAGCGACAGTTCGACCGCGTCGGCAAGGCGCGACCGGACGTCCGGCCGCAACACCAGCCGATCCACCACGACGTCGACCGCCGCGCGGGAACCCTTGGGCAATTCGACGGCCTCGCGGATGTCGGCGAGCACGCCGTCGATGCGCGCCCGCACGAAGCCCTCGCGCTGGATGCGCCGCAGGGCCTGCTGCTGATCGCCGCGCGCCCCGCGCGCCAACGGCGCGAGCACCATCACCTTTGCGCTTTCGGGATAGGCCATGACCGCGTCGACGATCTGGTCGACCGTGCGGGCGAAGATGCGCGACCCGCAGCGCGGGCAGTGCGCCTGCCCCACGCGCGCGTACAACACGCGCAGGAAGTCGTAAATCTCGGTCGACGTCGCGACGGTCGAGCGCGGGCTGACGGCGCCGCCGCGCTGCTCGATCGCCAGAGTCGGCGGAAGGCCGTCGATGCGCTCGACGTCGGGCTTGCCGACCTGTTCCAGAAAGTGCCGGGCGTGAACGGAGAGCGACTCGACGTATCGGCGCTGCCCCTCGGCAAAAATCGTGTCGAACGCCAGGCTGCTCTTGCCCGAGCCGGACAGGCCCGTCAGCACGACCAGCCGGTCGCGCGGAATGTCCACGCTGACGTTGCGCAGGTTGTGTTGCCGCGCCCCGACGACGCGGATGATCCGCTCCACGAGCGCCTCTCCTCGCGCGTTTCGGTGTCTCTCCGAAACCGCTCGCAATCGCGTCAGTCTACCATCGCCCGTAACATGCGGCGAACGGCGGAAGGGAGTTTCGATGCGGCAACCATCCTCGGGCGGCGGCTGGCGCTCGATCGCCTACGCCTTTCGCATGGCGCGGCAGGCGGGCGGATTCTGGCGCTTCGCCCGCGCGCTGCGGACGCGAAACGCCTGCAAGACCTGCGCGCTGGGCATGGGCGGACAGCGCGGCGGAATGACCAACGAGGCCGGCCGGTTCCCGGAAGTGTGCAAGAAATCGATGCAGGCGATGGCGGCGGACATGCGCGGCCGCATCGCGCCCGAGTTTTTCGCGCGCTACGGCTTCGCGCATTTGCGTACGCTCTCGCCCTACGACCTCGAACGACTCGGGCGCGTCGGCCAGCCGCTGCTGGCCGAGCGCGGCGACGCCGGCTATCGGCCGATCTCGTGGGAGGAAGCGCTGCGCCGCTGCGCCGCCGCGCTTAGCCGCACCGCGCCTGACGAAAGCTTCTTTTATTTCAGCGGGCGCGCCTCCAACGAGGCCGCGTTCCTCTGGCAGCTCTTCGCCCGGCTGTACGGCACGAACAACGTCAACAATTGCAGCTACTACTGCCACCAGGCCAGCGGCGTCGGGCTGAAATCCGCGCTCGGAACCGGCACGGCGACCGTCACGCTGGAAGATCTGGAGCGCTGCGACCTCGTGTTCCTGATCGGCGGCAACCCGGCCTCGAATCATCCGCGCCTCATGGCCGAGCTTGTGCGACTGCGGCGGCGCGGCGGAGACGTGATCGTCGTCAATCCGCTGCGCGAGGTCGGGCTTGTCAACTTCCGCGTGCCGTCGGACGTGCGCAGCATGCTCTTCGGCTCCGAAGTCGCCAGCCTCTATCTCCAACCGCACATCGGCGGCGACATCGCGCTCCTCTCGGGCATCGCCAAGCGGATCGACGAAATGTCGATGCCTTGCGACGAAGACCGCGCATTCGCGGAATCGTGCGAGAATGAGGAGGAATTACGCAGCCACCTATTGGCGCTCGATTGGGACGATATCGAGCGCCGCTCGGGCGTGCCGAACGATCAAATCGACGCCGCGGCCGACATGTACGCCCGGTCGCGCGCCGCGATTTTCGCCTGGACGATGGGAATCACCCACCATGCCCACGGCGTCGACAACGTCCGCGCCATCGCTAACCTCGCGCTCCTTCGCGGCATGGTCGGCCGGCCCGGCGCGGGCCTGCTCCCCATCCGCGGGCACAGCAACGTGCAGGGCGTCGGCTCGATGGGCGTCGCGCCGCAGCTCGCGCCCGCCGTGCTCGACCGGTTGCAATCGCATTTTGGCGTCAGGTTGCCCACGACGCCGGGCCTCGACACGCTCGCCTGCGTCGACGCGATGGCCGCCGGCCGCATGCGCACCGCCCTGTGCCTGGGAGGGAATCTCTATGGCGCGACGCCCGATGCCGCTCGCACCGCCGCCGCGTTCGAAAAGCTCGATTTCGTCGCGTATCTCAGCACGACGCTCAACACCGGGCACGCCTGGGGCCGTGCCCGCGAGACGCTGATTCTGCCCGTGCGGGCGCGCGACGAGGAATCACAGGCCACCACGCAGGAATCGATGTTCAACTATGTCCGGCTGAGCGAGGGCGGCCCACCGCGCATCGCCGAAGCGCGCAGCGAGACCGAGATCGTCGCAGCGCTCGCGCGCATGGTGCTCCCCGCCGGACCGCTCGATTGGGACGCGCTCGGCGACCACGCCCGCATCCGCGAAGCCATAGCCGCCATCGTGCCGGGCTACGACAAGATCGGGCAGATCGATCGCACTCGGAACGAATTCCACGTCGCCGGCCGTACGTTCCACACGAAGAAATTCCCCACGCCCACCGGCCGGGCGAAGTTCCACGTTGTGCCGATTCCGCCCGGCGCTGCGACCGACGACGCGCCGCTCGGCCCGGGCGCCGCCGGCGCGCTTCGGCTGATGACGATTCGTAGCGAGGGGCAGTTCAACACCGTCGTCTACGAGATCGAAGACGTCTATCGCGGGCAGGAGCGCCGCGACGTCATCCTGATGAATCCGGTCGATGTCTCGCGCCTGGGGCTGAAGCCCGATGAGCGCGTCACCGTCCGCGGCGAGGCCGGCGAGATGCGCGACATTCTTGTCCGGCCGTTCGACATCCGCGCGGGCAACGCGGCGATGTACTGCCCGGAGGCGAACGTGCTCGTGCCGCAGTCGGCCGACCCCGAGTCGCGCACGCCGCGGTACAAGAACGTGCGCGTGGAGATCGTTCCGCAGCAGAAGGCCGGAACGCGACCGCTGCCGGTGGCCGCCGCGCGGGCGTGAGACCGGGCTTCGGTTGTCACTTCGCTGATTGGCGGGAATGGTCCCGCCGGATCGACGGAGATGGACGATGGTCGCGCGAATCCGAAAGACGGCGAATGTGGCAGGCGTCGCGTGGGCACGCCGAACGTCGAAGGTGGAACTCCCCGGCCTGTACGCAGCGTTGGTGGCGCTGGTGCTGGTCGCGATGACGCTCTGCACGCCCGGCTAGCCGGCAACCGGAGAGTTGATCGCAGAATCGTGAGGACGATTGAGCCCGCCTGCCCGCAGGCGAGTCTTCTGGCGTCATCCCCGAATCACCGCCATTCCGAACCCCAAGCGCCAGCGCGCGGGGAT
>CAZHIE010000037.1:0-4392 GCA_964532435.1 uncultured Planctomycetales bacterium
GAGGGCGGCTGCGGTCCCGTGTTCAAGGGACCGTCAGTGCGTCGCCGTGCTCTCCGTGCCTGCCGTGCCCTTTGTGCGCGCGTGCCGGCCGACGTCCGGGTTCTGCACCACGCACGTCTTGAGGATGCCCAGCGACTCGCGAAAGGCCGCGAAACCCAGCCGCTTGATCTTGGCCGCGTCATCCCCGACCGACGGATAGCCCTGCGCGAGGTCGCGGCCGGCCGCGTCGCGCCCCAGGCTGACCTGCGCGGCCACCTCGTCCCAGTTTCGGAAAAGCCGGCCCCATTCGCTGCGCAGCACGGGGTGCATCATCTTTCGCGCTCGAACGGGATACCAGAAACTGTCGTGGTACAGCACGCTGGCGATGTACGCCCACGGCGCCAGCCACGTCTTCAGCGACCACTCGATCGGCGCCTTGAGCTTGCCCCAATAGATCAGGTGCTGCATCCGGCTGGCGAACGTCATTTTCTTGAACGGACCCTGAAAGTGCCAGTTTTCGGCCGCGGCCGACGCGTCGCCGACAATTCTGATCCTGGCCGGGTCGCCGCAGCCCAGGCCGAGCTCGTGGGCGAGGCGGATGAACTTGATCTTCATCGGGTCGAAACCCATGAGCTTGGCCGCGACGGCGTCGATCGCGACCTGATCGGCGCTCGCCAGGATCACGTTCTTGGTGTGCGGGATCATGCAGCGCGGGCCCGGCCCATCGCCGGCGAACGTGCCGTCCATGACCGCGAACACGCCGCGATGGATCTTCTTCTGGATCATCAGCAGGTCGACGAGCGTCTCGTGAATGACCGGGTGCGTCCAGTGGCGGTGCTCGTTGAGCAATCCGCCAAAGGCGTTCTTCATCGCGCCGGTGGTCGTGGTGAAGACGTGGGTTTTCACGGTCGGCAGGTGAATGATGTTCTCGCCGATGAAGCGGCGCGGAATCATGAAGCCCTTGGGGTAGACCTGGTTAAGGCACAGGAACTTTTTCGCCAGGTCGCCGACGGCTTCGCGAACAGGGATCCAGTCGCCGCCTTCGTACAGATGCACATTCCGCAGGCCGTGCGCCTCGACCACATTGACCTGCTTGTTTTCGCGTTCGCCCAGGTGCGCGTCGATGACGACGGTGCGATTGTGGCAGGCGTGGATGAGGGCGGGGTCATAGCCGTCGTGCTTCATCGCGCGGATGACGCCGTCGAGCTGCCAGGGGGTCGTGCTGCTGCCGGGGAAGAAGAAGTGCCACGAGATGTTGACCTTCAGCGCGGTGTCGGCGTCGCGGGCGATCACGTCCTGATAGCCGGCCAGGTTGAGGAGTTCGTGATAATCGCGCAACACGGTGGCGGGAGTGGTGCGAAGGATCGCGACGGTGGAATCAGCCATGCCGGAATGCTCCCGCTCAGTTCCCCGCGCTATGGTAGGCGGCGGTTGAGGGCGCTTCAACGCGGAGGGCAGAGCGACAGCGGGACCGATGGCGAATGCAGCCGGCGGCGGCGGTCCGCAGTCGCAGTGCACTCGCGCACCGGGGGCGCGCTGCTTGTGCAGCGTTGGCGCCGTCGTATCATGTTTACCGGCTGGCGCGTTCGGCGCGAATGCACCAGCTCGCGGATTCGACGAATCCGCCGCGCAGCGCCGGACGGGGCAGAGTCGCGCCAACATCGAGAAACACCGCCATGGCTCGTCGCGATGCATGGATGCTCACGACCATCGGGCACATTTCCACGCACGTCGCCGTCGCTTTCGCCGCCGCCGCCGCGGTATGGCTGCTGGTCGGCGGGGCCTACGCGCCTCTGCGACGGGGCGGCGGAGCGCGCGTCGCGGGCGATCCCGTTTACATGCCGGCCGAGCGGTACGACTGGACGCGGCAGCCGGAGGCGACGTTTCCGATTCCGCCATATGCGGCGCATCTGCGCGGCGTGCGGATCGTGCTCGACCCCGGGCACGTCGGGCAGCGCGACCCGGGCGGCGGGTGGAAGCGCGGGCCGACCGGACTGCGCGAGGCGGACGTGAATCTGCGCGTGGCGATGTTTCTGCGCGATTTTCTCAAGGCGGTCGAGGCCGACGTGCGCCTGACCCGCGCGGAGGATCGCTCGCTCAACCTGCCCGATGATGACGATCTTTTGGCGCGGGCGGAGGTCGCGAACCGCGCGGCGGCCGACCTGTTCCTGTCCATTCATCACAATTCGGCGGCCAGCGAGACGGCCAATTACACGACCGTTTTCTATCACCGCGATCCGGAGCACAGCCCGGCCAGCCTGTGCGCGGCGAGATGGATCCTGTCCGGGCTGAACGACGCGCTGCGGCTGGAGCAGCAGGTGGGCTGCGCGCTGGTGAGCGACCTGGCGATCTACAAAAATGCGGGATTCGGCGTGTTGCGGCATGCGCGTGTGCCGGCGGTGCTCAGCGAGGCGTCGTTTTTCAGCAATCCGGACGAGGAAGAGCGGCTGCGCGATCCGCTCTACAACCGGCGCGAGGCATATGGGCTGTTCCTCGGCCTGGCGCGCTGGGCGCAGGCGGGGCTGCCGCGCGTGCGCCTCGTAATGCCCGACGGGCGGCAGGTTTCCGCGGACGGCGCCTGGATCGTGGAACTGGACGACGGACTGATCGGGCGCAGCGGGCCGGGCGGCGAAGGATTGCGGATGCTGGAGGATTCGCTGCGCGTGGAGTGGAGCGGCGCGGCAGCGCGATACGAGCTGGATCGCAAGCGGCGAAGGATTCGCGTGTTTCCGCCGGCGGCGCCGGCCCTGCCGCGCGAGCTGACGGTCGACTTTGTCAACATCTTCGGTCAGCACGTGCTGCATCCGCGGCTGGAGAGCGCGGATTAGCGACGACGCTCACAGCCCGTCCCTGTCGTCGAAGCGGATCGGCTGGCGTTCGTGCTTGGGGCGGTACTTCTCAATCAGGTTGCGCAGCTTGGGCTGCTCGGGGTCGAGCTCCAGGCTCTTGTGCCAGGCTTCGACCGCCTCGTCGCGCAGCGAAGTCTGCTCCGGGTTGTTCAGATACTGCGTCATGCGCACCACGCCATACCCGGCAAACGCGGCCGCGTTCTTCGAATCGATCGAGATGGCGCGGATGTACGCCTGCGCCGCGGCGTCCAGATTGTTCTCGCGCCAATAGCAGTAGCCCAGCCGCTCGTGCGCGATCGACAGGTCGCCGCTGAGCTGGATGGCCGCCTCGAGCGTCTTGCGCGCCGTCGGCCAGCGCTCCTGGTTCAAATAAACCGTCGCGAGGTTGACGAGCACCTCGGGCTGGCGCGTGTTGCACTCCAGCGATTCCTTGTACGCCTTGATCGCTTCGTAATGCTGGCCGATGGTGTCGTAGGCCGCGCCGAGATTGCTCCATGCGTACGCGTTGCGCGGGTTGATGCCGATCGCTTCCTTGTACGTTTCGATCGACTTGTAGAGATCGCCCGTGCTCTGGTAGCACATCGCCAGCCGAAAGTGCGAATCGAAATTCCGCGGATCGAGCTCGCACGCGATGATGTACGCGCGGATCGCCTGCGTCATGCGATTCAGCAGGCGATACACCTCGCCCAGCTCGAAGACCGGCGTGAAACTGCGGGGATCGAGGCGCACGGCCTGTTGAAGCGAGTCGGCCGCCTGGTCGAGGTCGCCGCGCTCCTTGTACGCCAAGCCCAGGCCGGTGTGCGCGTCGGCCAGCGTGGGGTCGAGATTCACGGCCTGGCGGAATTCCGCAATGGCCGAGTCGAGGTTTTTGTCGCGCAGGGCGGCCTTGGCGCGGTCGAGGTGGTCGCGCCCGCGCAGGTCGTTGATCGCGCAGCCGGGCAGCAGCGCGAGGCCGCCGGCCATCACCATTACCGCCCCGATCGCGCAGCCCCTTCGCACAGTCCGCCTCTCCGCTTCGCCCTCTAGCCGCAGAGGGAATGCCGCCGGAACCGCGCCCACCCGGTTCCGTTTGTAACCCGTTTGACCCGCGAAAGTCAATGCGCGGCCGCCAGGCCGCGATTCTACCGGACTCCGCAGGAGTTATCGGAAGTTTTGACCGATGAGGTTTGCTGGTTTTTTACGCGCTTTCTCGGTCATGTGCAGGACAGCGGCTGTTAGACGGCGCCACACGGTTGGGGCGGGTTCTTCGGCCGAATGCAGGATGCGAGGATGGCTGCGGTCCCCTGATGATCGGAGCCGCGATCGTCAGGGAGCGCGGCGCGGTGCGCCGGTTACGGGTTGGATGTTCGAGCGTCTTTCGATTGAAGCGATTTGGCGCGCTATCGCGCGCCGAGAGCGCTCTGTTCAACGCGCGTGCGTGAAGCACTTTGATCAGGACGTCGGCCCGCCGCGATGACCCGCAACTCCGGCCGAAGCGTGGGGGCCCGGACGGTGGCGGCGCGGGTGGGGCGTTATCCCCCCCCACGGTTACCCCCCCCGGCCCGCACACCCCGGGGGGGGGGGG
>CAZHIE010000037.1:4402-28333 GCA_964532435.1 uncultured Planctomycetales bacterium
TGCGCTCCCTGACGGTCGCGGCTCGGATCGGACTTGATCCCCGCGATCGTTTCCCCCGCCGGTCCCTCACTCGCGTGAGGGGTTCGGATACTCACGATTCGGGCGTCGCCGGCTCCCGGCCCACCACTTGCGCTGTGGGTTCGGATGGCGTACGCCTTCGTCGCTCCGTGTCTCCGTCGCTTCCGAATGCAGCCGGGGGCGGCTGCGGTCCAGTTCTATTCACTGACCCAGGCGCGCAGGTCGCGGGCGAGTCGCTCCCAATCGAAGCCCGGTCCGGGGTCTACCTTCTGTGTCGTCACGTGATAGTGCCCGACAATGCCATGAAACCCGGCCAACTCAGCCGCGGTGAGCGCCCGCGTCAACACCGCCCCGCCCGGCCCGCGCGGCATGACCGGACGAATCCGCGGCAACACGCGGCAGAGCGCGGCCGTCAGCCGCGCGAGCGAGTCGTATTGCTGCGGCGTGAAGTCGTATTGCACGAGCGGGTGGCCGTGGATTTCGCCGAGTATCGGCGCCGGCCGGGCCGGCCGCAGCGTCGACCGGAAGGTCTCGCCGAGCGCGGGAGGGACGGTGATGCGTGTTCGGCCGTGGCGGTCGGCGGCGTACCAGGCGCGGAGCGGTTCGGCGGATTCGTACGCGCCGATGTTGGCGATCTCGACGCCGACGCTGCGGTCGTTGGCGGGTCCGGCGTGCCAGGCGCGCTCCTTAACGTCGAGCGTCTGGTAGATCGTTCCATCGAGATCGATCATGAAGTGAACGGAGAGGCCGCGGACGTCGTGCAGAATCTCGAAACAACGGCGCGATACCCCGCAGGCGTCGTAGTGCAGGACGAGGAGGTCCACGCATTCGCGCAGATCCTCGCAACGCCAGCCACCGCGCCGAACCCGCTCGGCCAGCGGCTCGGCCAGCCCGCCGCGGACCGGTCCATAGCGCGCGGCTTGCGTCGCGGGCGCGCTGGCGGTCGTCGCAGCGAAGCGCGGTTCGACGCGGTACGCGTCGTAGCCGCCCGCGTCCGTCCACAGCACGACCGGCGCGCCGGTGTGGAAGAGCTGTCCGCAGATCGCAATCTCATCGCCGCGGCGGACGAGCGGCTCGCCCGGGCGCGGCGCGACGCATCCACCGCAAGCGCTGGCTGCGCACGCGAGAAGCAATCCGCGGGCGCAAGCGGCCGGCCTCACGACACCTTCGACCCGGGGGCGATCGGGCGTTCGGGCGAGAGGAGAATGACGGCGGAGCGGTCCTCGGTCGAGGCGGCGAGGATCATGCCCTGGCTCTCGACGCCGCGCATCACGCGCGGCGCGAGATTGGCGAGCAGCACGACCTGGCGCCCGACGAGTTGCTGCGGCTCGTAATAGCCGCGGATGCCGGCGACGACCTGGCGCTGCTGCGTGCCGAGATCGACCTTCACGACGAGCAGCTTGTCGGCATTTGGATGGAGCTGTGCGTCGATCACCGTCCCGATGCGCATTTCGAGCTTCGAGAAATCTTCGTACTGAATCTGAGCCGGCATTTCGGACACGGCGAATCTCCTGCGAGGTCGGGGTCGGCGCGAGCGCCGCCGCGGTTACGCTCGCGGGGCGGGCTGCGCCACATGGTAGCGGTTTTTGCGCGCGGGCCGGCATCCCGTCTCGGTCACGCCGCCCGCTCGATCAGCCGGCGCATCAGCCGCGCGAGGATCACCGCGCCGACCGAGCCGGCCAACAGCACGCCGACCCCCGCCAGCACCATGTCGGGCCGCTCCTGCCACAGGAAGCTCAGGCTGTCGGCGTACGTGCGCGCCAGCGCCATCGCCGGGCGATGCAGCCACAGCGCCGCGAGAAAGCCCAGCGCCAGCCACGGGCCGAAGGGGATCATTACGGTGCTTTTGAGCAGCAAGCCGAGAATCCAGCCCGCCAGCGCGATGCCGATCGACAGCAGCAGGCCGAGCAGCGCGATCTCCGCTCCCGCGCACGCGCCGGCCGCGGCGAGGATGTAGATGTCGCCGACGCCGAATGCTTCCCGTCCGAACACGAGCGTGAAAATGATGCGCAGCGCCCAGCCGGCCGCGGCGGCCATGACGACGCCGTGTGCGGCATATGCGACGCCGGCGAGCGGCAGCACATCTGCGCCGGGCGAACCGAGCGCCACGCCGCGCCAGGCGACCGGCGAGCGCGCGGCGAGCAGATATGCCCCGACGGCGAGGATGAGCGGCGTGACCAGCCACGCCAGCTCGCGCAGAGCCTGGGCACGCGCCCCGGCGCGCTCCTCCTCGATTGCGGCTTCGATCTCGGCGTCGGCGTCGCGCTGATGTCCTCCGGCCACCACGAGCAGAAGAAACAGCACGACGAACAGCCCGACGACCGGGAGCGACGCGAGCCGCGACGATGCGGCGGACGCCGCCTCGGCGGGGGCGATGACGATTGCGGCGGACAGCGCGACCAGCGCGAGGATTCCGAAAAGTCCGAGGCGCGCGGCGAGAGGCGCGCCATTCGCGCCGCTCTCGACCGCAGGTGCGTCGGTGGATTGCGACGATTCATGCGCAACGCCGTGTGCGGCGCGCGATTCGCGCCAACTCTGCACGTGCATCATGAGGAGCGTGGCGAGTCCCGCCGCCAGCGCGGCGGCGGCCAGCGGTGTTTCCGCCACCGGCCGGAGCAAGTCGGGGCGCGGCCAGATCATGGCGAGAAGGACGCCCGCGCCGAGCGTGATGTTCGTGACGCGCACGTCGACGGAGTAGGACGCAATGTCCATCACGGCACACGCGACCAGCGCCGCCGCCAGCGTCAGCCAACTGAGCAGCAGGGGCCAGTCGCGCAGCAGATCGGGCACGAACCCGTCGCGGGCCGCCAGTACGAACAGCAGGTGATACACGAGCACGAACACGGCGGCCGTCGCGGCCTCGACCAGCGGGTATTGCACGGAGATCGGCGCGCCGCACTGCCGACAGCGCGCCCGCAGGACGAGCCAGCTCAGCACAGGGACGTTGTCGTACCACGCGATCGATCGGCGACAGTGCGGGCAGAACGAGCGCGCGGGTTTCGAGACGGACATTCCGGCGGGCAGGCGATAGGCGACGACGTTGAGGAAGCTGCCGACGCACGCGCCGAGCACGCCGAGAAAAATCTCCATCACGGAGTGCGGCGTCATTCCGGCTTGCTCCGCGGCTGCCACGAATCGAGCGCCGCGCGAGATTCGGCCACAACCTCGGCCAGCGAGCGGCCGTCGGTGCGGATCTCCGCGTCGGCGGCGGCACGATACAGCGCTTCGCGGGCGCGGAGAATCTCGCGCATTTCGTCCGGACCGCCGCGCGCGGTGAGATCGGGGCGCCGCGCGGCGCCGGCCGGGTCGGCCTCGACGCGGCGCCAGAGCACGTCGGCCGGCGCCGACAGCCACAGGCAGACGGCCCGCTCGCGCAGCGCCCGGCGGTTTTCGTCGAGCAGCACGGCGCCGCCGCCGGTCGCGAGCACGCCGGGCGGGCCGGAGAGCGCCTGTCGCAGAGCGACGGCCTCGCGCTGGCGGAATTGCGATTCGCCGAATTGCTCGAAGAGCTGGCGAATCGTGCAGCCGGCCGCCGCTTCGACGCGTTCGTCGACGTCGACGAATGGAAGCGAGAGGGCCTCTGCCAAGGCGCGGCCAACGGCAGACTTACCGGCTCCGCGGGCGCCGATCAGCGCGACGTGCCGCCGCGCGCGCCGCCACGGCGGATCGCGCTCCGCGGGCTGCGTCACCCGTACACCGTGTGGCGGAGCGTCTGCTCGGGCTGGCGCGAATCGAACAGCACGGCGTGCAATCGCGCCGCGTCCTGTCCCGGGTTGACGCACAGAGATCGTCCGACGCGCTGCGCGTGGCGCCCGGTCACCTGCGGCGATTCGTGAATGTGCCCGTGCAGCGCGAGCAGGGGCCCGCGCTCCTCGATGAAACGGCGAACGGCGCGCGAGCCGATCGGCTCGGAAATGTGCGGAAGGCGGTCGAGCTGGGAGTCGTAGGGCGGCGCGTGACAGACGAAGATCCACGGGTCTTCGACAATCGGCGCCGTCGCGAGGTCTTCGTCCATGCTCGACGCCGCGGCGAAGTACTCGTTCGGCAGCGCCTGCCGCGCTCGGCCGAGCTGCGCGTCCCAGACGGCGCCGCCCGTTTCCGGCGGCGCATCGCCGCGCAGGTCGAGCCGTTCGAAATCCTTGACCCAATAGGGCGTGGGCGGCGTGCAGGAGTAGCCGAGCAATCGGAAGCCGTCGAGCTGGAGCGGGGCGCGCAGGTCGAGGAGCCGGATTCGGCCGGCCCGCTGTTCGGTTTCGAGCGCGTCGCGCGCGCAGGCCCAGTCGTGATTGCCGAGGATGCAGGCGATGGCGAGTTCGGGCGAACGGCTGAGGAGCTGGTCGAGAAAGCGGCGAAACGTGCCCTCGATAAACGCGACCTGTGTTCCGCGCGGATCGTCCAGCTCGCCATCCACGAACAAGTCGCCGCCCAATATCAGCAACTCCGGCCGCTCGCGCTCGGCAAGCTCCAGCAGTTGCTCATACAAACCAGCTCGGCCATGAAGATCGCTGGTAAAGCAGACGCGCATTGGAGTCCATTCCGCCCGGCGCGAGTCGGCGCCGCGTCGTGCCGGTCTGGGTCGGCCCGGCCGCACACGGTTCCGCCGCTTTAGTAGAGTATATCGTCCAAGCGGCTGTCAAGCTCGCCGACGGCGCCGTGTGCGGTTTCGAGCAGGACGTCGGCGCGCGTGAACAGCGCGGGACGCTCCGTCATGGGGCGAAACGGATTCGCCTCGGCCGGCGCTCGCCGAGCGCAGCCGCACGCGACGACCGACGCGCAGAGGATCACGACCGCGGCGAGCGATCGCGGCGGCGGGGCCGAGCGGTATCCCATATCATCAAGCTCCCGTGTTCCGAACTGGCGTCCCCGGCTATGAGAATCGGCCGCGCGAGACGGCCTGGTTGACCTCGCGGCGATGAAGAAACCCGCGTGGGGGCACGCGCACACGGAGGGACCGCCATGTACGAAATCACCGTCGGCGGCTGGTTTTCCGCAGCGCACCAATTGCGGCTTCCCGATGGGCGCGTGGAGCCGCTGCACGGGCACAATTGGCGCGTGGACGTGACATTCGTACGCCCCGCCCTCGACGAGTCGGGGCTGGTGCTCGATTTTGTCGCGGTGAAACGGGGGCTCGACGCGGCGCTGGCCGGGCTGCACGACACGAACCTGAACGAGCTTCCGGCTTTCGCGGTGCGGAACCCGTCGACGGAAAACGTGTGCGTCTACCTGGCCGAGCGGTTGGCCGGGCTGGCGACGCCGCCGGCGCGGCTCGAATGCGTCGAGGTGGAGGAAGCGCCGGGCTGCGTCGCGCGATATCGGCCGAGCGGCGGTGGGGGCAGCGCCGCATAGTTTTCGGAACATCGGCGCGCGGCGGACGTGCGGCGCGAGACGGCCGGCGACGCATCGAGGCGCGGCCCGCCTTCGCTACAATGGGGCCGGAGGAGGGCAAAGACATGCCGAGCGATTTCGCACGTATTTCCGCGGCCGTGCGCCGGCCGGGCTGCGCGGTTCATCCGGCATCGCGACCGGCCTGGCGCGTCGCGGCGCTTGGCCTGCTCGCGCTGGCGACGGCCGCGCGCGGCGACGTCGTTTCGCTGTCTCCCTCGAAAGATAACACGCTGTATCAGAGCGCGGCCGGCGATCTCAGCAACGGCGCGGGCAGCTACTTCTTTGCCGGCACGACGGCGCAGGAGAGCATTCGCCGCGGGTTGATCGCGTTTGACGTGGCGGCGGCCGTTCCGGCGGGATCGACGATTCTCAGCGCGGCGCTGCGACTGCACATGTCGCGGACGGCGGCGGCGGCCGAACCGGTCAGCGTTCATCGCGTGCTGCGCGATTGGGGCGAGGGCGCGTCGATCGCGTTTGGGGAAGAGGGCGGCGGGGGGCCGGCGACGCCCGGCGATGCGACCTGGCTGCACACGTTTTATGCCGACGCGTTCTGGACGCAGACGGGCGGCGACTTTGCCGAATCGGCCAGCGCAACGCTGCTGGTCGTCGGGCCGGATTTCTATACGTGGTCGAGCGCCGGCTTGACCGCCGACGTGCAGACCTGGCTCGACAACCCGGCGGGCAATGCCGGCTGGCTGCTGCGGAGCACCGAAGACGTGTTTCCGACATCCAAGCGCTTCGCAACACGCGAACACCCCGAGCCCGAAAAGCGGCCGAGCCTCGTCATCGAGTATTCGATCCCGGAGCCCGGCGGCCTGCTGGGCGCGCTGGCGACGCTGGCGATCGCGGTCCGGCGGATCGCGCGGTAGCGCGCCGCCGAAAATAAATTTCCCGCACCGACCGCAACCCGGCATGATTCCGCGCGCTCGTGCGTTATGCCGGGTATCGGGCTGCGGCGTCGAGGCCGTCTTCGCACCTCCCCGCGCGCCGCAAACGATCCATTAATGTCGAAGTCCCGGATCGAGGCACTGCGATGAGCTTGCTCGAGGCACTTGGTATCCCCGGAAAATCCACGCCCGACCTGCCGCGGATCGCCGCGGAAGCATCGACCGACCGCCGCCGCCTCCTGACCGCCGCCGGATCCGTGCTCGCGGCGCTGTGGAGCGCGGCCACCGCAACGGCCGGCGCGCCCGCGCCGCGCCCGCTGTTTCTCGTGCGCCGCGCCAGCATGGGGCTTACGGCCGCCGAGCTTGCGTCGGCCGAATCTCCGCCGGCGGGCTACAGCGACTACGTCGACTGGCAGCTTGACTATGAGAACATCGCGGAAGACGCGGCGCTGCTGGCGCGGCTGAGCGCGCTCACGACGCTGACGACGCCCGCGTATCTGCTGGCCGATCTGCCGCAGAATCAGGTGGTCAACGAGCTGATCGAAGCGGCGATTCTGCGCGGCGTGTTCAGCACACGGCAGCTCTTCGAGCGCATGGTCGAGTTCTGGACGGATCACTTCAACATCGACATCCGCAACGGAATCGACAGTTTCCTGAAGACGGTGGACGATCGCGAGGTGATTCGCACGCACGCGCTGGGGACATTCCCCGACCTGCTGCGGGCGAGCGCGATGAGCCCGGCGATGCTCTACTACCTCGACAACGTGGTGAGCGTGGCCGGTAACCCCAATGAGAATTACGCGCGCGAGCTGATGGAGCTCCACACGCTCGGCGTAAACGGCGGCTACACGCAGCAGGATGTGGTGGAAGTGGCGCGCTGCTTCACCGGCTGGACGATGTATCAGCGCGCGATCAATCCGCCCGAGCTGCGCTACACGTTCCGTTACAACAGCGCGATCCACGACAACGGGCAGAAGGTCGTGCTCGGAAACGTCATTCCCGCGGGCGGCGGGCAGAACGACGCCTTCGCCGTGCTCGACATTCTCGCGACGCACGCGAGCACGGCCGCGTTCATCAGCGGCAAGCTCTGCCGCTGGTTCTGGGGAGAAAATCCGCCGCAGAGTCTCGTGGACGCCGTGGCGGCGACGTATACGGCGACCGGCGGCGACATCCGCGAAATGGTGCGGACGCTGTTCGCCAACACGGACGAGAACGCGGCGGGCGTTCGCTACAAGCGGCCGTACCACATCGTCGTTTCGGGGCTGCGCGCGACGGGCGCGACGATCACGAGCACGGGCGGGCTGCGGACGCAGCTTACGGCGGCCGGACAGCTTCCGTTTCACTGGAGCCCGCCGGACGGCTATCCGGACGCGCTGGACCGGTGGGTGGGGCTGATTCTGCCGCGCTGGAATTTCGCCGCGTCGTTGCTGAACGGGAACATTGCGGGCTCTTCGGTGAGCATCGACGCGCTGCTGGGCGGGGCGAACACGGCCGATGCGGTGGCCGACGTGATCGACGACAAGCTCTTTGGCGGGGCGATGCCGGCCGATCAGAAGACGAAGATTCGCGATTATCTGCTGCCGAATCCGCCGTCGACGACGCGCAAGCGCGACGCGGTGGGGCTGGCGCTGAGCGCGCCGGAGTTTCAGTGGTACTGAGGGAATGGCGAATTGCGAATAGCGAAGAACGAATTTCGGGTGCATCTGTGCGAATCGAATGGCCGAGCGCGGCCGGGGCGAACCGGGGCCGTAGGGGCGCCGGGGGCAATGACGTCGTCCCGGTCGCGCGAGGGCGCGGGCCGCTACAGAATGTACGAATGCCGCGGGCCGCTGCAAAAAGGCGCGAGTGCCGCGAACTGGTAATGGGATTGCGAGAATGATGCGGATGCGAATCTGAAACTCGCTACTCGCCATTCGATATTCGCTATTCGCTATTCGTCCCCGCTATTTGCCTTTCAGGAGTCTCGAATGGCTACCGAATCCTGCCGCGGTTGCCGGGAGTACCAGCAGCTTTCACGCCGCCAGTTCCTCTACGCCACGGGCGGCGCCGCGGTCGCGGCCAGCGTGCCCGCGTGGCTGCCGCGCGTCACGTTCGCGCAGGATTTCTGCTCCAATCGCGACGTGATCGTTTCGATCTTTCTGCGCGGCGCGGCCGACGGGCTGACGCTCTGCGTGCCGCACGGCGAGGATCGCTACTACGCGGCGCGCCCGACGCTGGCGATTCCGCGGCCGGATAGCGGCGACCCGAACCGCGCGACCGATCTCGACGGATTCTTCGGCCTTGCGCCAGCGATGACGCCGCTGTTGACCGCCTACGGCGCGGGCGACCTGCTGCTCGTGCATGCGTGCGGATCGACGGATTCGTCGCGCTCGCACTTCGACGCGCAGCGCTTCATGGAAGTCGGCAAGCCCGACGACGCCAGCCTGTTCACCGGCTGGCTCGGCCGACACCTCGCCAGCACGCCGCCGAGCCGCCCGGACGCGATTTTGCGGGCGGTCGGCATCGGCTATGGCCTGCAACGCACGCTCGACAGCGCCCCGCTGGCGCTGCCGATTCCGGATCTGGACGCATTCGGGCTGACGGGCAACGCGGGCACCGCGGCCGCGCGGCGCGAGACCATCGCGCAGCTTTACGACCTGGTCGGCGATCCGCTGCGCGCGGCCGGCGCGACGACGCTGCAAACGATCGACCTGCTGAACACGATCAACTTCGCGGGCTATGTGCCGGAGGCGGGCGCGGTGTATCCGGCTGGCTCGTTCGGCACGGCGATGAGGTCGGTGGCGGCGCTGATCAAGGCGGACGTGGGGGTGGAGGCGGTTGCGATCGACCTGGGCGGCTGGGACACGCACAACAACCAGGGCGTGACGGGCGCGGGCGCGATGGCGACGCTCATGGGGCAGCTTTCGGGCGCGCTGGCGGCGTTCCACCTCGACATGTTCGGCGGCAACGCGCACAAGAACGTGACGGTCGTGTGCATGTCGGAATTCGGCCGGCGGCTGGACGAAAACGGCAGCATCGGCACGGATCACGGCCACGGCAACGCGATGCTGGTGCTGGGCAATCACATCGCGGGCGGGCGGGTGCTGTCGCAATGGCCTGGGCTGGATGCGGGCGAGTTGTTCGAGGGCCGCGACTTGCAGGTGACGACCGATTTTCGCGACGTGCTGGCGGAGATCGTGCAGAAGCGCCTGGGCAACAGCGAGCTGGGGTACGTGTTTCCCGACTATTCGCCGACGTTTCGCGGCGTGACGGAAGCGTGCGGCCCGGGCGACACGAATTGCGACGGGTCGGTGGACAACGGCGACGTGGACTCGTTCGTGCTGGCGCTGACCGATCGCGACGCGTACCAGGCGGCAAACCCGACGTGCAACGTGAACGCGGCGGACGCAAACGGCGACGGGGCGGTCGACAACGGGGACATCGACGCATTCGTCGATGTGTTGCTGAATCCTCCGTGATGTGTCGGTGAGGGCCCCTCGAATCGCCGAGCATTCGCGCGCGTCGCCGGTTCCCGGCCCACCACTTGCGTGGCGGTTTCAGATCCCGCGGCACAACCTGGCAAGATGCCCGCGCCACGCAGACGGGCAGGAAATCCACGCCGATCCGCATCGGTACAAACGCGAAACGGGCCGGCCGAAACGTTTCGGCCGGCCCGCGCGCAAGGTACTCCCCGAGATTCGCAGCTTGCTCGTCGCTCGCGGCCGCCGCCGTGCGGTCAGGCCGCGAGCGCCGATTTCCTGACCGAATGCCGCGGCGGACCGCCGGCGCCGCCGCGGCGGAAAGCGACCCTTATCGCAGGAGCGCCAGCACCTGCGAGCTTTGCTGATTCGCCACGCCCAGCAGCGAGATCGCCGACTGGAGCAGCACGTTCTGGCGGTTCAGGTTGGCCGTCTCGGACGCGTAATCGACGTCGCGGATCGTTCCGATGGCGGTCTCGAGCGCTTCCTTGGTGGCGTTGTTCGCGTTCAGCGCGGTCTGCACCTGGAACTTCTGGAAACCACCGATGCGGCCCTGCACCTTGGCGATCTGCTTGGCCGCCTCGGCCGCGATATTCGCGGCGTTGGCCGGGTCGGACAGGATCGTGTTCGCGCCGCCGCTCTTGAGCGACGACAGGTATCCCAGCGTCGCGGAGCCGAGCTGCTGCGAATAGAGGCCGTCGATGCCGACGGTCGAGCGCGTGGTCGAGTCTGTGCCGAGCTGGAACGTCGCTCCGCCCGTTGTCACGCTGAAGCTGCTCGAACCGGTGGCCTGGTTGAACGAGCTTGTCAGGTTGAACGAGACGCTCAGGCCGTTCGCGCTGAAGTTCACGTTGAGGCCGTCGACCGCGGCCGCCTGGCCGTTGACCGTGACGACGGCGTCGCTGCCGTAATCGCTGTTGTTGGAGTAATTCGTCGAGTCGCCGCTGATCGTGGTGACGCGGACGAACGAATCCGAGCCGTAATTCTGGCTGAGCAGCGAAAGGCTCGTGTTGGCGGCCGTGGCCGACGCCGTCACGCCTGTCTGGGCGGTCGCGGCGTTGATCTTCGAGGCGACGCTCGACAGATTCTCGCCGCTGGAGATGTTGATGACGGCGGTTCCGAGTTCGCCCTGGATCGAGATCGACGTATCGGCCGAGGCCGACGTGGTCGCATAGCTGGTCAGCGTTCCGCGCGAAGCGGCCGTCGCGACGTTGACCGCCAGCGACGTGCTGGTCGACGACGACGCGCGGCTGTAGACCTTGACGTCGGTGATTTCGCTGCTGGTGACGCCGCTGACGTTGATGGACTGCGTGCCGTCGAGCAGTTTGCGGCCGTTGAACTCGGTGGTCGAGATGATGCGGTCGATCGACTCGATCGCGCTATCGATCTGGGCCTGGTTTGCGGCGAGTTCGTCGGGGCTGAGGCCGGCCGAGTTGGCGGACGCCTGGGCGAGGCCCTGAATTTCGTCGAGGAGGTTGGAGACCTGGCCGAAGGCGTTATCGGCGACGCCGAGGATGGCGTCGGTGCGCTGGTTGGACTGCACGGCGGAGTCGATGGCCTGAAGCTCTGTCTCCAGGCTGCGCATCGCGATGAGGCCGGCGGGGTCGTCGGCGCCGCGGTTGATGCGCGAGCCTGTCGAGAGGCGTGTGAGCGAATCGCTCTGGTTGGCCGACGTTCGGCCAAGAATGTTGAGCAATGTGAGCGAGTTTGTGTTGTTGATTGTAAGAGCCATTTTCCTGTCTCTCCTGTTTGCGGTTCTTCAGCCCGAGCGGCGACTCCGCAGAAGAGACTTCAAAATGTGCGTGCGGCAGGCAAGTCGTGCGGTGGGATTTCTTCTAATTTCCTGCGGAGAACGACGAAGGCGGCCGCCGATAACGGCGGCGCCGCGCGGATCGCCCGGCAGAGCGCCGGAGAGGGGACTTTGATCGGCCCCCGCGCGCTCCGCCGGTCCCCGCGCTCGCGTCAGCGGCCGAGAATCATCCGGCGCTTGTCCCGCATGAAGCGCAGATGGTGTTCGAGGTGCCAGACGTAGGTGCGCAGCAATGTCTCGAGCGTTATTTCGCCGTGTTCCGGATGGACTGCCGGCCGGCGGAACGATTCCGCCGGCTGTCGCCGTAGCAGTGCCGCAGTAAGTATACGATTGCGCCGGAAAAGCTCGGCGGCGTCGGCGGCCGGCGTGTCGTGATAACCGAGCTTTGCGGCGAACGCGCTCTCGTCATAGCAATCGAGCATCGGCCGCGCTTCGGCAATGGTGCGGCGCATGCGATAGGACGCGACGAGGTCGCTGTCCATCAGGTGGACGGCAATCTGCTGAATGCTCCAGGTGCCCGGCACGGGAAATGACTGAAGCTGGGCCGGCGAGAGGCCGTCGATCTCGCGGGCGGGCAGGTCGGCGCCGGCGGCGTAGCGCTCGACGGCCTGCGCGATGGTGAGCGTGCGGATCTCGGGCGTGAGGTTGTCGTCCGTGGGGGGCATGGCGAACTCCTCGAAGCTCGACGTTTTCGGCGCGGCGGCGGGGGACATTCAACGTTCGGCTTTCGTTCCGAGCCAGGCCGCCAGCAGATCGACCGCGGCGCGGGCGTCGTCGCGGTGGATCGTCTCGGTGACGGTGTGGATGTAGCGCGTCGGCACGGAAAGCGTGATGGCGCGCGTTCCGCCGCGGGCGCGCTGCAGCGCGCCGGCGTCGGTCCCGCCGCGCGGCAGCACCTCCAACTGATGCGCGATCTTCTGCTTGCGGGCGATCGTGACGAATTCGTCGAACAATCCGCGGTGGCTGATGCTGGCGCCGTCCATCACCTTGATGCCGACGCCCTTGCCGAACTCGGTGACCGCGTCGTCCTTGCAGATTCCGGGCGTGTCGCAGCACAGCGTCGTGTCGATCGCGATGCCGACGTCCGGATCGACGCTGTACGCCGCGGTCGTCGCGCCGCGCAGCCCGACTTCCTCCTGCACGCACGCGACGAAGTAGACGTCGTACCGGCTGGTCCTGGCCGCCTTCCGCACCGCGTTGATCCCGACCCACAGGGCCACGCGGTTATCCATCGCCTTGCCGGAGATCGCGTCGCCGATCGCCTCGGTGCTCTGAACCAGCGTGACCGGGTCGCCGACTTCGACCAGCTTGCGGACGTCGCGCGCCGGCAGGAACAGATCGACGAAGAATTCCTTGATCTCCGGGATTTTCTTCTTCTCTTCTTCGGTCGCCAGGTGAATCGGCCGGCCGACGGGGTTCATCACGCCGATCAGATCCTTGCGGCCCTGCACCAGGACGCGCCGCGCGAAGAGGTTGCGCGTGTCGAACCCGCCCGCGTTCATGATCCGCAGGCGGCCGTCGTCGTCGATGTAGCGGACATAAAAGCCGATTTCGTCCATGTGGCAGGCGAGCATGACGCGCGGCGCCGCGCGGCCGTCGCCGCCGGGTTTCGTTGCGGCTGGGCGGCGCGCGCTGCGCTGCACGGCGGCGGCGGCCTTGAAGCAGATCAGGTTGCCCATGTTGTCGACGCGCGTGTCGTCCCACATGCCGGCGGTTTCTTCGAGCACGATTTCGCGAATGCGCTCCTCGCGCCCCGGCACGCCGGGCGCTTCGGTCAATCGCCGCAACAGCTCGAACTCGCCGAAATCGCCGTGGTTGCTCATGCGGGGCTGGTCCTTTCGATGTGCCGTCGTGCGTGGCATTGTGCGCGTCGCAGCTTTTTCCCTGCGCGAGGCGGGTTTTGCCCGCCCGGCGGGCCGGGAGCCCAGCCTTGCGGCGCTACACTAATGTTGCCGCTCGGAATTGTCGATTGCACGAAACGCCGTTCGCACGGCGAAGCGCCGCCCGGGCAGTGCGGGCGCCAGACCGACTCGCGCAGTTGGAAACGCTCACCAGCTTCTCCGCCCGACCTCCACGCGGTACTTCGGCAAACTCTCGACAAAGCGCCGGCCGTAGGATTTCGTCACCACGCGAGGGTCGAGGACGACCACGATTCCCGAATCCGTCCGACGCCGGATCAGCCGGCCGAAGCCCTGGCGAAATTTCAGAATCGCCTCGGGAAGCTGATACTCGTTGAAGGGGTTTCCGCCGTCGCGGCGAATCAGGTCGATCCGCGCCTCGACCGTCGGCCGGTCGGGAACCGCGAACGGCAACTTGACGATCGTCACGTTCGAGAGCGCCTCGCCGGCCACGTCGACGCCCTGCCAGAAGCTGTCCGCTCCGAGGATCACGCAGCGCGGCGTCTGGCGGAATTTTTCGAGCATTCGTGTGCGCGTGAGCCCCTCGCCCTGCGCCAGGATCGTGAAGTCTTCCGGCCCCAGATCGTCGCGCAGCAGCGCGGCAAACTCCGCCAGCATCTGATAGCTCGTCAGCAGCACGAACGCGCGCCCGTCGGTCAGGCGCGCGTAGTGCGCCGCGGCGCGCGCGGCCGCCTCGACGAACGTGCGTCCCGCGCTCGGATCGGGCAATCCGGCCTCGACGTGCAGCGTAACCTGCCTTTCATAGTCATATGGCGAGCCAAGCCGTAGCGCCTGCGGCGGCCAGCGTCTCGCGTCGGGGCCTTCCGGCGAGTCGGAGGCGGGGCGCGCCGCGCCCCCCAATCGGCCCAGCAGGTACGAGAAGCTGTCGTCGCCGGCGGCCGCGAGCGTTGCGCTGGTCAGCACGACGCTGGAAAGCCGGTCGAACAGCGTGCGCCGCAGGATGGGCCCGACGTCGAGCGGCGCCGCGAAGAGCGTGACGCGCTGCGCGCGATGCGGCGTCGGCGGCCGCGCCGCGCGCGAGCGCCCGCGCGCCGCGCCCGGCGCCGAAGCCGCCTCCGGCTGTTCGCTTTCCTCGCGGCCGCCGATCTCGATCCAATACACGTGCTCTTCCCACTGCTGCGTCAGCAATCCCTCGAGCGCCGTGGCGACTTCGCGCGCCCGGTCGATGTACGAGCCCAACTCGACCTTTTCCTGCTCGCGCGGCAGGGCCGCGCGCAGCGGCTCCAACTGCTCGATCATCCGCAGCAGCGCGGGCGAAAGCACGTCCGTCACCGGGCGCGGGCGAATCAGCCGGCCGTTCGACCGGCCGCTCGTGCGCTGCCAGTCGGCCAGCGTGTCGAAGAAATGTGCGGCGGCGTTCTGCGCGGCGAGCACTTCGCGAATGTGCTTTTCCTGGCCGACCGTGCCGAGGAATCCGCGGCGCGTGCGATCGTTGAACAGGCCGGTGAGCAGGTGCCGCACCTGGCTGCTCGACACGCTGGCGCCGAATCGCTCGGCCGCGACCTGTTCGAGGGTGTGCGCCTCATCGACGATCAGCAGGTCGTACTCGGGCAGCACGCGCGCGTCGGACTGCCGCAGGGCGACGTCGGCGACCAGCAGCGCGTGATTGACGATCAACAGGCCGGCCTGCTCCGCGCGCCGCCGCGCCTTCTGATAGAAGCACGGCTCGTAATGCGGGCATTTGCGGCCGAGACAATTGCCGTGCTCGCTGCGCACTTTCTCCCACACGTCGAGCGGCGGGGCGAACGGGAGGTCGGCCAGGGAGCCGTCCTCGGTCTGATAGGCCCAATCCTCGATCGCGTGCAGCACGTCGAGCTGCGTCGAGCCGGTGAATAGCGCGGTCTGTTTCTCGCTCGCCTGCTTCAGCCGGCGCAGGCCGAGGTAGTTGTTGCGGCCTTTGACCAGTTCGACTTTCACCGACAGGCCGAGCGCGTCGAGCAGGAACGGGACGTCCTTCTGAAAGAGCTGCTCCTGAAGCGCGATGGTGTGCGTGCTGACGACGACGCGCTGATTGCCGCCGGCGATGCGCTCGAGCGCGGGCAGGAGGTACGCGAACGACTTTCCGACGCCTGTGCCGGCCTCGACGGCCAGGTGGCGGCCCTGCTCGAACGCGCGCGCGACGGCGTCGGCCATCTCGCGCTGCTGCGGGCGCAGCTCGAACTGCGGCATGCGCTCGGCGATTCGTCCGGCGGGATCGAGCCATTGCGTGACGGCCATTCGGGAATGGTAGCCGAGAGAACGCGGACGGACCTATTCGTCCGACGCCGTAGCGCCGGGCCGCTGCGTCCGCCGGCGTGTAGCGGCCCGCGCCCTCGCGCGGCCGTAGCGGCCCGCGCCCTCGCGCGGCCGGAGCGGCGCCCGGTGATCGGAGTCGCCAGATCGCCGTTCCGCGCGCGGTAGCGTCGGAGCTTCGCGTCCGACGCCGTATTCCGCCGGGACGGCGTCGGGCACAGAGGCCCGGCGCAACGGCCGTCCGGCCCGTCGCCCGGCGCTATGCTCTTCCGCGTCTCCCGCCGGCTATCCCAGCAGCAACTGGACGAACGCGTCGATGTCGCCGTTGTCCACGAAGCCGTCCTGATTCACGTCGCCGAGCTGGATGTTGCAATCCGGGAACGCCGCCTGATATTGCCCCGCGTCGAGCAGCGCCAGCACAAACGCGTCGATGTCGCCGTTGTCGACGAAACCGTCGCAGTTCAAATCGCCCACCTCGAACGACGAACTGTCGTTGTCGGTGATGTTCACGAGCACGCTCGGGGCCGCCAGGCTGTTGTAATTCGCATCCGCGCTCGTCACCTGGTGCGTGATCGTCGACGTGTGCGGACCCTCGACGACCAGGTCGTTCACCGCGCTGACGTTCACCGTCTGCGCGACGTTCCAATTGCCGGTCGAGAAGTTGAGCACGAGCGGATCGGGCGTAACCTGCCCGTCGTGCCCAATGTTGATCGTCACCGCCGCGGACGGCTGGCTGGTCAGCACGACCGTATAGCTGTCGCCGTTGCCGCCTTCGGTCACGTCCGTGCTGCCGCCGCTCTGCACGATCGAAACGCCGGCCGAATCGTTGTCCGTGATGTTCACCGGCACGCTGGGCGCGGGCAGGTTGTTGTACATCGCGTCGGCGCTCGCGACCGAGTGCGTGATGGTGGACTGATGCAGCCCTTCGGCCATCGCGTCGTCGGCCGCGATGACGGTGATCATCTGCGGCACGCTCCAGTTTCCGGTCGTGAAGTTGACGACGAACGGGCTCACGTCGACTTGCGCGTCATGCACAATGTTGATCGTTACGGTCGCGGTCGGCTGGCTGGTGAGGACGAGCGTATAGCTGTCGCCGTTGCCGCCTTCGGTCACGTCCGTGCTCCCGCCGCTCTGCACGATCGAAACGCCGGCCGTGTCGTTGTCCGTGACCGCCACGTTTACGGAGGCCACCGCCAGACCGTTGTAGCCCGCGTCGGCGCTGGCGGCCGTGTGGGTAATCGTCACTTGCTGCGGGCCTTCGGCGACCGCGTCATCGGCGGCCAGAACCGACACGACCTGCGCGACGTTCCAGTTGCCCGTCGTGAAGGTAAGCGTCGTGGTCGGCGTCGTTCCGATCTGGGCCGCGTTGTAGGCAAGCGTGATCGTGACGCTGGCGGTCGGTTGGCTGGTCAGGACGACGGTATACGTGTCGGCCGGCCCGCCCTCCGTGACGGCGGTGTTGCCGCCGCTCTGCGTAACGGTCACGCCGACGCTGTCATTGTCGGTGATCGACACGTTTACGGACGGAATCGCGACGCCGTTGTAGTTCGCGTCGGAGCTGGCGGCCGTGTGCGTGATCGTCGATTGATGCGGTCCCTCCGCGACGGCGTCGTTGACGGCCGACACGGTGACGATCTGCGGCGTGAACCAGTTGGCAGTGGTGAACGTCAGCGTCGTGGCCGGCACAGTCGTGATCTGCCCGTTGTATGCGAGCGTGATGGTCACGTTGGCGGTCGGCTGGCTGTTGAGGACGACGGTGTACGTATCCGGCGCGCCGCCTTCGGTGACGGCCGTGACGCCGCCGGACTGCTGCACGGTGACGCCCGGCGATTCGCACTCGTCGGGAATGCTGTTGCCGTTGCGGTCCTGTGACGTTCCCGCGGCGATGTCACAATCGTCGGGGATGTTGTTGTTGTTGCAATCGGCCTCGCACTCGTCGGGAACCTGGTTGTTGTTGCAGTCGACCACCGGGCGGGCATACGAGATGTCCACGCGGATGAAGGACGGCGGATTGATGCATTGCCCCGCGTTCACGGCCGTGGAGGCGACCATCGCGACCAGCACGTTTCCGCCGCCGGCGGTGCGGGCGGCGTTCCAGACCGACTGCGACACGACCAGCGACTCGGTGTTGGCGACGGCCGGGCAGTCGGTGCCGGTCGGGCCGAACGCCACGCCGACGGGCGTACCGCCGACGGAGACGTTGACGAGTTCGGTCGAGCTGCTGAGGTCGGCGCGGGCGGAAAACGCCAGCGTGACGTTTCCGGCGGCCTGCACGGCGCCGACGACGGTGTAGTTGGCGGGCGCCCCGGTGCCGAACGGCGAAAACTGCGGCGAGTTGTAGGTGACCGTCGCGGTTTCGCAATCGTCCGGAATCCCGTTCTCGTTGCAGTCTTCCTCGCACTCGTCGGGAATCAGGTTGCTGTTGCAATCCTGGCTGCGGCCGGCCGCGATGTCGCACGAGTCGGCGAAACCGTTGTTGTTGCAATCGGTCTCGCACTCGTCGGGGATCAGGTTGGCGTTGCAGTCCTGGCTGCGGCCGGCGATGACGTCGCAGTCGTCCGGGAATCCGTTGTCATTGCAATCGGGCTCGCACGTGTCGGGACGGCGGTTCCCGTTGCAGTCGGCGACGGTGCCGTTCTGAATCTCGCAGGCGTCGGACTGCCCGTTGTTGTTGCAGTCGGAGAACAGGGCCGTCTCGTAGATGCCGAGATCGACGCCGCACTGCTGCACGCGGACCGCGCCGTCGATGTCGGTGGTCGGGATGGATGGCGCGGAGTTGTTGCCCACGCCGATGCAGGGCGAGCCGGCCAGAATGTGCAGGTCGTCGTCAGTCGTGCCGGCCACGTTGTCGGCGCCGTCCGAGTCGGCGAAGAGCGGGTCTGCGCCAAAGCTGGTCGTTCCGCCCAGGGAACCGTTCCAGTTCTGAACGTCGCAGAAGTTGACGGTCAGCGCGCCGTTGGCGTCGCGGAAAAGCTGGCCGTTCTGCGTCGTCTGGCCGCCGGCGGTGTTGCCCCAGAAGATCGAATTATGCACGTTGGTGGTGGCGACGTTGCCGAGGCCGCCGGTCATGATTCCGCCGCCGTTCGATGTCGCGGCGTTCCGGCTCGACGAGCAATTCACGCAGGTCGCGATGCCGCCGTCGGTGTTGCGCAATCCGCCGCCCATCGCGGTGGCGGTGTTCCCGCTGAACAAGCCGTTCGTCACGATCAGGCGGCCCTGCTGGTTGTCGATCCCGCCGCCGTTGACGGCCGAATTGCCCAGGAAACGGCACTTGGCGAGTGTGCGCAGCTCACTCGGATCGCCGAAAATGCCGAGCAGGTAAAGCCCGCCGCCGCTGCCGCTGGAGGCGTTGCCGCGGAAGACGCAGCTCGTCAGCGTGAAGCTCGACGGCCCCATCCATGCGCCGCCGCCGTCCGACGTCGCGCGATTTCCTGAAATCGTGCAGTTGGACAGCGACACGACGCCCGCTTCGGAGAAGACCGCGCCGCCGCGGCCGCTGGCGCTGTTGCGATCGAGGATGCAGTTGGCGATCGTCAGCGCGCCCGACGGAATCCAGATGCCCGCGCCGTCGGTGTTGCCGCTGGTGCTCGCGTTGCCGCCCAGAATCGTGAAGCCGTCGATGAGCGTCGCGGCCGACAGGCTCGTGGCCGTCACGACGTGCAGGCTGTTGTCCGCGTAGTTCGCGAAGTTGGGCGCGTCGTTGCCGAGCAGGTCGCCCGAGAGGATTGTGACGTTCGTCGCCACGTTGCGCTGCTGCAGCGTTGTCTCCGTTCCGGCGAAACCGCCGTAGACCGAGACGTTGTTGCGCATCGCGAAGGCGCTGCTGCGGTTCGTGCCGGGGTCGGGCTTGTACGTGCCGGTGGCGACCCACACCTGGTCGCCCGCCCGCGCGGCGCCGAGCGCCGATTGCAGGCTCGTGTATGCGTTGGCCCAGCTCGTGCCGTTGTTCCCTCCCGTCGCGTTCCACTTCACAAACACCGTGCCGGGCGGGCGCGTGGCGAGGTTTGCGTTCACCAGACCCCAGCCGAATTGCGTGTCGTAACCGGCCGTGCCGAGATCCGTGGAGGACTCGCGCAGCGTCGCTTCCACCTGGTCGGCCGTGAGCAGCGGATTCACCGAAAGCACAAGCGCCGCCACGCCCGCGACGTACGGCGCGGCGAAGGAGGTTCCGTCGGCCAGCAGGTAATCGCCGCTGACGTAGCCCGCGCCGCCCGTCCGGTCGCAGCCGATGATCTCATCGGCCGGCGCCACGAAGTCGAGCCCCGATCCGAAGTTGCTGCCCGTGTCGGTGTCGGTCACCCAGCGTGCGCCGTTGGAGCTGATGCCGCCGACGGCGTTGATGCTGGTCAGGTTCGACGGATAGTTCAGCGACGGATTGTTTTCGTTGCCGGCGCTGGCGAAGTGAACGATTCCCAGCGCGCGCGTGTCCTGGTACGCCTCCGAAATCACGGACGAGCTGAAAGTGTAACGATTGCTGTTGCTCGATATGCGGTGACCTTGCGACAGGATCCAGTTCAGCGCGTCCACCGTCCAGCTCGCCTGGCTCGTCCACGTTCCGTCGCAGGAAGGATCGCTGATCATCGTGCGCACCGACGCCACGCGGCAGCCCGGCGAGATGCCCACCAATCCGATCGAGTTGTTAATCAACCCGCTGACGCAGCCGGCCACCGCCGTGCCGTGGTTGTCGCACGTCGTCATGGCGTCGCCGGTCGTGCCGGTGCCCGTGACGTCGGTTCCGGTGGTCAGGCCGAGGTCGGGATGCGAAAGCTGAATTCCCACGTCGATGATGCAGACGGCGATGCTCGCGCTGCCGGTCAGGCGGTCCCAGACTTCCGGGCCGTCCATGTCGACGTCGGGCGTGCCGCCGTTCTGGCCGGTGTTGTGCAAACCCCACAGTTGGTTGAAAAACGGATCGTTGGGGATGATGTCGCCCAGCCCGCGGAAAATCACGTCCGGCTCGGAGAAGCGCACGTCGTCGCGCGCCGCCAGCGTGTTCGCCAGCGCCAGCACCGCGGCCCCATCGCGCAGCCCGGTGTCCAGTCGGTAGACACCCTTCATCCCCGACCAGTCGGCGGCGAGAATCGCGCCCGCCTTGGCGTCGCGAAGAATGGCCTCGGCCTCCGCCGCCTCCATCTCGTCGTCGAATCCGACGTGGAGATAGGGCGTCACGACGATCGGAAATCCGTCGTCGGTCAGCAGCACGGGCGTCGCGAATTCCACCGCCGGGTCGGCGAGCAGGTCTGCGACGAGGCCGTCGACCGTCGCGCCCTTCTCGGGCAGCGGCGCGAAATACCAGCCGGGAATCACGCTCGCTTCGAGCTTGGCCGGGTCGATGCGCAGCGCGGCCCAGTCGGGCGACGCCTGCGCGGCGCCGGGCGTGCGGTGAAAGGCGACCCGTTCGGTGTCGACCGCGTATGCGCGCGCTTCCTTGTAGTAGTGAATCACGCGCGACGGATGCTGCGGCGCGTCGGCCTGCGCGAGGGTGGCGGAAAGGCCGAGCAGGAGCGCGATCATCCCACGGGTCGTACGCATCGTTCCATCCTCCACTGGGTTCCGCCCTGCGCGACGGCCGGTCGAGCCCGGACGCGCCGCCTGCTGGCGCCGCCGCCGCGCGCGGGATGTTGCTTCGGTCAGACACTTCGTCCGCCGCGCCGCTTCGCAACGTCGCATCGCAACGTCGCTGCGCCGACCCGCCCGGAGCGCCGCTCCAGACCGTCAGCGCCGCCTACGGCTGCGCGCCGGACAATGATTACAGATACAGCCTGTCGGCCCGGACGCTGCGGAGGCAATCGCCGCCCGCGCGCCGAAACCGCACGTGTCCCCCGGTCGGGGCTATGCTAACGAACCTGATCCGGTTTGGCAATATCGGTTCGCGCGCTTCTCTGGCGCAAGTTGCTTATTATCAGCGACTTATATGGGCCGATAAGCTGGCGATCGCCCTACTTCTTCGGATTCGCCCCGACGATGCTGGCGCGAATCTCGATTTTCTCGGCCACGACGGTTCCGTCCATGTCGGGCTTGATGCCAAAATCCTTCCGCGCGATCGAGAATTGGGCGCGCAGCACGAGCAGGTCGCCCTCCTTGCCGCGCACGCGCTCGCCCAGCTTGCCCTTCAGGTATGACGCCTTCACGACCGTGCTGATCGGCTTCGTCACGCCGCGGCAGGTGAAATCGCCGACCACGTCAAGCTCGAACGTGTCGTTGCCGAGCGGCTTGGCGCCCTTGATCTCCTTGAACGCGAACGTGATGTCGGGGAACTGCTCCACGTCGAGCCAGTCGGCCTTGTACAGCGTCTCCTTCATGCCCTGGTTCTCGCAGTGCAGCGACTTGGCCGCGACGACGAGCTTGCCGGTGGTCTTCTTCGGCTCGGCCGGGTCGAAAGCGACCGTTCCGCCGATGCCGGAGGCGACGCCCAGGATCGGCTCGACCTGAGAATCGAGCGCGAACGAGATCGCGTTGACGCCCTTGGGATCCTTGAAGTCGAACTCGGCCGCGTGCGAAATGGCGGCCGTGCCGGCAAGAACGAAAATCGAAGCCAGACCGACGCGGATGCTGGTGCCGTACATTCGTCGAACTCCTGTCGCGAAGAGAATCACTCGGCCCGCGGACACTCGGGGGGGATTATAGGCGGCCCGGCCGCGGTGAGAAGGCGAGCCGGCGAGCACGCCGGAAATCGGGACTGGGGAGAGATGCTTTTAGCAGTCCGTTGCAAAAATGGACCGCAGCCGCCCTCGGCTGCATTTCCTTCTGGAATGGCTCCGTGTTTTCGAGCCTCGCGAGGGTTTTGCAACAGACTCCTATTGTCCCCCGCCGGATCCTCCACCTCCGTCACACGCCAGAAGTTCGGCCGCTCCGTCGGTTCCGGCTGCGCCCACGTAACCGTCCACACCTGCGCCGGCGACGCCAGCGGCGAAGTCGCCGTCAAAACGTTCCCCACCGCCCCGTACGTGAACGTCCACGTGTGCTCCAGCTCGTCCGTCGCCGTCAGCCGGTTGTGGTCGTCATCATACGTGTAGCTCCGCACATTCGGCGCCGCCTGCGGACTCTCCACCTCGCGCAGGTCGCGCCGCTCGTCGAACCGGAACATCCACGCATTCTCGCGCCGGCGTGCATCGGGTCCGTCCGGTTCGTCGCTCTACCTGCTGCCCTCACATATTGTGACGCGTGGTGCATATGCGCGAATCAGTTCTAACAGTCGTTCACGGTCCGTCGCGGACCTGTATGTTGCCACAATTTCTGGTCGACGCCCAGAGCCGAGGCGCTGAAATGCGACCGTACGCACCATCGTTCCTACTAGGACCATATCAATACTCGCCCATGGCAAAAGGCGACGGCCAACGGGCGAGCGCACACGAAGGCCATCCACAGTGATCTGCACCCGCGTCAGACCCATATTGATCAGTCCAAGGCACATGAGTACGAGAAGGCAAAGCACTAGTAGTTCGAATGGCCGATTGAGATCGAACGGAATGAACAGTTCATTAAGGCGCTCATGCGGCGCAAAGAATTGCACGACCTTGAATAGAGCGACAAACGCTCCAGCCGCGCCCACTACGAGAGGGGCACGCGGGGAATGCAAGATTAGCGTCGCGCCGCATGTCATCGACCATTGTCACCCGGCCGCTGCATCAATACAACCGATACAGCGCGCTGCATATGCCCGAAATGAAACCCCGCACGATCGCAAGCCCGCGATCATGAATCGCCCGGGATACTGCGTCCATTTCGACAAACTCATCCAAGAAGCCGGCCCGAGCGCCAAAGGCTCCCCCGAGCAGCGCACCTGCGCCCGTCATCGTATAGACGTAATTCGAATACTGCCCTCCAGTCATGTCGCGCGCATAGCCCGTCAGCGACGCCGATGTGAATCCAGAGGCTCCCCCACCCACAACTCCAGCAGCGATTCCTGCAGCGAGCGAGCTTCCCGTAGCGCTGCCGACGAGAATCGCTGCGCCGGCCCCAGCGAACACACCTATGAAACCGGCCGTTGCACCGATTGCGGCACCTTCGACACCTCCAAACATCGCGCCGATTGTCGCGCCAATTGCCATCGTTATCAGAACTCCCGTGTAGCTGAACGTGCCCACGGGGTCGACGAGCGTTACCGGATTGCCTAGGCAATATGCATACGTGTTGAGCCCTCCCCCAATCCCAATCGGATCCCTCTGCACAAACCTCCCCACATCCGGCTGATACCCGCGCGCGCCGACATGGTGCAATTC
>CAZHIE010000038.1:0-1994 GCA_964532435.1 uncultured Planctomycetales bacterium
GCACCGGCGAGACGCCGATGCTCCCCATTCATACCGCGGAGAAGCTCTCGAGGCACGACGCTAATTCACCGTCGCCGGGCGCGTCGGTCGCAGCGTCGAGTCGACCGGCTGCCTTCGCTTTGCGGCCGATATGCGCTGAATCTCCCCCAACTCGTCCGCCCCGAAGATCCCCTTGAGAATCTGGAGCAGCAGGTCCGCGTCATAAGGCTTCGAGAGAAAGTACTTCGCGCCGACCGCCTGGCACTTCTGCTTGAACGCCTCGTCGGCCGCGCCGGTGACGAATACGATCGGGATGCGCGCCGTCCGCGGGTCTTTCTGCAGGCAGGCCGCGATTTCGAGGCCGTCGGTGTCACAGGAAAGCTGCACGTCGAGCGTCATCGCGTCGACGCCCGATTCGCGCGCGTGCATCAGCGCGGCGTCCGGCCCGCGCGCCGTCAGCACCCGATAGCCGGCGTGCATCAGGCGCTTCTGCAGCATCATCAGCACCTGCGGCTCATCGTCCACGATCAGAATCGTTCGAGTCGGCGTCATCGCGTGTTCCTCCGAGTGTCTTCCCATTTCCAATCGTTCGTCGACGACAACTCGGCCTGCCGCCGCATGCCGCAAACTGCTCGTCGTGCCACTCGTCCCGCCATCTTGCCGGCTCAGTTCGAGCCGGTCTTCGTGCCACAATGCTCATGCGCCGGAGTCGTCGGCCTCGTCTCCGGGACGCCGATCAGCGACCCCAGCAGTGCGAACAGCGCCTGCTCGTCGGCCGGCTTTCTCAGGTAATACGTGTCGCGCAGCCGCTGCACCGTTCCGCGGAATTCCTCGCGATCGTGCCCCGACAGAAAGATGATCGGCGCATCGCAGCAGGCGCGAACGTCGCGCGCGACGTCGCGTCCGCAGCCGGCCGGCATCGCGTGATCGAGGATCAGCGCGTCGAGGTGCATCGCGTGGCACTTCGCGAGCACTCCGACCCCGTCGAAGCACTCCACCACTTCGTACCCGCGCGCGGCCAGACGCACGCGCAGCGCCTGGCGCACGCGCGCGTCATCATCCGCGATCAGCACCGTCGGCTTTTCCATTTCGCAAACCTCTTCGGCGGCCAGATTCCAGACTTCCATGCATATCGGCGATACGCAAACGCGACTCGCGACGGTTCGCACGCGGCCGCGACCGGCGCCGGCTGAAGCCGTTCACTCGAACCGCCGTGCGCGATTGCGCTGCGACGGGGCCGCCGCGCGGCGGGCGCTCTGCGTAAATCTGCTAAGCGCGAATGATCGCTCCGGTGATTTACGGGGATTGTAGAGTTGTATCGTGCGTGCAAACGCGCGGGCCGATGGGGATGGGGGGGAGACCTGGACCATGCAACCGAAACAGGAACGCAATGCTCGCGATGGCAGCGCGCCGATGATGGCGCCTCCGACGCCACAGGAAGCGCCGCAGCGCGATGACGCCGCGCCCCAGCGCCCGCATGGCGCGGCTTTGCCGTTGCAGGAGCGTCTGCGCGGGCTCACGATCATTCGCGGCGGCGATCATCGAGCGCAGTCGCACGACTCCGAATCCGTCGACGAGCAGACCGCCGGCTGGCGCCTGCTGGTCGAGTTGATCGACGACCGGGCCCTCTACACGCTCGATCCGCAGGAGATGATTCTCACCTGGAATTCCGGCGCCGAACGAATGTACGGCTACGACGCCTCTTACGCCGTCGGGCGCAACGTCTCGTTCCTCTACGCGCCGGAAGACGTCGACCATCGCCCTTCGCTGAGCGAAATCGCCGCCGCGCCCGATGCGAACAAGTTCGTCTCGCGGGCATGGAACGTCCGCAGCGACGCCACGCGCTTTCTGGCCGGCACGACCACGGTCGTGCTGCGCGACCCGGCCGGCGCGCTGGTCGAGTGCGTGGTCATGACGCGCAACGTAACGGCGCAGCTTCAGGGCGACGAGCTGATTCGCGCGCTGCTCGAGTCCGTGCCCGACGCGCTCGTCATCTCCGACGACAGCGGGCGCGT
>CAZHIE010000038.1:2094-18441 GCA_964532435.1 uncultured Planctomycetales bacterium
AACGGTGGCGTACGACGGACGACCGCTCACGCTGAGCGTGATCCGCGATGCGAGCGAGCGCCTGCGCAGCGACACTTCGATGCGCGAGAGCCTGGCGAGCGTCGAACGGATGCAGCTCGCGATGCGCGTCTCGCAGTCTGGGTTGTGGGATTGGGATCTCGCCACGAACAAAGTGTCGTGGAACCGGCAGATGTTCGACATCTACGGCATTCCGCCGAGCGCCGACGGGCGCATCGATTATTCGACGTGGGCGAGCGCGGTCATTCCAGAAGATCTTCCGACGCAGGAAGCGGCGCTGCGGGAGACGATCGCCGGCCGCGGGCGCGGCGAGCGCCGTTTCTCCATCCGCCGCCAGTCGGATGGGGAAGTCCGCCACGTGCGCGCGGCGGAGATCGTCATTTCGGACCCGGCGGGCAAGGCCGTCCGCGTGATCGGCCTGAATCACGATACGACCGAGTTGACGACCTATGTCGAAGCGCTGCGCGCCGCGCTGGCCGAGCTTGAGTTTCAGAAGCACGCGCTCGACGAGCACGCCATCGTTGCGATCACCGATCGCAGCGGGCGGATTCAGTACGCCAACGACAAGTTCTGCGAGATCAGCAAGTACGGCCGGGACGAGCTGCTGGGCCAGGATCACCGGATTATCAACTCCGGCCTCCATCCGCGGAAGTTCTTCACGGACATGTACGCGACCATCGCGCGCGGAAGCACCTGGCACGGGGAGATTCGCAACCGCGCCAAGGACGGCAGCTTCTACTGGGTGGAGACCACAATCGTCCCGCTGCGGAACGCCGACGGGTCGATCGACCGCTACGTGGCCATCCGGTCGGACATCACCAAGATCAAGCAGGCGGAAGAGAACCTGCGCAGCCTGAACCTGGACCTGGAGCGAAAGAACCGCGAGCTGGACGAATTCAGCTACATCGCCAGCCACGACCTCCAGGAGCCGTTGCGCAAGCTCATCTCGTTCGGCGAGCTGCTGCCGCAGGATCTGGGCCCCGGTCTGCCCGAAAAGGCGGCCCAGGATCTGGAATTCATTACCGAGGCGGCCGCGCGCATGCAGGCCTTTGTGCGAGATCTGCTGCAATTCTCGCGGGCCGGCCGGGCCGACGTGCGCCGCGAGCGCGTCTCGCTGGCCGCGTGCGTCGACCAGGCGCAGGCGGCGCTGGCGCTGCGAATCGCCGAAACCGGCGCGCGCGTTGAGGTGGAAACGCTGCCGGCCGTCGCGGGCGATCCGACGCTCCTGGCCCAGCTCTTCCAGAACCTCATCAGCAACGCGCTGAAGTTCATCCGCGCCGATCAGACGCCCGTCATCCGCGTGTCCGCGGAAACCCGCGACGGCGAGTGCATCTTCGGCGTGCAGGACAACGGAATCGGTATCAAGCCTGAATATGCCGAGTGCATCTTCGCGCCGTTCAAGCGCCTGCACGGCCGCTCGGAATACCCCGGCACGGGCATCGGCCTGGCCATCTGCAAGAAAGCGGTCGAGCGGCACGGCGGGCGCATCTGGGTGGAGTCCGAGCCCGGCCGCGGCTCGCACTTCCGATTCACGCTGGGCAACGCGGTGGAGGGGCAAAGGAAATGACGCGCTCATTCACTCCGGCGACCGTGCTGCTGGTCGACGACGATCCGGGCGATCAGGAACTCACGCGCCGGGCGCTCGTTCACGACGTCGTCTGGACGAGCCTCCGCATTGTCTCCGACGGCGAGGCGGCGTTGGACTATCTGCACGGCCGCGGGCCGTACGCCGATCGCCAGGCGTGCCCGTTTCCCGACCTCGTTCTGCTCGACCTCAACATGCCGAAACTCGACGGGCGCGACGTGCTGGCGCGGATGAAGGCCGACGCGGTGCTTCGGCAGGTGCCGGTCGTGGTGATGACGACGTCGCAGCAGGAGACCGACATCGTGCGAAGCTACGACCTCGGGTGCAGCTCGTTCATCACGAAACCGCTCGACGTCGAGAGCTTCATCAAGGCGGTTCGGCAACTGGGCGATTACTGGTTTGAACTGGTGACTCTGCCGCGACATTAGCCCGGTCGACACCTGGCGTTCGGGGCGGCGGCTCCCGCGTGCCAGGCGTCGCGCAGAGCACGGAATCCATCCACGCAGGTGTCGCCATGGCGCAAGCGCAATTGACCTGTCTGGCGGTCGACGACGACGCGGGAGACGCCGAAATACTGCGGCGACACCTCGCCGAAGTTTCCCGCGACGGCGTGGAGTTCATCCACGCTACGTCGATCGACGCCGCTCAGGCCGAGCTGCTGCGGCCCGGCGTCGAGCTGATCATCGTCGACAACAACCTCGGCGCCGAATCCGGCCAGGATCTCATCAAGGCCATCCGCGCCAGCGGAGATCTCCGCCCGATCATCGTGCTCTCGGGCCACGGGGACGAGTCGGTCGCGGCCGCGGCGATGCGCGCCGGGGCGGACGACTATCTGGCGAAGTGCGACCTGGACACGGCCAACATCCGCCGTGCGATCGACAACAGCCGGGCGCAGTTCGTTCGCCGCAAGATGGTCGCGAAAAATCGCCAGTTGCTCGAAGAGCTGCAGTTGGCGAAGGCCCGGCTGGAAGGCCAGAACCGACACCTCGCGAAGATGTACGAGGCCGCGCACCAGTTCGTCGATCACGTCTCGCACGAGTTTCGCACGCCGCTCACCGTCATCCGCGAGTTCGCGTCGATCATCAACGACGGGCTGGCCGGCGACACGACGCGCGAGCAGCGCGAATACGCGGAGATCATCATCGGCCGCGTCGGCGATCTGGCGAACCTGATCGACGACATGCTCGACATCAGCAAGCTCGAAGCCGGCATGCTCGGAATCCGCCGGCAGGACTGCCGCGTCGAGGAGATCATCGAGCGCGTTCGAGAGATGCTGACGCTGCGCGCCGCCAGCTCGCGGGCGCAGCTCACGATCTCCGTGCCGCCGGACATTCCGCCCGTCTATTGCGATCCCGAGAAAGCCGGGCGCGTGCTCATCAATCTGGTGACGAACGCGCTGAAGTTCAGCGGGGACGAGGGCCGCATCGGCGTCGCGGTGCGCGCCGACGCCGCCGCCGGCGAGGCGATCATCGACGTGACCGACAACGGTCCGGGCATCGCGCCGGAGACGGTGAAAAGCCTCTTTCAGCGCTTCCGCCAGGTGGCTGGCACCGCCCGCGCCGGCATCAAGGGGTTCGGCCTGGGCCTGAGCATCGCCAAGGAGCTTGCCCAGTTGAATCTGGGCGAGCTGTCCGTGACCAGTCAGGTCGGGCAGGGCAGCACGTTTTCGTTTTCCGTGCCTTATGCGTCGCGCAGGGAGCTGATCGCGCGCTATCTCGCGCGCGCGAAAACGCTCTGCGAGGACGCCAGTACGGTCACGATGCTCGAAGTCGCTTGCGACAGAAACGCATCGGCGAAGTCGCTCGACGCGATCGCGCGCCTCGCGGAGAAATGGACGCGCCGCAGCGACCTGCTGCTGCGCGTTCGGCCGCATTGCTGGCTGCTGGTCGTGACTGGAAACGCGACCGACGCCGGCGCGATCATCGCCCGGCTGGAGCAGGCGCACGCCGAGGCGACGCGAAATCACGTCGGCGAACCGCTGCCGCCGTTGAGCGCGTCCAACCTCGGGCAGTGGCGGATCGACCAGGAGCGTGAGTTGGTCACGGAGGAGTTCGTTTCGCGTTCCCAGGCATAGAAGTCGCCCATGCGCGAAAGGCCCATCATTCTGATCATCGATGACGACCGCGAGATCCTGCGCGGCCTGGCGATCCGCCTGCGCGCGGCCGGGTGCGACGTCATCAGCGCGCCCGACGGCGAAAGCGGCATCGCACGCGCGGCGGCGTCGGCGCCCGACCTGTGTACGCTCGACGTGCAGATGCCGGGGATGGACGGACTGGAAGTGCTGGCCGTCCTGAAGGCGCGGCCCGAAACGGCCGCGATACCGGTCGTCGTGCTGTCCGCGAACGTGGTCGAAACGACGCGGGCGCGGGCGCTGTCGCTCGGCGCGGCATGCTTCTTGCAGAAGCCGTGCCCGATCGAGCACATCGTGTCGCTGGCGATGGAAGCGGCGAGCGCGGCGCGCGACCTTCCCGCGAGCTCCGACGCCGATTGAGCGCGGCGGTTCGCTCGTCCGCGCGCGGCGGACAAAAAAAGAGCCCGCCGGCAAAACTCGTTCGCCGGCGGGCCTATTCTGCTGGCTGCTGCAATGATGCAGCCACGTTCGCTGCTTGCAGCAGCCTAAGGTCTCTTACACTCCACGGATCACCTCCTTCTCGAAACGGGCGACACCCCACGCACGGCGACAGGAGAGTGCGCCATGCGCGGGCCGGGTCACGTCCGCCAACCGTCGCCGACGGACCCATCGCCCGGCCGAATCATCGGCCGAGCGGCCAGCCGTCGCGCGGCCCCGTCGCCCCCGCCCATAGTTTGAGGGCTCGGCCGACCGTGCGCGCGGTTGACACTTCTATTATGGCAGCCGAATGCGGGGAATCAAGATGAATCTGAGTCTCGCCGGCCGCCGGTTTCGCGCGCCGGTAGCGCTCTTCACGCGCCGGTCGCGTCCTCGCCGCGCGGGTCGTGCGTTTCCGGGGTAAGCGAGCCCGAATTCGCGGAACCGGTAGGCGTCTCGTCGCGAGCGCGGCGCTGCCGCCGAACGGCCTCGCGCAGCACGAACTCGATCTGCGCGTTCGTGCTGCGCAGTTCGCCGGCGGCCCAGCGGCTCAACTCGTCGTAGAGCTCGCCCGAAATCCGCAACAGAATGGATTTCCGTTTGTCCGCCATGCGTGGCCCGGCCCATCATCCGTGATACAGCGTCCCGGCATTCACCACCGGCTGCGCCGCCTGCTCGCTGCACAGCACAACCAGCAGGTTGCTGACCATCGCCGCCTTGCGCTCGTCGTCGAGCGCGACCGACTTCGTGCGTTCCAGGTGCTCCAGCGCCATCTCCACCATCCCCACCGCGCCTTCGACGATCCGCGCCCGCGCCGCGACGATCGCCTCCGCCTGCTGCCGGCGCAGCATCGCGCCCGCAATCTCCGACGCATACGCGAGGTGGCTCAGACGCGCCTCTTCCACCTCGACGCCGGCCTTGCCCAGTCGTTCCTGCAACTCGAACGTAAGCGCCTTGCAGACCTCGGCCGTGCTGCCGCGCAGCGAAAGCTCATGCTCGGCGCCGGTGTCGTACGGATAGCGGCTGGCCAGGCTGCGCACCGCCGCCTCGCTCTGTACCGCGACGTAATTGCTGTAGTCGTCGACGTCGAAGCACGCCTGCGCCGTATTGTTCACGCGCCAGACGACCACCGCTCCGATTTCGATTGGGTTGCCGCGCTGGTCGTTCACCTTGATGCGGTCGGTGTTGAAATTCCGCGTCCGCAGCGAGATGCGCGTCTTGATCAGGAACGGATTGGCCCAATGAAAGCCGGGCTTGGTCACCGTCCCCGTGTACGTGCCGAACAGAATCAGGACCGCCGCCTGGTTCGGCTGCAACGTGAAGAACCCGACCAGCAGCACGAGCACGACGGCCAGCATCACCGCCCACGCGATGATCGGCGCGACGATGGGAAACCACGATTCGACCGGCCCGAATTGCGTCGCCGCGTTGGCATGCATCCCCGCGCGGATTTCGCCGTACACGCCGCCGAAAAGCGCGGCGATAAGCAGGGGCAGCATGATCCAGCCGCTGACAGTGCTGCGAAGGCGTTCGATAGACATGAATCGATCTCCCGGTCAGGCCGTTCGGGCCTGTAGCAGTATGATATCACAAAAATATCGAAGTGTGTGTATAACTTTGTCGGTAGTTCGTAATCAATTTCCACCGCCGAACTTACGGATAACAAAGGTGCATCGGAACATCGCGATGCGGTCGCCGTGAGCACGCGCGATCGTGGACGTAGCCGAGTATCATGTCCTTCGCGTCGTCACCGTCCGACGATGAGTTGGGGTCGGACGGCTTCGCCGAGGGTTTGTACATGCGATATCGCAGCGTATTTCCCGCGATTCTGATCGCACTCGGGCTCGCCGCCTCTGCGCGCGCCGCGGAGCCGGCGATCACGTTTCTGAGCCCTTCAAACCACTTCGCCCGGCCCGGCGAAACCGTCCGCGTGCGCATGACGACCGGCGCATCCGGCGCGGCGCTGCGGCCCGCCGATTGGCCCAAAGACGGCGTCCCATACTTCTTCATCCGCGGCGGCGAAACGCAGGAGAACAAGCACGACGTTCGGCCCGCCGCCGGCGAAAGCGATGTCGCCGTCAAAGCCGTCGAGCCCGGCGTGACGATGATCGGCGCGCAGCTCGCGCCGGTGATCGAAACGTACGCGGCCGCAGATCTGAAGAAACTCGCCGAAAGCGCGTGGAACGATGACGCCGCAAAATCGCTCGCGCCACTCGCCGCCAATCAGAAGCTGCGCGTCCGTCGCACACAGACGGCCGTCGCCCTGATCCGCGTCGCCAATGCCGACGGCGGCGTCGCGGCCGTCGCGCCGGCGGGTTTAAGCAAGGCCGGGCTGCCGGTCGAGATTCGTCCCCTGATCGACGGAACGGCGATGGCGCCCGGCGCCGACGTGGCGTTCCGCGTCTACATCGATGGCGGCAAGGTCGACGGCGCCATGCTCCGCGTGACAAGCCCGGCGGGCGCCGCCTCGAAAGTGCCCGCGGACGAATCCGGCGCGGCGCATTTCCGAATCACCGACGCCGGCGTGTGGAAAGTTGAGTTCAACCATGCCGCGGTGCTGACGGACGACCCCGCCGCGGATTGGTCGCTCCACACCGCGACGCTGCTCTTCGAGTCGCCGAGGGGGGCAGCGCGATGAGATTGTCTGATTTCTCGCGCCGGCTGGTCGCCGCCGCGGCACTGCTGGCCGGCTGCGCTTCGGGCCTCGCCGGAAATTGGGAGTCGCTCGGCCCGGCCCCGTTGGTCACGCCCGCGTACACAGGGCGAATCTCGGCCTTGGCGTGCAGTCCGACGAATCCGAATCTGTACTTCGCAGGCGGCGCCGACGGCGGCGTCTGGCGCACCACGGACGGCGGCGCGACGTGGCTGCCGCTGACGGACCACATGCCGTGCTCGGCGATCGGCGCGCTGGCGATCGACCCGACGAACGAGAACGTCATCTATGCCGGCACGGGCGAGGCGAATTTTGCGAATCACAGTCGCTATGGCGTGGGAATCTACAAGTCGACGAACGGCGGCGATTCGTGGACGCAGCTCGCCGAGAGCACGTTCGCCGGGCGCAGCTTCTCGCGCATCGTGATCGATCCGACGAATCCACAGCGCATCTTCGCCGCCGTCACGCGCGCGGGCGGCTTTCCCGAACTGGCCGCCGCCAAGGGTCATCCGCAGGCGACCGGCCCGGTCGGCCTGTTTCGCTCGCTGGATGGCGGCAGCTCGTGGACGCACCTGAGCCCCGCGCTGCCCGCGTTTTCCGCGACGGACGCAGCGCTCGATCCCGCCAACCCGGCGATCGTCTACGCCGCGATCGGGCACATTTTCGGCAACGCCGCGAACGGAATCTACAAATCCATCGACGGCGGGGACAGTTGGACGCGCCTGGGCGGCGGGTTGCCGGCCGGGTCGGTCGGGCGAATTTCGATTGTCGCAGTCCCCGGCGTGCGCACGCGCCTCTATGCGCTGATCGCGCGGGCGGCGAGCGCCTCTGGCGGAAACGCCTCCACGCTCGGCGCGTTCCGCAGCGACAACGCCGGCGAAACCTGGGCGACGCTGACCACCGGCAGCATTCAGGCGACCTACGGCTGGTATCTGTGCGTCGTGCATTCCGACCCGGCCTTCCCCGACGTCGTGTTCATGGGCGGCCTGTCGATGGTGCGCTCGACGAACGCGGGCGCTTCGTTCACGACCGTGACGCCGCCGCACGTGGACATGCACGCCGCCGCATGGGATGCCGCCGGCCGGCTGCTCGTCGCGGACGACGGCGGCGTGCATCGCAGCACCGATCGCGGCGGGACGTGGACGGCGCTCAACACGACGCTCAGCGTGGTGCAGTTCTATCCCGGCTTCTCGATTCACCCGACGAATGCCGAGGGATACCTGGCCGGGGCGCAGGACAACGGCACGAATTACCGCAGCAGCCCGATCCAGACGTGGACCAGCGTGCTGGGCGGCGACGGCGGCTGGACGCAGATAGACCAGGCGACGCCGCTCCGGATGTTCGCCGAGTTTCAGCAAGCCGGGAACATTTACCTGAGCACCAACGGCGGCGCGTCGTTCACCTTCTCCGGCACGGGCATCGCGACGAGCGATCGCACCTGTTTCGAGCCGCCGTTTCTGATCGACCGCGCCGACGCGCGACGCATGTTCTATGCGACACAGCGCATCTATCGCTCCACGAATGGCGGCGTCGGCTGGAGCGCGATTTCGGGCGATCTGACCGGCGGCGGACAGGCCGCCATCCGGGCGCTGGCGCTGGCGCCGTCCGATTCCAACACGCTCTACCTCGCCACCAACGACGGCCGGTTCAGCCGCTCCGTCAATGGCGGCGTGAATTGGGAAGTGCGGCAAAGCAACCTGCCGCTCTGGCCGCGCATCACGAATGAGATTTTTGTCGATCCGCTCGATGCGCAGTCGGTCTACCTGGCCGGCTGGCAATTCGGCGCCGATCGAGTGCGGCGCAGCAGCGACGGCGGCGCGACGTGGACCACGCTCGACGGCGACCTGCCGGACATTCCGGTCAACTCCGTGCTGAGCGACCGCCGCTGGCCGCGCGCGGCGCTCTACGCGGGCACCGACGCCGGTCTCTTTCGCTCGCTCGATGACGGACGAACGTGGGTCCGCTATCGCAACGGGCTGCCGTTCGCGAGCATCACCGACATGCGCCTCGATGCGGCCCGCAATCGGCTCGTGCTTACCACGATGGGGCGCGGCGCGTGGCGCTACGCGGTGGCCGCGGTCGGCGACATGAACGGCGACGGCGCGGTCGACAACGGCGACATCGACGCCTTCACGCTCGCCCTGACGGACGAGCCGGCCTATCGCGGTGCGTTCCCCGCGATCGATCCCGACGTGGCGGGCGATCTCGACCTCGACGGCGAGCTGACGAACGGCGACGTCGACGGCTTCGTCGATCTTCTCTTGGGATTCTAGCTTCCAGGTCTGGTGGAGAATTCTGGGCGCAAGTTTCTGGCGTTGTTGGTCAGCAGCATTGCAACATGCGGCATGCGGGCGCCTCGCACGCCTTTTGGCCGCGGAGCCAGGCGGGCGGGACGTGCGCAATTCACCGTGGGGCGACGCGGGCTGGACACCTACCGCGAAGCGGGGCGGGCGAGGCTCGATCAGATCTTTGCCTGCCGGCGTCAGGTCGGCTTCAGCCGACCGGCTTTTGCCAGCAGCTTTAGCTGGTGGTGTGCAGGCGGGATCACTTCCTTGTTGTTTTCGTCCGTTCAGCCGGCTTCAGCCGGGCTTGGTTGTTTGCAGTGCTTGCGGAGCAAGCCCGGCTGAAGCCGGCTGCAAGGAAAGTGGTGTCTGCCGATTACCACCGGCTGAAGCCGGTGGCAAACACAAGCCGGCTGAAGCCGGCCGCAGAGCGCCGGCTTGGCGAAGCCACCTTCCTGCCGGCGCCGGGCAAGAATCCGTAACTCGCTACTCGCTCTTGGCCATTCGCTATTCAAACAACCGCGGCTGCCTCGGGTCGTCGGCCGTGGCGCGAAACTCGCCGTCCGCCGTTTGCGTGATGATGCGTTGCCCGGAGCGGATGTGCGCAGCCGAGCGGATCAGCTCGCGCGTCCGCGCGTCGCGAGTCACGGTATAGCCGCGCTCCAGCACGTGCCGCGGGTCGAGCGCCGCGACCAGCCCGAGCCGCGCCTCCAGCAGGAGACCTTTCGCCACCAGCGCGCGCTTCGCCGCGTGCGCGACCCGCTCCGCGGCGTGCCCGACTTCGCCGCGCCGCCGCCGCACGAGTTGCAGCGGCCCGACGCGCTCCACGCGCACCCAGGCCGCCGTCGCCCGCGTACGCCGCCGCGCCAGCAGCCGCTCCAGCCCGCGCTGCACGCGCCCCAATCGGTCGTCGATGCGCCGCCGCACGCGCGCGAACGCGGCACCGGCCGAGAGGCGCGCCAGGGCGTGCTCGACGCGCGTCAGCCGCTCGCGCGCCATCCGGGCGCGCTCGCGCTGCGCCACGCGCAGCCGGTTCGCCGCGTCATCCACCCGCTGCTGACGCTCGCGAATCGGGAGCAGCGGGCGCGACAGATTCGGCCGGGCCAGGATTTCGCCCAGCTCCGCCCGCGCCACGCGCAGGCCGTGCGCGAGCACCCGCCCCGTCCGCGCCGCGCCGCGCGCGATCTGCTCGAGGAGCGCCGAGAGCAGGGGCGCCGCCAGTTCCGCGGCAGCGGTCGGCGTCGCCGCGCGCAGGTCGGCTACCAAGTCGCTGATCGTCACGTCGACTTCGTGCCCGACGGCGCTGATGATCGGAATCCGGCTGGCGACGATCGCCCGCGCGACCGCCTCTTCGTTGAACGCCCACAGGTCTTCGAGCGAGCCGCCCCCGCGCCCGACGATCGCAAGGTCGATCCCGCCGAACTGCGCCGCACATCGATTCATCAGCGCGATCGCCGCCGCGATCTCGCCGGCCGCCGCCGCCCCTTGCACGCTTACCGGGAACACAAGGATGTCGAGTCGCGGAAAGCGCCGTTCGAGCGTGCGCAGGATGTCGCGGATCGCCGCGCCGCGCGGGCTGGTCACCAGCGCGATCCGCCGCGGGATAGCCGGTAGCGGCCGCTTTCGGGCGGGGTCGAAAAGCCCTTCCTTTTCCAGCTTTTCGCGAAGCTGCCGAAACGCAAGCTCCAGCGCGCCCACGCCACGCGGCTCGACGCGCCGCACGATGAGCTGGTAGGAGCCGCGCGGGGCGTACACCTCGATCCCGCCCGTCGCGATCACCTCCATGCCAACCGCGATCTGGAACTTGACGCTCGCTGCGGCGCTGCGCCACATCACGCAGCGCAACTCGCTGCTCGAATCCTTGAGCGTAAAATACAGGTGGCCGCTGCCGGGTCGCGAGAGGTCGCCGATCTCGCCGAGAACGTGCAGCGTCGACGGAATGGCGCGATCGAGCGCGTCGCGCACCATCTCGTTGACCTGCCGCACGCCGACGGTCAGCGACCCGGCCCCCGTTGTGGCGACGACGGGGGAGGCCGACGCGGCGGAGGCAGCGCTGCGCGTGCGGCGCGGGTCAAATGGGGGACGCGTGGCCATGCACGGCGAAGTTTACTCGAGCCTGACCCGAAATTGGCGCGAGGCACGAATCCGATCCCACCAGCGAATCCGATCCCAGCAGCGAATGCGAGCCCACCACGCAAGTGGTGGGTTGGAAGTCGGCGACGTCTGCGATTTGTACGCCGCGTTCGGGTCGAGTTGACGTGAGCGTGCGTATCACAAGGACCGCGCTCGCTCGGGTCGGGCCGCCCCCGCCCTTCACCCCGACGAGTCGACGAATATCCGCGAGCGTCGCTGGATCCCGACCCACCACTCGCGTGGTGGGCTCGGATTCGTGGCAGGCTCGGGTTTCGGTGGCTCGGATCGTGTGGCTCGTTTGCGGAATCCGCGCCGTCATGGGGCAGCCCCCGGTCGGGGTGCTTTTATGGGCTTTGCGGGTGCGATCCGGGCTGCGACGCCGCCGGCGCGCTGGCCGGCGCGCTCATCGCCGGCTGCGTGGTGGCTTGGCCGAACGTGGGCAGTTTGTAATCCAGTCCATACGGCGGATGCGGCGAACGAAGCGATGTCAGCCAGCGGAGCACAATCTCGAATTTCGGGTCCGTCTCGCTGCGAATCTGCGGATGCAGCTTTCGCCCGCGCGGCGGCGCCGGATGGCCGATGCGCGGCCCGCCCTCGCCCGGCGCGTCCGCGCCCGGGCGAATCTCCCCCAGCAGATACTTCAGCAGAGCGCTCTCGGTCGGGCTTTCCCGATTGATGAGCGGACCCTGGCTTGTCGGCATTCCATCAAGCAGCGCGAACGCGGTGTACGCCCAAGCCTCGGTTGTCTGGCCGCCGCGCGGAAAGCGGAAGACGGCCGAGTCTTCGCCGCGATGGCAGCCCGAGCGGGCGCAGCCGGCGACGACCATCGGCAGAATGCGCCGGCGAAACGTGCTCAGCACCTCCGGGTCGCCCGCCAACTCGATCCGCTCGACGTGCCGCGCGCCGGTCGCCGAAACGATGAGCTGCAGCTTCGCCGCCGGCTCGCCGTGCAGCAGCGTCTCCTCCCACTCCGGGTCATAGTCCTTGCGCCGCCGCAGCTCGTCGAGCACCTCGGCGGGCAGGTCTTTCTGCGTTCCCCGCGCCAGAAAGCGCACGCGCAGCGGCTCCGGCTCGCCATCCACGCGCAGCTCGTGCAACTTGATGCGAAGTATGTCGCGCGGCGTCAGCAGCGGCGGCGCCGGAAAGCCCGCTTCGCCATCCGCCTCGTCGCCCGCCTCGCCGTCGGGCTGCGTGGTCGGGCGAGAGTCCGGCTTGCCGACTCGTCCGGGCTTGTCGGCAGGCCCACTCGCGGGCGGCTTTGCGCCGATTCGCTCGATGCGATCGATCGATGCGCGCCGCAACCGAAACTCGCCGGCGTCGTTGCGAATGACGACTTCCTCCGCCGACTCCGATACGACCAGCCCGCGCAGCTTCGTCCCGTCCTTGAGCGTTACATCGGCCGGAAACGGATCATCGAGCGCCGCCGCCAGCGCCACGATCAGAAATACGCTGAGCACGATGCCGAGTTTGAGGCAGAATCTGGTCCGCATGTGCGCCCCCGAGAGGAACTCCGCTGTACGCATGATCGCGTCCGTGAGGGTCAGCCTGTCGCGCACGTCGTGCCCGGTCTCTTCCGATTCTATTCCCAATCGGAATGTCCGGCGCGGGCGCTGAAGGGCTGGCGGGATTGCGCCGGCCGCGGTCCGGGCGCCACGCGCGGCGCGCCTATCGCCCTTCGGCGTCGCTCGCTGCGCGAATCGCCCAGCGAAACCGGGCCGGCCGCGACCGCGGATTGGCGCGCAGCTCGCCCGCGCTCGGCCGCACCGGGTCGTCGCACACTTCCATCCACAGCCCCTGCTCGACGCCGCGGCGCAGCGCGTGCTTTACGCGCCGGTCTTCGCCGCTGTGAAACGAGATCACGCCCAGTCGGCCGCCGGGCGCGAGCACCGTCGGCGCGACGCGCAGCAGCTCGTCGAGCGCCGCAAGCTCGTCGTTCACGAGGATGCGCAGCGCTTGAAACGTGCGCGCGGCCGGATGCGGCGCATCGTCGTCATCCCGCGCGCCGCGCGAGTGTCGCGCCGCGGCGCGCTTCACGTCCATCACCAGCCGCGCAAGCTCCAGCGTGGTCCGCAGCGGGGCGTGCGAACGCCGGCGCACGACCTCGCCGGCGATCGCCGCATGATCGGGCTCATCGGCCAGCGCGCGCAGCGCTTCGCTCAGCTCCTCCGCGCTCAGCCGCGCCAGCAGGTCCGCCGCGGAGCGCGGCCGCCGCGCGTCCATCCGCATGTCGAGCGGGCCGTCGTGCTTGTACGAGAACCCGCGCCGCGGATCGTCGAGTTGAATGCTCGACGCGCCCAGGTCGGCCAGCACGACGTCGTATCCCGCGACAACCGTCCCCGCCTGCGCCAGCCGCTCCAGCCCCTTCGCCAACCCCGCGAAATTGGAGTGCAGCGCGAGAAACGAATCGCCGAATCCCGCTGCGCGCAGCCGCGCGCTCGTCCGTTCGAGTTGCTCGCGGTCGACGTCGAAGCCCACGACGCGGCCGCTCGGCCCGACGCGCCGCAGCAGCGCCTCGGCGTGTCCGCCGAAACCGAGCGTGCAATCGGCGGCGATTTCGCCCGCCGCGGGGCGCACCGCCGCGAGCACCTCTTCGACCAGCACGGGAACGTGCGTGCCCGCCGGCGTGCGTCCCTGCGCGCGGACGTGTTCCTGCTCATCCGGGTAGCGCTGCGGATCGAGCTCCTTATAGCGCTGCTGAAACTCGCGCGGGTGCGTGCCGGAATAGCGCTTGCGCCGCGGCGGGCGGGGCGTTGGATTGCTGGATTGCTCGTTCGGGTGCGGCATCGCTCCTCCGGTGCGTCGGGCGGCGATCAGGATTTCCAGCAGGCGCGAACGTGCGCGGGCGTGTCTTCGCGCAGGTCCGGGCGCTGCGATCGGCAGGTCGCGTCGCCGGCCCCCAGCGAGCAGCGCGCCTCGAATGCGCACCCGGCCGGGACGGAGCCGGGCGTGAGCATTTCGCCGGGAATCGTCGCGAATCGGTAGGGGGGCCGCGCTTCGCCGCGGCGTAGCGGATCTGCCGCGTTCGCGGGCGCGCTCAGCCGAGGCGTGCATTGCAGAAGGCCGCGTGTATAGGGATGCAGCGGGCGCGCGAGTACGTCGCTTCGCGCGCCGCGCTCGACGATTCGCCCCGCGTACATGACCGCGACGTCGTCGGCGATGCGCTCGACCAGGCCGAGATCGTGCGAGATGAACAGCATCGCCATGCCGCGCCGTTGCTGGATTTCGCGCAGCAGGCTGAGCACCTGGGCTTCAATCGTCACGTCGAGAGCGGTCGTCGGCTCGTCCGCGATCAGCAGCGCCGGCTCGCACGCGACCGCGATCGCGATCATGACGCGCTGCCGCATTCCGCCCGAGAGCCGGTGTGGATAGTCGTGATATCGTTCCGCCGGGCGCGCCAGGCCGACCTGCTCGAGCAATTCGATCGCGCGGCGCTTCGCGGCGGCACGCCCGAGCCGCCGATGCAGGCGCAGCGGCTCGGCGATCTGGCTGCCGATCGTGAGCACGGGGTTGAGGCTGCTCATCGGCTCCTGAAAGATCATGCCGATGCGGCTGCCGGCCAGTTTGCGGCGGGGTGTGGGCGGCAGTGTGAGGATGTCGATGGCGTTTGCGCGGCCGCCGGGCGCGCCGTCTGTCATGAGGATGCGCCCGGCGCGTGCGCGCGCCGCCGGCGGCAGCAAACCGACGATCGCCAGGGCGGTCAGGCTCTTGCCGCAGCCGGACTCTCCCACAAGTGCCAGCGTCCTGCCGTGGTCGAGCTGCATCGCGACGTCCTGCACGGCGTCGAAGCGCGTCGCCCCGCCGTCTGCGGAGATCTGTATGGTAAGGTCTTGCACGTCGAGCAGCATCTCGTCTGGGAGCGTAGTGGGCCGGCCGGGCTGCGACAAACCCGGTTCGCGCGGCACATCCGCGTCGGTGCAGCGTTTCCCGCCGTTGGACCGTATCCAAACATTTTCCGAATTTCCGCTTGCCCGATTTCATTGTTCGGGTTATATTAGGTTTGTGTCGATCGGCGGTCGTGGGTCGCCGGCCGACTCATTCAGGGAACGGCCATGTTTCTCGGCTTTACAACCGGTTCGCCGGCTGTCGCAGACTTCGCCCCCTCCGGCGATGCTGCTCCGGCCGCTGTCGCCCGGCGGCAAGTGCTCGCCCGCCTTGCGGAGCGCATTGGCCGCCTGCGGCCGGGGCAGGGGGGGCCGGCGCCGCGTTGCTCGAGCGGCATTGCGGCGCTCGATGCCGCGCTGGGCGGTGGTTTTGCGCTGGCGGCCGTACACGAACTACTCGCTCCTGGGGGGGACGCGGCGGCTCACACCGTCGCGATTTTGACCGCTACCCGCGCCGTCGCTGGGCGGCGCTGGATATTCCTGCTCGACACCGCGGGGGATTTCTATCCGCCCGCCGCCGCGCAACTCGGCCTGCCGCTGGAGCGGCTGGTCGTGATCCGCGTGCAGCGGCCGGCCGACGCCCTGTGGGTCGCCGAGCAGGCGCTTCGTTGCCGCTTCGTCGGTGCTGTCCTGGTTGCGCTGCGCGAGATGGACGGTCGTCAATCGCGCCGCTTGCAACTGGCGGCTGAGGCCGGCGGGGGGCTGGGGCTGGTGCTGTTGTCGGCCGCGAGCGGCGCGACATTCGCCGCCAGCCGGGTGCAGTTTGACGCGTTGCCCGGCGTGCGGGAGTTGCGCCGTGTGCGGGTCTCGGTGCTCAAGGTGAGGGAAGGGAGTCCCGCAGCGCCATTCGTGCTGGAGCTTGCGGATGAGCCGGGTGTTGTGCCTGCTGCTGCCGAACCTGTCGACGGATCGGGTGCGGCACAGCGGCGTGCCGCCGCAGGATGACGGAACGCCGCTGGCGCTTACGCGGCGCTCGGGCGGCGCGGTTCTGGTCGAGCAGGTTTGTCCGGCGGCGCGACGGCTGGGCGTGCGCGCGGGGCAGACGCTGGCGCAGGCACGGGCGCTGGCGCCCGGGTTGCACGACGAACCCGCCGACCCGGCGCAGGATGACGTTGTGCTGCGGCGCCTGGCCGACTGGGCCATTCGCTTCAGCCCCGTGCTCGAAGTGCGCGAGCCGGACGCGATTCTGATCGACGTCGCCGGCTGCGCCGCGCTGTTCGGCGACGAACTGAACATTGCCCGTCGGG
>CAZHIE010000038.1:18541-28304 GCA_964532435.1 uncultured Planctomycetales bacterium
TCGCCTCCGCTCGTCTGCCAGGCCGGGTTGCGATTTGAGTCGCCCCTGAGCGACTGGATCGCCATCCGGTCGATCGCCGAGCGGTTGCTGAACGACGTGCTTCAACAGGTTGTCGCGCACGGCCTTGCGGTGCGCGAGTTGGATTGCGTGCTTTTCGCGGAGCGCGGCCAGAAGCGCATCGTGCCGGTGCGGCTGGCGCGTCCGTCGCGCCGGGGCATGCACCTCTGCGGCCTGCTGCTTGCGGCGCTGGAGCGGTGCGACTGGCGCGCGGGTCTGCACGCGCTGCGGATCGTGGCGCGAGACGTTTCGCCGTGGCGCCCAGGGCAGGCCGAGCTTTTCGAGGAGCGCCCCGCCGCGGAGGACGAGGAACTGGCCGGCCTGGTCGATCGGCTCGCCGGGCAACTGGGGCATGGTGCGGTCGTGCGGATTGAGTTGATCGACGATCATCAGCCGGAGTTGGCGTATCGCTACGTTCCGGTCGCCGACGCCGGGCTGGTGACGAGCGAGGCGCAGCGCGGTCCACTTCAGCCGCGCGAGCCGCGCCGGTCCCGCGATTCGGCGGACGGGCGCAACGACGCGCAAGTGCTGGGTTTTTTCCGGCGGGCCGCCGCTCGGCCGATTCGGCTGCTTCGTTCGCCGGCGCCGATTCGCGTTTTGGCGGTGGCGCCGGACGGACCGGTGACGTGGCTTGGTTGGCAGGGACGGGAATACGTCATCGTTCGTTGCGTCGGCCCGGAGCGAATCGAAACGGCCTGGTGGCGCGGCGCGGACGTGCGACGTGATTATTTTCGCGTCACCACCAATCGTGGAGAGCAATACTGGATTTACTGCGATCTGAGCGGGCGACGGTGGTTCCTGCACGGCATATTTGCGTGAGCCGCAGCGCCATGAAGCCGCGGCGGCGCCGCTCAAATCGCCTGGTGGCTCACGAAAACGCTTCGCGCAGACCGCCGGTGCGGCGATAGAATCTGGCGCGTGAGCACGAGCGGACAAATGCCGACGCGCATTTCAAACGCAAACCCGAACGACACCGAGGGCGTCGTGCTCGACGTGCTCGATCGCTTTCGCGTGCGCATCGCGACACAGGCCCTTCTCGTTCGCCTGCTCGCGCTCCTCGCGCTCGCCGTGGCCGTCGCGCTCCTTGCGGCGCTGGCCGACCAGGCTCTTCCCGGCGGGATGCCGATTCTCGCGCTCCGCGTCGTTGCCGGCGCCTGCGGCGTGCTGCTGCTCGCGGGCGGAATCGTCGCGGTCGGCGCCGCGTTGCGCCGCCGCGTCGGTCGCCTCTTCGCCGCGCGCCGCATCGAAGTGCTGGCCGGCATACGACACAACGCCGTGCTCTACGCCGCCATGGCGCCCTACGAGCCCGCGCTGGCGCTCGCGGCGGAGCCGACCGTCCGGCAGGCGGCGGCCGCGCTGCGCCAGACCGATGCGCTGCACGTCGGCGAGCGGTCCTGGCCGCGCGCGCTGCTGTGGGGAGTCGTCGCCATCGCGGCCGGTTGGGCGGCGCTGCTGGTGCTCTCGCCGAAGCCCGTGCTTCCTTCGATCCTGCGATTCCTGGGCGCAAACCTGCCCGCGCCGACCGCGACGCGGATCGAGTTGACCCGCCCCGCGCACGGCGACGTGCTGCACGCCGGCGAACCCGCCACGCTCGAGTTTGAGATTCACGGCCGTCCGCCGCGCGAAGTGCGACTCTCGCTCGCAAACCGCGGCAGTGTCGAGCCGACCTGGCGCAGCCACGTTCTCCCGCCCGAGTCGGGCGTTGGCGCGCGCGATCTGCGGCGCCACTCCCTGAGCGCATTCGAAGTCAACGAGCCGATCCCGTTCCGCGTCGAGGCCGGCGACGGAGTCCTCGAAGGCGTCCTACCCGTCGTGCCGCAGCCGCGGGCGACGGGCGTCGAAGTCGAGCTCGCGCCGCCGGCCTACACGAAACTGCCGCCGTCGCGAACGACGGCGCGCGACGTACACGCGCTCGTCGGCACGCGCGCCCGCGTCATCGTGCGGGCAAATACGGAGATTGACGACGCCCTTCTCGTCTGGCGCGCGCCCGACGCCGCCCGCACGCGCATGTTTGTCGACGATCGTCGCCCGCGCGAGGCGGAAGGCGAGCTGATACTCACGGCCAGCGGCGAATTGTCCGTCGAATTTCGCGATCGCTGGGGAGCGGCGCTGCGCGACGTGCCGCGGCTGCGCGTTGTTGTCCAACCAGACGCAGCGCCCGTCGTGCGCGTGACGGCGCCGGCAAATGTCCGCGAGGCAACGGAAATACCGCTCGAACGCGTCGATGAGCTGGCCGCCGCCGCTGCGGACGACATCGGCCTGACCGCGCTGGCGCTGGTAATCGACGATCCGCAGAATCGCCGGCGTTTTCCGCTGATCGACGCGCCGGCTGGCGCCGATCGCACGCTCGCCGGAGCGATATCGAGCGCAACGTTGCGGGCGGCGCTGACGCATCCGGTGCGCGCGTGGTTCGAGGCGCTAGACAATCACGCCGCGCTCGACGGCCGGCCCGCTCCGCAGTCGGGAAAAAGCGTCGCATTCACGCTTGTCCCGCCGCCCGCCGCCGGCGGCGCAAATCGACCGCCAAAACAGGCGGCGCAGAATCGCGAGCGCGGCGCCGACGGTCGCGATGGGGGTCAGGGCGACGAGGCGGCGCCGGGAAGCGACGGCGGCGCCAGCGAGCCCGCCGACGCAAGTCCGGCCAACGCGACCGCGACGGAGGACGGCGACGACCACACCGGCGCCCCGCCCCCCGGCCCTGACAATCCCGAGTCGGATCCTTCATCCGGCGACGCGGGCGAATCGCGTGCCGGCGCCGCTCGTGAAGTTTCGCCCGACGATGCCGAAGCGGCGCAATCGCCGCCCCTGTCTCCAGACGACCGCGACGAACCGGACCCAGAGTCCGAATCCGCCGAAAACAAGCCAGCGCGCACAAGGCAGACGGGCAACGATGCCGGCGCCGAGGCCGGCGACGACGAATTCGAGCAGCAGCTTCGCGAATTTGTGCAAGAGCATGGTCAAGAGGCCGAAGACGTCGAGCGCGAGCATGCACAACGCGAGTCGGCCGAGCCGTCTCAGCCCGCTGACGATGGCGCAAATGGGCGGGGCGAGCGGGCCGAGTCGCCGCCGGGCGCGCCGCCCGATGTGCCCGGCGCGAAATCTCCATCCGCCGGCACACCACAGGCGGCGCCGCGCGCCGCGGATGAGCCCGAATCGGCCGGTGGAAGCGAGCCGCCGCCCGATGCGACGTCAGAACCGCCCGGCGCACCTTCCGATGGCGACACGAGCGGCGAAAAGCCCGGTGCCGGGGCCGAGCCCGTTTCGGGGGAACCGAGCAACACTGCGAAGCCCTCTTCAAGCGGCGAAAGTGATCCGCAAGCCCCGGCGGGCGATTCACAGCCCCAGTCCGACGGCAAGGCCGGCGCAGCGGCGAACGAGAGCCGCCCGCCCGATCCTCCCGGGCAACCCGGCGCAACGCCGGGCGCCGGCAGGTCTGATCCGGGCGACGGCAGCACATCACAGAAGTCTGACGAAACCGAATCCGCTGAGTTGAAACCGCCGCCGTCCGAGCCGCGCGCGGCGCCCGTTGCGGAGGCGCCCGGAACGGCCGAAGTTCAGAAGTTGCTCGCTCGGCTCGATCGCGGCGAGCGTGTGGACGAGAGCGAGCTGATCGCGATGGGCTGGCCAGCGCAGAAGGCCGCCGCATTCGTCGCTGCGCTGCGCGATCTGCATCGTGCATCGCGCGGTTCCGGGCCGGTCTCTGGCGCGCGGCGCGTCCGCGCGGGCGAAGCGCCGGGTCGGCGCGACAGGCAGGCAGGGCAGGCGTGGTCGGCGCAGGCGCGCGGCGAAGTCGCTGCGTCGGAACATGCCGACGACGCGCTGCTGCGCTCCGCCGCGCCGCCGGAGCAGGACGTTCCAGCCCATCTGCGCGATTACCTCTACGCCTACTACGCCGCCCTGGCGCGTGGCGAGTCCGAGCAACCGGGCGGCGCGCCTGTCTCCCCGCCCGCCGCAAAGGAAAGCTCCGCCCGATCAGGCGCTCGACCCGCGGCTCGCCCCAGCGCGCCGGCGAGCGCGCCGCCGGGCGCGCCGCCCGCCCCTTCATCGCAAAAGTCGCCCTCCGACTCTCCATAACCGCCTTTTTTCCGCACTCCCCCGCACCTATAATGCCGCCAACTTGCGGGAGCCCGGAATGCCGCTCGGCGACATGCCGCCTATCTCACAGCTTCGAGGTCGCCCCCTCGGCCGCATCCTCATCAAGATGGGCCGCGTCACGCGCCAGCAGGTCTCCGAAGCGCTCGAAGTGCAGAAGACGAAGCGCGGCCCCATCGGCCAGATATTGCTGGAGATGGGCTACGTCGACGAGGCCGAACTGCACCGCGCGCTGGCCGCGCAGGTGGGGATGGAGTCTCTCTCGCTCGGCAACATCGACGTGCCTCAGACGGTCATCGACCTCATTCCATCGCAGATGGCGCACGCCTACCGCGTAATTCCGACAGAGTACGACCGCGAGACCAACACGCTCGGCGTGGCGCTCGATTCGCCGGACAACTTTCAGGCGACGGACAACCTCAAGACGCTCATGGGGTTCAACATCGTCGCCCGCATCACGACGAAGCAGGACATGGCCGATGCGCTCAACCGGTACTACCCGGAGGAGCAGGCCGCCTCGATCAACGACATCATCTCCGAGCTGAGCGGCGACGAGTCCCTCGCCAAATTCGCCGGCCGCGGCGAGAGCATCGACCTCGACGAACTCAAGGAAGCGGCCGAGAGCAACGCCGTCAAGAAGCTGGTCAATCTCGTCCTGCTTCAGGCCATCCGCGACAAGGCCTCCGACGTGCATTTCGAGCCGTTCGAGGACGAGTTCAAGATGCGCTATCGCATCGACGGCGTGCTGTTCGACATGGTCCCGCCGCCGAAGTACGTGTCGATGGCCATCTCGTCGCGCATCAAGGTCATGGCGAATCTCGACATCGCCGAACGCCGCATGCCGCAGGACGGCCGCATCGAGCTGCTCGTCGAGGGTCGGCCGGTCGATCTGCGCGTCAGCGTCTTGCCGACGATGTTCGGCGAGAGCGTCGTGCTCCGCATTCTCGACCGCACGCAGGTAAATCTCGACATCGAGCAGCTCGGGTTCCGCGAGGAAGACCTGACCGTCATTCGCCAGTTGATCGCCAAGCCGCACGGCATCATCGTCGTGACGGGCCCCACCGGCTCGGGCAAGACGACCACGCTGTATTCGTGCCTGCGCGAGCTGAACACGATCGACAGCAAAATTCTGACCAGCGAAGATCCGGTCGAATACGACATCGACGGCATGGTGCAGTGCCAGATCAAGCCCGACATCGGCCTCACGTTTGCGCGCTGCCTGCGCTCGTTTCTGCGACAGGATCCCGACATCATTCTCGTCGGCGAGGTGCGCGACCTGGAGACGGCGCAGATCTCTGTGCAGGCGTCGCTCACCGGCCACCTGGTCTTCACCACGCTCCATACCAACGACGCCCCCAGCTCGATCGCCCGCCTGCTCGATCTGGGCATGGAGCCATTCCTGCTGACCGCGACGCTGGAAGCCATTATTGCGCAAAGACTTGTGCGCAAAATCTGCGACAACTGCAAGGAGGAGTACCAGCCGACCGAACAGCAGTTGATGGAACTCGGCATCATGCCGAAGGACGTGGTCGGGCGCACGTTCTTCTACGGCCGTGGCTGCGATTACTGCAACAACACGGGCTATCGCGGCCGGCGGGCGTTGTTCGAGATCATGATGCTGGACGATGAGGTTCGTGAGCTGGTGATGAAGCACGCATCGAGCAACGTGCTGCGCAGCGAATCGCGCAAGCGTGGAATGCGAACGTTGCGCGAATCGGGCCTGCTTTCGATTTATGATGGTGTTACGACGATCGAGGAAGTCGTTCGCGAAACGCTGCTCGACGAAGCGTAACAAGTTGTCGATAAACGGGTTACGTGGCGTGCGGGCCGCGACCGGGCGGGCGCCGCCGACGATAACCCGTGTTGCAGTGGCCACTTGGGGGCGTCGAATAATGCCCACGGCCCCCGGCTGCTTTCGCGCCTGCGCTGGATTCGCGGCCGCCGGGATGCCGCAACCGTAGTGGCCGCCCCGATTCGGGAGTTGCTCCATGGCAATGTACACGTACGAAGCGCTCAACGCTTCCGGCCAGGAAGTCAAGGACGAGCTCGAAGCGCCGTCGAAGGAAGAGGCGGTCGCAAAGGTTCGCAGCCTGGGCTACTTCCCGACCAAGGTCGTCGAGAAGGTCGACCGCAAGAAAGCCATGCAGAAGAAGCAGGCCGCCGGCGGCAAGCGCAAGGCGGCCGGCACCGGCTTCGGCTGGGTGGCGACGAAGCAGCTCACGACGTTCACGCGCCAGCTTTCCACGCTTCAGGACGCAGGTCTGCCCATTCTGCGCAGCATCCGGATTCTCGAGCAGCAGCAGAAGCCGGGGATGCTGCGCAATGTGTTGAAACAGGTGACCGAAGACGTCGAAGGCGGCGCCACGCTTTCGGAGGCGATGCAGCGTCAGCCCAAGGCGTTCAACCGCCTCTACTGCAACATGGTGGCGGCCGGCGAGGCGGGCGGCGTGCTCGACGTCATTTTGCAGCGCCTGGCCGAGTTCATGGAAAAGGCCCAGAAGCTGCGGCGAAAGATCGTCGGCGCGATGATCTATCCCGCGGTGGTCATCGGCATCGCGACGGCGATCGTCACGTTCATCATGGTGCAGGTCGTTCCGAAGTTTAAGACGATTTTCGAGGACTTCGACACGCCGCTGCCCGCCGTCACCAAGCTGCTGATCGCGATTTCGACCTGGTTCGCCAACGGCACGCCGCCGGGCTGGGTCTGGGTGCTCGGCTCGCCGCTGCTCATCTTCGGCGCGGTAAAGCTGATCCGCCAGGCCAAGATGGGCCGCGTCGCGCTCGACATCCTGACGCTCAAGATCCCCGTTTTCGGCCAGATCGTGGGCAAGTCGTCCATCGCCCGCTTCACGCGCACGCTGGGCACGCTGGTGTCGGCGGGCGTGCCGATTCTCGAGGCGATGATCATCACCCGCGACACGACCGGCAACGAGGTCTACGCCGGCATGCTTCAAAAGGTGCATGACTCGATCCGCGAGGGCGACTCGTTCGCCAATCCGCTCCGCGCCAGCAAGTGCGTCGACGCCATCGTCGTAAACATGGTCGACGTTGGCGAAGAGACGGGCGAGTTGGATAAGATGTTGATGAAGGTGGCGGACAACTACGACGACGAGGTCGACGTGCTGGTCGCCTCGCTCGTAAGTCTGCTCGAGCCCATCATGGTTGTCGTGCTGGGCCTGATCGTCGGCTTCATCGTCGTCGCGCTGTTCATGCCGCTGGTGTCGCTCATCCAGTCGCTGCAGGGCGGTTGACGCCGGGGCGGAATCGCGGAACGGGCGGCGGCGTATCGTCGCCGCCCCCACGGGCCGGCGCAAAGCGACCGGCGGGATGCGAACGCGAGAGGTGATTCATGCGGCCGTTCCACAATGCGTTTCGTGCGGCGTTCACGCTGGTCGAGCTGTTGACGGTCATCGCGATCATCGCGCTCCTGGCCGGCATCCTCATCCCCGCGGCGCAATCCGCCCGCAACCAGGCCAAGAAGGCCGCGACGACGGGCCTGCTCAGCTCGATCGGCCAGGGCTGCGAGATGTTCCACAACGAGTTCGGCGAGTATCCGCAATCGCGCGGGCTGAACCCGTTCGAGACGGGAAACAACGTCTACCTGAGCGGGGCGCAGTGGCTCGTGGTCCAGCTCGCCGGCCCCGACTTCGGCGGATACGTGAAGCGCGACAAGACGCACTTCTACGACTCGCAGCCGGCGCCGAACGGCAACGGCCGGGTCGACGCGGCCGACTGGCTCGACTGGTACAGCCTCAGCCCGAGCGAGAAATTCCGCCGCTTTCCGACGTTCGTGACCACGACCTCCAAGAACGCGCTCTCGCCCGAGCAATACATTCAGCGCAACGGCTTCGCCCGCCCGCTGCCCGACTCGCTCGCCCCCGGCGGCGGCCGGGCCGGCAATTCTGACTGGAGCAACGGCAAGGTGCCGTTTTACTTCGACGCGTTTCGTCATCCGGTGCTGTATTACGCCGCCGAGGTGGGGCGCGATCGGCCGTTCGCGTTCGGCAACGGCAACGACGAGCGTGGTCGCTACGACCAGACGGACAACGCGGCGTTCACCGGCTCGGAGGCCGACGCCGGCTTCAACCCGTCGAACGAGCCCGGCTTTCTGCTGCGGTCCGATGATCCGCACCCGATGCGCGTGCGCGGCTGGGATCCGGCGAATCCGAACAACCGCCCCGTGGCGGGCACGTTCGCGGGCATGGTGTACGACCGTGTGATTTTCGACCAGACGACGCGCGGCTCGACCGGCCAGGTCAAGCCGAATCGCCCGGACACGTTCATCCTGATCACGCCGGGCCTCGATGGAATTTTCGGCACGGATGACGACGTTCGGAACTACTAGAGCGACCGCAACCGGGGACCCCGGCGGATCGCGCGAGCCGCGCGCCGCCGATTGTGCAGGAGCAGTGAATCATGCGTAGGCAAGTCGCAAGCGAGCGCGGCGATCGGCGTCCGGCGCGAGCCTTCACGTTGATCGAGCTACTGGTCGTAATCACCATCATCGGCGTGCTGGTCTCCATCCTGGTGCCGGCGGTTAGCTCCGTCCGCTCGATGGCCCGGACCACGGCCTCGTCGGCGACGATCAGCACGCTTGAAACCGGCCTGGAGCAGTTCAAGGCCGACGGGCGAATCGGCGGGGCCTATCCCCCGTCGCTCTCCGACGCCGACGGCAGCACCGGCAGCCCGACGCGCGGCCAGGTGCGCAGCCCATTCGCCCAGAGCCTCGGCCTGACGCGCGATTTCACGATCAGCGGCGCCGGGCTGCTCGTCTGGGCGCTCGCCGGCGCCGATCGCCTCGGCTCGCCGGGCTTTCGGCCGATCCGGCCCGGGAAAACTCTGTGGTCCTCTGATACCGACGATATTCAAGGGCGTAGCGGACCCGACCAGCCAAGCGTAAGTGGCGCGTACGCTATCTATGGTCCGAATGATCCGGATCACCCCAACCAGCCGATGCAGGCGCGTTCGGGTCCGTACGTGGACGCGAGCAAGGTTCCGATGAGCGAGTTCGACCGCGGCGCCAGCCAGTTCGTCGTTCCGACCGAAGGCGTGCGCAGCGGCGTGGGCAACTCCAACGGCCGCGAATACCCGATGTTCCTCGACGGCTTCGGCTTTCCGATTCTGTACTACCGTGCCGACGCGGCTGGCGTGCTGCTCGCGGACAACGACCCGACCGTTCCGAATTTCGACCAGAATCATCGCGGCAAGTATCACTGGGTGGACAACGGCCTGCTACTCGACCACGCCTCGGGCGTCGACCTCCACTTCAAGGGATTCGACGGCGAGCACGCGATGGAGTTCATGACGGGCTACAACTACACGGTGCAGAACCCGTTCCCGCGCGGCACGTTCCAGGGCTTCATCCGCAACGAGGCGGTGTCGGCCAAGCTGGAGCCGCACCGGGTCGATTCGTTCCTGCTGGTCAGTCCCGGCAAGGACGGCCGGTATGGCACCGCCGACGACGTGACGAATTTCCCGCATAACGGGAAGTAGGGGAAGAAGGCACGGAGGCACGAAGCCACGAAGGCGGAAGTATCCGAACCCCTCACGCGAGTGAGGGGCCACCGGAGGCACGAAGGCACGGAACATGGCCGTAGCGTCGGACCTCCGTGTC
>CAZHIE010000039.1:0-13637 GCA_964532435.1 uncultured Planctomycetales bacterium
TAGAGCGCATCCTTCACACGGATGAGGCCACAGGTTCGAGTCCTGTAACGCCCATGGTAGCATTTCTAGAAGTTCCATCCAGTGCAACATCATGCAGGATTTCCCGAGTGTTTCGGCACTTCGGGGATTCCGCGTTTCCGCCCGCGCCGCCCGATTCCGGCGCTTGCTGCAGCGCATTTTGCAGCGCGGCGAAGTCGGTTTCGTCGGCCGTCCAATAGTGCTCCGCAGCCACCGCCCGAGAATGCCCCAGCACGGCCGCCGCCGCGTTCGCCGGGAGCTTCCGCACGCAATCCGTCGCGAAGCTCGCCCGCAGTTGCTGGAAGGTCTTCGGCCACGGCTTCACGCCCGCCCGCACGATCGCCGACTCCACCGCCCGCCGAATCACCGGCAACTTGCGGGCATGGCCGATTACGCGCTCCGCCCCGTCGGGCGCGTTCGTGAAGGCCGCCAGTAGATCGGCCCGAAGCTCGGCCATGATCGGCACGGTTCGGCTCCGCCCCGTCTTACTGGCGAAGACGCGCAGCGTGCCGCGCTCGAAGTCCACGCCCGCCCACGTGAGCGCGTAGGTTTCCGTCGGCGTCCGCAGCCCAGCGAATCTCGCCAACAGGAATACGAGCCGCACTTCGCCGGTCAGCTCATCCGCCACGGCCAGCGCGTCGGCCGCCGGCACGTATTGCAGCCGCTCGCGGTCGGTCACGTTCGCCGTCTTCTGATCGGCGAAGGGATTCTCGGCCAGCGCTCGCGAGCGCACCGCCTGCCGCAACAGGTGCTTGACGAATCGCACGCGCTTGCGGACCGTCGCCGGCTTGAGCCGCCCGGCCAGGTGCGCCCGGAAGGCGTCGGCGTCGGCCGGCGTAATGCTGGCGAGCTTGCGGTCCGCCCCGAAGAATGCGACGGCGTTGGCTACGCCCAATTGAAACTGGACGCGGGCCGCGTCGCTCCAATCGCCGCGCGTCGCCACGTAGGCTTCGGCGAAGCTCTTGAGCGCCACGGCGTGCCGCGGCTCGCACAGCCCGACGCGCGCCAGCCGCTCATGCAGCACGTCGCCCAGCCCGGCCAGCCATACGCTCACTTCGCGGGCCGGCGTGCCGCCGACAAGCTTCGCGTCGATGAGCTTGTCAATGAAGCCAGTCGCCGACTCGGCCGCCCGCTTCGGCACGGCCCCGAGCGTGACAGTCCGCCGCTCGCCGTCGGCGTCGGTGTATTGGAGCTTCCACGCTTCGCCGCGCTGGTAGAGCGTCGCCACGTCGTCACCCGTTCCCTTTCTGCCGCCTGCCACGGACGGGCCGCAACTCCAGGCCGAGCGCCGCGGCCAGCTTGTCGAGTCGAGCGCCCGTCAGGTCGCGCTCTCCGGAGTAGTACGCTTGCACGGTCCGTTGCGGTACGCCCGACATTCTCGCCAGCCGGTACGCGCTTAGGCCGCGCGCCTTCGCCGTTTGCAGAATCGTCTCTCGGATCATGACGCCAGTATAGCGCCGCCTTGTGCCGCACGTCAAGCCGGCTGGCGCTCGCCCACGGCCACGCCGTCGGTCACGTCGCCGGTCGGTCCCGGCCCGAAGATGCTCAAGTCATCCCTGCCACTCTCCGGATTGAGCATCTTCGGGAAACCCTCTTGTTTTACTCGAAGGTGCTCAAGCGCAGAGTCGCAGGGCGCAGCTTGAGCATCTTCGGCGGGTTCGCCCGGCAGGCTCACCCGCCAGCCGCCCGCCATGCCGTCTTTCCGACGACGCACGCCAAGCGCCTTAGCCGCGCGCCGGAGCGTCATTTTGAAGTGCCCTTCGGCTTCGGCCAGCTCCTCCAACTCAGCCGCCGGCCAGCCCTCACTTCGGCCCGCCAACTTGTCGCGCAGCCACTCTTTGCAGTCATCGAGCGCCCCCGGCCTCGGTTGCCGCCGGCTCGCCACTTCGGCGCGCGTCACGTCGGCCGCGGTGACCTCGCACGGGCCGAGCCACTCCACTATCGGCCGGCCGTTGCCGTCATCGACCAGGCGGTACGCCAGCCCCGGCGCTTCCGGCCCGAGATTCGACTTGAGCGCGACCAGCACGCGCCGGGTCGCGTCTTCGGGGTCGGCGGCGCACAGCCACGCCGCGCGGGCCGCCGCCGTGAACGCAAGCGAGCCGGTCGCGCGGTACAGCGCCTTCCCGCCAGCGCCCTTGTTAAGGTGCGTCACCGCCACCACGGCCGCGCCGATACGTTGCGCCAGCGCCCCGAGCGGAGCGAGTAGGCCGCGCACGTCGGCGTTGCAGTGCGAGTCGGTCGCGCCCAAGTAGGCGCTTATGGGGTCGATGATGATGAGCCGCACGTCGCCGCGCTCTGCCGCCACGCGCTCCAGCGTCGGTATGTCGCGCGTCAGGTCAAAGGCTCGCTCGCCGGCCCCGGCACGCATCGCCTGAAGCGCCGCCACGCGCGAGACGTCCGCCCCGGCCGCGTCCAAGCGCGGGCGAATCGTATCGGCCACGTCGTCTTCGGCGCTCAAAAGCAGCACGCTTCCCGGCTCGCAGCCAATCGCGTCGCCGGCGATTGCGCCGCCCCTCGTCACGGCCGCGGCGAGCGCCAGCGTCAAACAGCTTTTCCCGCACCCCGGATCGCCTACTAGAAGTGATAGCTTCCCAATAGGTATGCGGTTCATCCAGAACCAGCGCACCGGCTCGGCCGGCACGTCAGCCACGTTGATGAAAATCGCGCCGTGCGCCGCCGGCTCGGTGTCCAGGTCGGCGAGCGCCCCTTTTAGACTCGCGAGCGCCGTTGCCGAGCCGGTCCCGTCTTCGATCGCCTGCCCGGCCCGCCACACTTCACGCCCGGCAGCGCGCAGTCGCGCGAGCTTGGCGAGTTTGTCGCACGCGCGCTTGAAGGCCGGCTCCGCGAGCTTCGGCCAAAGTGTAGAGTCGCCCTTCGGGCCGACCATTTCGCCGATCAGAATGCGCGCCTCCGCCTCGTCGATGCCGGCCGCCGCCGCGAAACGCTGCGCCAGTTCCAGGCCGTCGAGCCTTTCGCCTTCGGGCGTCGCGCCGTCGGCCGCCACGATCGCGACGCGCAGCGCGGCACAGTGCTTCCCGGCGAAGGCGTCGGCCGGCAGGTCCGCCAGCGCCGCGCATGCCCCGGCCCGGCGCTCGGTGATCGCCGTGGCCAAAACGCGCCGCTCCAGCGCCACGTCGCGAAGGTCGGCCGCCGGAGCGCGCTTGCGCCCGCTCATCGCGCGCCCCCGTCGCGCAGCTTGGCGAGCGCCGCTTCCACTTCCGCGCGCAGCCAGCGCACCGAGCGCCCAAGCCGCACCGGCTGCGGCAGCACGCCGCGCGCCGCCAGGTTGCTTACGTGCCGCGCGCTTACGCCCAGCAGCGCCGCCACTTCCCGCGCGCTCAGCGCGGCCGCCTCCGTCTTCGATCGATTCGCTTGCATCGTGTTGGGCTCCATCGCGCGGGCTTCCGGCCCGCGTCGCGCTGGAGTATTCCGCGCGCGGCCGACGGAAATAATCGCGCGCGGAATTGTTCCGGCGCGGGGAATGCAATCACGCCGAGTGTGTAGCAAATGAAGCCCGGAGAATTGTGCGCAGGAAATAATCGCGCGGCTTGACTAGGTTTGTCCGGCGTCGCGCGCGCGGCGCTTTCGATTGCGGTCAATCAGCCTGCGGAGCTTGTCCGTCGTCCACTCCCCGCCCAGCTCGCGTGCGCACTCCGCGTACGTACGGTGTTTCTCGGTCCGCCATGCCGCGAGCGCTCTTGATTCTTCGCGCTCGGACGACCGTTTCACTTTCGGCCGGCCACGTTGCTTCGCCGACTCTCCCAGGCGCGCAAGCGCACGCTTCACGGCGGGATGCTTCGCGTGCTTCAACCTCCACGTCGTCGCAAAGCGTTCGGCATCTAGCTGCGAGAGCGCTTGAACGATGCGGGCAGCATCGAACCCCCGTCGCCTGTCATGCCGTCTCGGCGAGAATCCGAATTCGGTTCCGAATCGCCGGCCGGTTTCTTCGATGTCCGCCGCGGAAAGCCCCGTTCGTTGTTCGATCTCGCGCGTCAGTTCATGGAATGGATGCTGGTCCAATTCGTCGATTCGATCGCTCGGTATGTCGCTCGCGTTCTGATAGATTCCGGGCTTTCCGTCGGGTTGCGTGCCCCGGCGGGCACTCAAATACACGACTATCCGACCGTGGGGCAGCCGCTCCTCGACGGAACCACGCGGGTACTCCTCCTCAAGCCTCTGCTCCACTCCGAGCAGATCACGGTAAAGCGCATTGATGAGCGCCAGCAACTTCACGAGTGAAACTCGCCTTGGGGGGATGCGGCGCTGAAACGCGTCGTTAGCTCGCTCACCGGATCGCCGCTGCCGGATGCGGCCGCACGTCGGATGCTACTTCGTCAGAGTCGCTGTCCCGATGAGCGTCGAAACCGCCAATCCGGATGGAGTGCTCGAAGCCGCAGTGATTTGCTCGACGTATTCGAGCGTTTCGTCGGCTGTGTACTCGTAGGTCCAACTCCCAAAGCCTGAAATGACTTGCTCGCCTTGCAGCGCGGTGATATCGAAATAGACGACGAGCCGACGCCCGTCTGCATTGACGGATCGAATGGTCAGCGTCGCCGACACGTCACCAAGCTGGAGACTCGTTTCTGCGCCAGTCCGCGGAGTCACGCCGTCCGGCTGGACCAATGGCAGCCCGTGCGTATCGACAACTTCGTTGTAGGGGTGGTCGGTTTCACGCCGATCCAGTTCAACGCCGTTAAGCGTCGTGACGGTCTCGGACGTGTAGTGCCCCGTGTAGATTCCCGGCGGAATCGACGTTGAAACGATTGGTCCGAGGTCTGAATCCTGAGCCGGACAACCTCCAAGCACCAGCGCCGCTGCCACCAATACAATCGTCATTCCAACACGCCGAGCTATGCGATGTTGCACCGCAAATCCTCCCGGAGAAGTGGACGGAACAGAATTGCATTATCGTACAGCCTATGCAATCGCATACAAGTCAGTGGAGAATCGATCCTCGTGCGTCGTCAGGGGCAAGGATACCTCACCGAGTCCCTGCCGAATTAGGGTGGGGGTCCGGCTCAAAAATACAGGGTGTATCCGACGGACGGCAGTCTGCCCCTACTCCACGGGCAGTCGGTTCGATCCGTTCGCCAAACGGTGAGCCGACGACACGTTGCCGGCCAGTTGGAGGGAAGTTATGTCGGCTTGGTATGACACGTCCGGCCTTGCGGCGTGTTGCACCGCAATGCGAAGCACGCCGAGAATGCAGGCGTATCGCCCGCCGCATCGGACGAGCCGGCCGCGCGCTCGTCACACCGCCCCAGTCACCGCCAGCAGCCGCCGCACCGCTTCCGCTTTCTCGGCGTCGGTCAACGGCAGCCGCAGCACGGCCGCCACGGCGTCGGCGAATCCGCCGGCCGGAGCGCCGACTGCCGGAGCGCCGCCCGCCCGGTTTGTCGAATCGCTCGCCGGCTTGTCCGCCGGAGCGTCCGCAGCGCCCGATTCGCGCACGGTTGCAGCGCTTTCTGCAGCGCGCGATTTCGCGTCGGATTCGTCGGATTGCCGTAAGTCGCGAGCTTGCTTGACGTTACCCGACGATGCCGCGGCAGGGGGTTCTAATCCTGTAACGCCCATAGTAGCATTTCTAGAAGTGCAATCCGAAGGGTCGTGCTGCAGGATTTCCCGGGCTTTGCGGTGCGATCGTCCGCAGACGGTTGCGTGGGCCTCGCGCCGCTCCGGCCGCGCGAGGGCGCGGGCCGCTACACGCGCGAGGGCGCGGGCCGCTACACGCGCGAGGGCGCGGGCCGCTACTTGAGCCCGTACAGCGGCCGGAATTTGCCGTTGAGGTAATCCATGTACGGCCGCACCGTCGGCGCCTGCCCCGTCACCTGCCGCAGCAGCTCCGTCGCGCGATGTCGCTTGCCGTGGCGGTGGATGTTCGTGCGCAGCCATTCGCGCAGCGTGCGAAATTCGCCGCCCGCGATCTTCTGCGGCAAATCCGGCAGCGCCCGGCGGGCCGCGGCGAACAGTTGTGCCGCGTACAGATTGCCAAGCTGGTACGTCGGAAAATAGCCGAACGAGCCCATGCTCCAGTGAATGTCCTGCAGGCAGCCCTGCGCATCGTCCGGCGGAGCGATGCCCAGCAGCGCCTTCATCCCGTCGTTCCACGCCGCCGGCACGTCGCGCACGGCCAGCTTGCCCGCGATCATCCGCCGCTCCAGGTCGAAACGCAGCATGATGTGCAGGCCGTACGTCACTTCGTCGGCCTCCACGCGGATGAGCGACGGCCGCACGGCGTTGATCGCGAACACCCAGGCGTCGAGCGTGACGGGCGATCCGCCCCCGGCGCCGGCGAGCGCGGGGAACTGCTGAAGCAGGGCGGGCAGAAAGTGCTGCCAGAACTCGCGGCTGCGCCCGACCATGTTCTCCCACATGCGCGATTGCGATTCGTGAATGCCGAGCGACACGGCCTTGCCCATCGGCGTGCCGACGTTCGCCATCTCCAGCCCCTGCTCATACAGTCCGTGACCGGCCTCGTGCAGCACGCCGAACAGCGACATGGGCAGGTACTTTTCGTCGTAGCGCGTCGTAAGGCGCACGTCATTCGGACACGTGCCCGAGCAGAACGGGTGCGTGCTCACGTCCAGCCGCCCGGCGTCGAATTCGAAACCGATCGCCTCGGCCACGCGCCGGCCGAACGCGGCCTGCGCCGGCTGTGGGCAGACGCGGCTGAGGATCGACAGATCGGGCTGGCGCGGCGCGGCCGCGATGTCGCGGACGAGCGGGACGAGTTCCTTGCGCAATTCGTCGAACAGCGCCTGCACGTCGGCCGACTTCGCGCCGGGCTCGTACTCGTCCATCAGCGCGTCGTACGGCTCGGTCTTCCAGCCGATGTGGTCGGCCATCTGGCGCTTGAGATCGAGCACCTTTTCGAGCGTGGGGGCGAACGACGCGAAGTCGGAATTCTTGCGGGCCGTCTGCCACGTCTGCTTGGCCAGCGTGGTCGTGCGGGCGATTTCCTGCACCAGCCAGGTGGGAACCTTCACGGACCGGTCGAAGTCGCGCCGCAGCTCGCGCACGTTCGCGGAGACGAGCGGGTCCGCATCGGCCTCGCGTTCCACCGCGGCGAGCAGATCGCCGAAGCCGTCCCCGGTCAGCTTCTCATGCGCCAGGCCGGCGAGAAACGCCGTCTGCGCCGCGCGGTATTCGGCCGCGCGCTTCGGCATGAGCACTTCCTGATCCCAATCGAGCAACGCTTCGGCGGAGTGCGCCAGGTCGATCTCGCGGACGGCGCTGACGAAGCGGGCGTAGGTGTCGCTCGGCACAGGCTATCTCCGAATGTCCGGCAGAATTTGCGCGGCAGGACAGGCCCGGCCGGCGCGGGCGGGATCCCGCCCGGCCGGAGTGGCGTCCCCGCGGCGAAAACAGCGTAGTCCGCGGAAGCCGATCTGAAAAGACAAGGCCGCGCTTCGGAAACGACTCGCGCCGGTGTATGCTGCGCGTACCGACGGAAGGGGAGCCCGATCGCACACATACGATCGCTGGTGGGTTAGACTGCGCCTGTGAGTACTCCGTCCAAATCGGCTGACGGGCGGCCGGGTGAACTGACGCTGATCTTCACCTGTGTCGGACGCCGCATCGAATTGATACAGGCGTTCCGCGCCGCGGCGCGCCGGCTCGGCGTAACGCTGCGCGTCGTGGCCGTCGATCACGACGCGACCGCGCCGGGGCTGTTCTGCGCGGATGTTCCGCTGCTCGCGCCGGCGGCGGACGATCCCGGATACGTGCAGACGGTGGCCGACGTCGCGCGCCGCTATGGGGCGGCCGCGCTGATTCCGACCATCGACACGGACCTGCGCGTTCTGAGCGCCAACCGGGCGGCGTTCGTCGAGGCGGGCTGCGTTCCGCTGATCGCCGATCCCGGCGTGATCCACATTTGTCGCGACAAGGTCGAGACGTTTCGTTTCCTCCGCCGCGCCGGCATCGATACGCCGCAGACGTGGACGGCGGCGGAAGTGCGGGCTGCGTCGCCCGAATTCCCGCTGTTTGTCAAGCCGCGCGACGGCAGCGCCAGCCGGCTGGTGCATCGCATCGACAGCCCCGACGACCTCGCGTATCACCTCGCGCGCGTCCGCGATCCGATCGTGCAGGAATTCGTGCCGGGCGTCGAACACACGCTCGACGTCTACGTCGGGCTGACCGGCGAGCCGCGTTGCGTCGTCCCGCGGGCGCGCTGGCAAGTGCGCTCCGGCGAAGTGTCGAAAGGCGCGGTGGTAAAGGACGCGGAAATCATGGCCGCGGGCGCGGCGGTCGTGCGCGCGCTCGGGAATTCCGCCCGCGGGCTTGTCACGCTGCAATGCATCGTCACGCCGAGCGACGATGCGCCCCGCCGGATTCGCTTCATCGAAATCAATCCGCGCTTCGGCGGCGGAGCGCCGCTGTCGATCGCGGCCGGCGCCGATTTCCCGCGCTGGCTGATTCAGGAGCTGCGTGGGGAGAATCCGCGGATCGAGCCCGACGGATTTCGCCACGGGCTGTGCATGTATCGCTATGACTGGTCCGTCCTGGTGCAGCTCGGCGACGACCTGGTTCCGCGACTGACTCCGCCCGCCAATGCGTGTCCGGACTGGACTTTGTAGCGTTCGTCCGGGGCGGCGCGCTCTCGGCGGCCGACATTTCAACATTCGTTGAACTATAATCCTCTCCCGCCAGCGCCGAACCTGCGCAGATCATGGTTGACATCTGCGCGACTGCTTGCAGACAATGCATGATGGGTGAGTTCTGTACCCCGGCTGTTCATCGTAAATTCGTGAAATTTCGAAGTTTCATGGATCTAGCCGTGAGCGTGTGCTGCCGTCGATTCGCGCTGACGTTCGGTCTGACGACACTCGCTGTGCGCGCCGCGTTCGCCTTCGACCTGGCGTCCGCCGACCTGTCGGAATTGCCACAGCTCGTCATCCGCACGGAGCACGACGAAGCGACGTTTCTCGTCGTAGCGCCCGAAGCGCAAATGTCGCTCGCCTGGCGCGATCCGACCGACTTCGCCGACAAGGCGGGAGTGATACCGGCGCCGATCGGGCCGTATCAGCTTTTCGCCAGCGTGATCGTCGAATCGAATTCGACGAACCTCGGCCCCGCTCTTGAAACGCTGGGCGCCTCCCCGACCGGACCGTGCCTGCCGGTCGTGCCGGGCTTCATGCTGGTTCCATACCGGAGCGTCGTCGACGCCGCATCGGTCGTCGAAGAGATCCGGCAGTTGCCGAACGTCGAAGACGCCTACATGGACGTGTCGCGGCCGAAGATCCTGCGCTCGCCGTCCGATCCCGAGTATTGGCGGCAGTGGCACTTGTACAACGCGGTGCTTCCGATCGCGGACCTGAACGTCGAGCCGGTGTGGAACGCGGGACTGACCGGCGCGGGCGTGACGATCGGGATCGTCGAGTACGGATGGCAGGTGGATCACCCCGATCTCGCTGCCAATTTTCACAGCGCGGCCAGCCAGACCGGTTTTCTTCCGAACAGCCATGGCACTTCGGTTGCGGGACTTGCGGCCGCGGCCAGCAATTCCGTCGGCGGCGTCGGCGTTGCGTATGGAGCGCGGCTTTCGGCGCAGGTAATCGGCTCGTCGGCACAGAATGCCGCGGCGTTTTCGTTCCGAAACGACCTGAACGCCGTGAAATCGAGCTCGTGGGGGCCGCCGGACAACGGGCAAATCACGTACATGAGTTCGCTCGAACGCGCCGCGCTGGCGCAGGGCGTCGCCGCTGGGCGGGCCGGACGGGGCGAGGTCTATTTCTGGGCGGCCGGCAATGGCGGCACGCTTGATCGCATGGACTATGACCCGTATGCGTCGTGCGCGTATGTGTTTCCGGTCGGCGCGATCGGCGACCTGGATTCTCGTTCGTATTACAGCGAGGTCGGGGCGGCAATGCTGGCTGTCGCGCCGTCGAGCGGGAACACGCGGCGTATCTTCACCACCGCTGGCGGCAGCGGATATACGACGACGTTTGGCGGCACGAGCGCCGCGGCGCCATCCGCGGCCGGCGTGGTCGCGCTCATGCTTCAGGCGAATCCGGAACTGACGTGGCGCGACGTCGAGCACATCCTGGTGCAGTCGGCTCGCCGGCCAGATCCGCTCAACCCCGATTGGGTGCTCAACGGCGCCGGGCGGCGCGTAAGCTATTCGTACGGTTTCGGGGCGATCGATGCTGCGGCAGCGGTGGCGCTGGCGCAGGATTGGGTGTCGCTGGGCGCGCCGCTGCTCGATGATTCGGGCGTCATCAGCCTCGCACAGCCGATTCCGGACAACTCGACGGCCGGAACGACGATCGCGATCGAGATGGTCGGCGCCCTGGTCGCCGAAACGGCCGAAGTGACGCTGAACATTTCGACGACGTACGTGGGCGATCTGCGTGTTGTGCTGACGTCGCCGCGCGGTACCGAGTCGATCTTGGCCGAGCCGCGCGACGATCCGCAGGACAACTATGCCAACTTCGTCTTCGCGACGCGGCGGTGCTTCGACGAACGCGCGTTCGGAACATGGACGCTGCGGATCAGCGACCTGCGGGCGGGCGACGCCGCCGTGCTGAATAGCGTGCGGCTGAACCTGACCGGGAGGCCGGTTCCGCCGGTCGAAGGCGACGTGAACTGCGACGGCGAAGTGAACAACTCCGACATCGACGCGTTCATTCTGGCGCTGACAAACCTCGATTATTACCGCTTGCAGTATCCCGATTGCCCACTGGCCAACGCCGACCTGAACGGCGACCAGGCCGTCGACAACGCGGACGTCGACCCCTTCGTGCGTCTGCTGAGCCGGTAGGCGCGACGCGCCGCCTGGCGCCGTGTCGCCCGCGCCGATCCCCCCGCCGATGATAGAATGGTGCAGCGGGAGTGCCGGCCGATGTCGATCGTTTCTCAATCGCCGCTTACGGCTGAGCTATTCGAAGCCCGTCGGGCGGAGGCGCCCGGCTGCGAACTCGTGCGCGGGGAGGTGGTTCGCGTGTCGCCCGGCGGAATGGGTCACAGTCGTTGTTCCCTTGCGATCGCGTTTCTGCTGGAATCATGGGCGCGACGCAGCGGCGCCGGGCGCGTGCTGACCAACGAAGCGGGCCTGATCACCGAGCGGGATCCGGACACCGTCCGCGGGGCCGACATCGCGTATTACTCGTACGCTCGGCTGCCCAAGGGCAAGCTGCCGGCGGGTTTTTCGAGCATTCCGCCGGAGCTGATCGTGGAAGTGCTCGGCCCGCGGCAGAGCTGGACCGACGCGATGCAGAAGATCGGCGAATACCTGCGCATGGGGGTCGAGCGCATCTGGGTGGCCGACCCGGCCTCGCGAAGCGTTCACGTCTTTCGGGCCGACGCGCCGCCGGCGCAGTTCGTCGGCGACGGCGAGCTTCGCGAGGAACACGTCCTGCCCGGCTTCGTCTGCCGCGTGAGCGAGCTCTTCGAAGATTGAGCGCCGGGCGGCTTTCGCCGCGCGGGCGGCCCCACCCGCCGGCCGGCGCGCTCACAATCCGCGTTGACACCGCCGACCGCGGGGGGTATTCGTCGCATGTTTTCCGGGCGGATTCCGTGCGCCGGCCGACCCCCGGCCGAGCGGCGCCGGCCGATTGCGCACTGTTTTGGGAGCGATTTGTGAAACTTGCCCCTCTGATCGGCGTGGCGCTGGCCGTTCTCATCGGACTTTTCTGGCTCATGGCCGGTTCGCTCGACTCCGGCCGCAGCGCTGCCGCCGCGCGCGAGCGCGCCATCGTCTCGGTTCGCAAGACCGCGCGCGTCGACACGTCGCTCAAGCGCATCGAGGAATTGCTCTCGCCCGACCAGATGAAATCCGGCGATCTCGCCAAGGCCGTCGAGGCCGCCGCGGAAGACCTGCGCCGCATCAGCAGCGAGACTTCGCAGGCCGTCAGCCGCGCGAACAGCATGGCCGAGCGGGCGGGGCTGCCGGCCGCGTCGATTTCGACGCTCAGCGCCGACCCGGCGAGCGTGCAGCGCTCGTTGAACGAATTCGGCGCGTATGTAAAGGCCAACGACGCGCTGCTTCAGGAAGCGCTCCAGGACGCGGCGGCCGCCGGCGCCGAAGCCGTGCTGGGCGTGGCCGAGTCGGCCGGCCTGGCCGAATACGTCCGCGCGGCCGAGCTGCTGATCGAGTCGCAATGGCTGCGCGAGGAGCAGGCGGTCGAGCAGGCCCGCCTGGTGGGCTACGTCACGGACTACCAGGTCGCGCAGGGGCTTCTCGCGCATTACAACGGGCTGGAGGTCAGCGGCATTCTCGTCGATCTGCGCAAGGACGTGGAGGAATTGCAGACGCAGGCGGCCGAATCCGTCCGTGTCGCCGGCGATCTTGAGCAGCAGGCGGCCGACGAGGAGAAGAAGCTCGCGAAGGCGGAGTCGGACTTGAAAGCGGCCAGCGACGCGCGGCTCGCGCTGGAGCAGAAGGGCTCCACCGCCGGCGACGACGCGTCGTTCGACGCCTATCGCAAGGAATATCAGGATCTGACGGCCAAAATGAACGCGCTCCAGCAGGATGAGCAGATCCTGCGGTTCGGCGGCATGCGCGGCGCGAAGGTCGATGACGACGATCTCCTCGCCGGCGCCATCTCCGGCGGGCAGGAGGTCGTCGGATCCGAAGAGCTTCGCCGCCGCGCGACCAAGGCCCGCGCCGAGGCCGATCGCCGCGTAACGGCGCACCAGTCGCTCGAAGAGCGCATGCGAATCGTGACCGAGGCCGGCCGTGCCGCGAAGACGGACGCGGAGCGCTTTCAGAAGCAGACCGCGGCGCTCGAAACACAGATGGAAGAGTCGGTCCAGAAGCTTTTCGCCACGGCCGAAAAGGCCGCCGAAGCGGAGAAGTCCGCGCTCCAGTCGGCCCAGCAGGCGGCCGCAGCGTATGGGCGCGCGCAGCTCGCGGTGGACGCGTGGATGCGCGACGCCAGCGCGCGTAAGAGCGAGCTTGACCCGAACAATCAGAATGCGCGGCTTCAGAAAATCATCAGCGACAAGTACATCCCGCAGGCGGCCGCCAGCGCCGAAGCCGCCGCCCGCGTGCTGGCCGCGCGGGTGCATGCCCAGGCGCTGACCGCCAACCGTTCGCTGGTGAACGACCTGACGGCGCTGGCCGCGGCGTTTCCGAAGTCGAAATTCGATCCTGCGCCGTATACGGCGCAGATTCAGACGGCCGTCGCGGAGGCGGCCGAGATGCTCGACAAGGCGCGGCAGATTTACGAGCGGCTGGAGTCCGGGCCGGCCGAGACGCAGTGGATTCCGCAGGCGTCGCTGGCGGGGGTGCATCATCTTCTGGCGCAGATCAAGCCGGAGGAAGCGGCGGCGCATCTGGCGAAAGCGGCGGAGTACATCCAGAAAGCCGTCGCCAAGCGCGAGCAGAGCCCGTACCTGCGCGACTACGTCCGATTGCGCGATCATCTGGCCGGGGGCGCCGCGCCCACGCCGAGCAAACCCTCGGACGCGCCGTCGGAGCCCGCGCCTTCGGATTCCTCGGAAGCTGGCGGCTGATGGGGAATCTCGAATAGCGAATGACGAATAGCGAATAACGAATTGCGGACGGCCCGAAGCGGTCTGCAATTCGTTATTCGCAATTCGCAATTCGCCATTCCGCACGTCAGCGGCCGAAGATTCGCTGCCCCAGCGCGATCATCCGTCGTCGCAATTCCGGG
>CAZHIE010000039.1:13737-27978 GCA_964532435.1 uncultured Planctomycetales bacterium
TCAGCGGCCGAAGATTCGCTGCCCCAGCGCGATCATCCGTCGTCGCAATTCCGGGTCGTCGTCGCCGTGGAGAGCCTGATCCAGGGCGCGCTCCAGGTTCGCTCGTGAAATGAACATCGCGACGGGTTCATTCATCCCCGCCCGCCGCGCCACAACCATCGCGTCGCGCCGCTCCGCCAGAGACAGATTCAGAATCCGCGTCGCCTGATGCATGTAGTTCGGACGGCCGTCGGGCGTGAAGCGCCGCTTTCGAATCGCGGCGTAGATCAGCCCCACGCCCGTAAGCGCCAGAATCGTCACCAGCGCCATCGACACCTTGTCGGTCGGCGAGGGCGGCTTGCCGAAAGCCTGGCGAATGCCCTCCAACCCCTCCTCCGGGCCGATCGCCTGCATCAGCATCATCATCAGGTCCGTACCGCTCACGTCGTCGTCTCCGGCGAAGATGCGGACGCGGCCGGCGGCGTCGGGCCCGACGTCAGCGCCACGAGTCCGCGCACCTGCGCGAGCAAATTCTCGAACTGCCCCGTGTCGTGCTCGGCCGCAACGAGTTGCTCCAGCAGGCGCCGCAGCTCGCTGCGAATTCGTGTCGCGTCGGCCTCGGCCGGCAGGACCGGCGCTGCGGCGCCGATCGGCAGCGCGTCGTCGGCGTTCGAGGCGTTCAGGAGCGTTTCGGCCAGCCGCCGGATGCCCTCGACCGGATCTCCGAGCAGCGAGCGCAGCTCGGCGCGAAACGCCGCCGCCAGCTCGCTGGTGCCGAGGACGCGCAGGACGAGAATGCGGTCGCGTGGATCGGCCGAGCGGAGTTGCGCGAGCAGCGCGTCCCGCCAGACGCCGATGTTCGCGCGCACGACTTCGAGCAATTCGGCGTCTTCGCGCATGGCGCGCCGCCGACACACCTGCCAGAGCAGGTGAAACTCCTCCGCGTCGGAGCTGGCGGTTCGCAGGGGCGGCGCAGCGGCCGCGCCGGGCGCCGGGCGCTGCGGTTCGGCGGAAGAGGGCATGGGCGCGGCGCCGGGTCCGCGGTGCGAGCGTCCGCGGAGGGCTCGGCCGGGGTCCGATCGCGCCGCGCGCAGCCAGAGAATGGCGTCGGGCGTGTCCTGCGGCGCGTGGGCTTGCTCGTTCAGCAGGGCGACGGCGCGCGCGTCTCCCATTTCGGCCAGCGCCCAGATGGCGGCGCTGCCGGCCTCCGGATGGCGCGAGCGGTGCCAGCGCACGAGCAGCCGGCGGCGATCTTCGTCGCTTACGCCGACGAAGAGGGCCCAGTACACGGCGGCGGCGCGGTCGTCGGCGGCGAGCGGGTCGAGGAAATCGTCATTCAGGTCGATGTACCAGCCCGGCTTGTGCATGGCGTGGGCGGCGCGGCGCACCTCCTCGTTCTTCATGAGCGGCAGGCAGCGGATCAGGGCCAGCCGCTCTTCGGGGGTGCTCCAGTTCGCGAGCATTTCCAGGGCCGGCCGGCGCCAGTTCTGACGCGCGAGCGCCAGGAGCAGAAACGCCGCGAGGCGCGGATGCCTCCAGTCGGCCAGGTGTTGCGCGACCGCGGTTCCCAGCGCCGATTTTCGATCGTCCAGCGCGGTCCAGAGCCCTTCGCCGAGCGAAGCCGCGTGCCACAGGCACGCTTCGATCGCTTCGAGCCGGTAGTGCGCCTCGAACGTCCGCACCGCGTCGCGCAGCGCGCGCAGGATCAGCGCGTGGTCTGCTCGGCGCTGCGCATCCGTCGCGGCGATCGGTTCGAGCGCGCGCTCCGCCATTCGCCGGAGCGCTTGCGCCGCGAGCTTGCTGACGTCGGTGTCGTTGCTGCGCAGCAGGTCGGGCAGGTAATGCGCGAGGTTCGGGGACGGCTCGTCGAGCATGAGGCGCAGGGCATGCTGCCGCGCGGCCGGCGACGGCGACGACAGCGCGCGGGCCAGGCCCGCTCGCAGCTTGCGCGGATCGGAGCGAACGCGGGACTGCGCATCGGACGGCAGGCGGTCGAACTGGGAGATCAACGCGCCGAGCGAGGCGTCGTGCCCGCGCGCAAGCAGCCGCGTGACGATTCGCTCGAACGTCGGCCCGTCCGCATCGGGCATGGCGGCGGCAAAGATGTCGTCGCAGTCCGGCGTCGGACCCGTCGCGAGATACTCGAAAAGTTCATCGGCCGGCGTCATGGGAGCGCTCGCGCGACGTTATCGGGTCCGCATTGCGGCGCGCTTCCGGCGGCGGCGTGGACCGCGCGGCGGCGCGCTGCGGTCCACATCGGCCCGATGCGCGGTCGACTTCGATTGGCGGGCGCCGGCCGCGACCGGCCGCGCCGTGCCCCCGCTCCGCCGATCGCTACGAGATTCGACCTATCTTCCGGGCCGTGCCTGGTAAATAATCCTGACGGCTGCGACGTGACGCCCGGGCGGCGACTCAGTTTCGCCAGCCGCGGACGCCCCCCGCGCGACCGCGCCGCATGCGAGGAACGGCCTTGCGACATTACGGACTACATCGCCTCGCGCTGCTCGTCCTGGCGGCGGCGTGCCTTCCGGCGACGTTTGCGTTCGCCCAGATCGCGCCGGCAACCGATCCGGCCGCAACGGCGCCGAGCATCGACCCGGCCCGCGCGACTCAACCGCTCTCGGCGATCGCGGGAATTCCGATCGCGGATCCGCGGCCGTCGCTGGCGCTCTCGGATCATCCGCGCGTCCGCGAGCGCTATGACGCGGCGATCGAATTGATCGAAGACCGCAAGTTCGAGGACGCGCTCGCCGAGATCGAGCGGGCCATGAACCTCGCCAGCGGGGACTGCTACGAACTGCTTTACCTGTCGGCGTACGTGAAGGCTCGGCTGGGACGGTTCGGCGAAGCCCGCACCGCGGCCGAGTTCGCCGCGCTGCTTCGCCCCGGCGCGGCCGACGTTCACTACCTACTGGCCGATCTGTATCAACGCATGGGCGACGAGGAGCGCGTCGTCGCGCACCTTCGCACGGTCACGCTCGCCGCCGATCGCGAGCTGAACAACCCGCGCGTGACGGCGGCGTGGTTCCGCCTCGGCGAATGGCTCGAACAGCGCGGCCAGCTTGCCGCCGCGGCCGAAGCCTACGCCGAATATGACCAGTCGATTTTCGAAACGCAGCCCGAGCACAAGACGGCCGAGGACGTCGCGCCGATCGTGGCGACCAACCCGCTGGGCGGAATTCCCGCGCGCGTGAACATCTATCGAAAGCTGGGGCGGCCGGCCGACGCGCTGCGCGTGGCGCAGGACGCCGCCGACGCCCGGCCGGACGACGCGGCGCTGGCGCGGCTGCTGGCCGAAACGCTGCTCGACGCGGGCAAGCCCGAGCAGGCGCTGGAGTTCTGTCAGGCGCGTCTGGCCGGCGAAACGGGCGGGTCGCCGGGCGATTCGCCGTTTCTGGGGCTGGCGCTTTCTGCGGCGCGGCGGGCGGGCCTGCTCGACTCCTGGCTTGGCGACGTGGAGCGGCAGCTCGGCGCGGGCGGCGGCGTGGCGCTGGCGATCGGGCTGGCGAGCCGGCTGCAGGACGACGGCGACGCCGCCGCGGCCGTGCGTGTCTGGCGGCTGCTGGCCGAGGCCCGCCCGGCCCGTGCGGACATCGCGTGGGCGCTGGCGGCGGCGCAGAAGACGGCCGGCGATCTGGCCGGCGCGATTCAGACGCTGGCGGCGAGCGTGCGAAGCAATCCATCGGACGCGGATTTGCCCGAGGTTTCGCTCGTTTCGTGGATGCGCTCGTTCGCCGCGACCGACGAATTCCTGCACATGGTGGAGCGCCTGGCCGGCGGGGCGGAGCGCGACTTTGCGACCGATTTCGTGCTCGCGACGTCGGCTTCCGCCGCCGGTCAGTTCGAGCTGGCCGAGCGGCTGTTCGCGTCGAGCGCGGAGAAGCGCGGCGACTTCGCGTCCACGCACGTGGCGTGGGGGCGCATGCTCGCGGCGCGATACCGCTGGGACGACGCGGCGCAGCACGCCGAAGCGGCGCTGAAGATCGCGCCGAGCCTGCCGAGCGCCCACTTCCTGCTCGCCGAAGTGCGCGACGGGCTGGACGACGCGGAGCGCACCGAGACGACGTACCTGGCCGCGCTGCGCTACGCGCGTTCGGCCGAGCAGGCGCGGGTCGACGCGCTCGGCGCCGCCGGGCGGCGCGAGCGGATCGGTCCGCCGGCCGACGCCGCCTGCGCCCTGGCGCTGGGGCGCTATCATCGCCGCGCCGGCGAGCTGATTTCCGCGCAGCGTTATTTTCAGGAAGCGCTGGAGGCCGATCCGCTGTGCGGCGAGGCGCTCGAAGAGCTGGTCGAAAGCTACATCGGCGGCGGCAAGCTCGAAGTGGCCCGCGACCAGGCGCGCCGGGCCGAGCGGTCGGCCATCCCGCCCGACGTGCTGCGGCGCGTGAATCTCCGGTTGCGCTTCGCGGCGGCGCCGTTTCAGGCGGAACATCTGGCCGAGCTGCGCCGCCAGCTCGACGAATTCCCGAATGACGCGCTGACGGCGCTGTCGCTGGCGAGCGGTCTTTACTTCAACGAGCGTTTCGATGAAGCGTACGAAGTGCTCGAGCGTGCCCATGCGCAGGACAGCGCAGATGCGCGTTTCCTCTTTTTGCTCGGGCGATCGCAGTTCGCGCGGCTCGACTTCGACGGCGCCATCGCGACGTTCGGCGAAATCGTCCGCCGCTATCCGAATCGCGTCGCGGCGCTGGCCGAGCTTGCCCGCACGCAGATCGTCGACTTCCGCATGGACGAAGGCCGTAAAGTGCTGCGCCGCCTGCTCGCGCTGCGCCTGCCCGAAGAGCAGCAGATGAGCTATCGCAAGCAGTTGCTCGGCAGCCACCTCGAACTCTCCGAATTCGACGACGCCCTGGCCGAACTCGACGCCTGGGCGAAGGCCGAGCCGCAGAACGACGGCGTCGCGCTGGCGCGCATGCAGACTCTGATTCTCGCCGGGCGCGTCGAGGCGGCCCTCTCCGCCTCGCGCGAGCGGCTGCGCCCGGCGGAGGAGACGTTCGCGGCCGCGCGGCGCGGGCTGGTCGAGGCGGGCGAGAAAGTGCAGGCGAATCCGGACGACCGCGGGGCCAAGGACGAATTTCTGCGGGCGCGCCGGGCGCTTGACCGCGCCATCGCCGAACTGCTGGAGCGGCGCGAGGAGCTGGCGCGGCTCTGCATGGACGCCAAGCGATTCGACGTGATCGAGCCGCTGGCGCGCCGCTGGTGGGAGGAAAACGCCGACATTCCCGCGCTCGGCGGTCTGCTGATCGAGGTGCTGCTGGCCGAGTCGCACGGCGCCGACGCGCTGAAAGTCGCCGACGCGCTGGGCGGCCGCACGCCCGACGCCGCCGTCACCGTGCGGCTGTGGCGGGCGCGCGCGCTGGTGGCCGACGGCCGTCTGCCCGAAGCGCTGGAGCTGCTCGACGCGCTGCTCGAAGAACAGCCGATCGCGGTCAATCCGGTGGAGCGCCGCGAAGTGCGCCAGCAGATCGTCAGCGCGCTGGTCGAAGCCGGGCGCTTCGACGACGCGCAGAAGCGCTGCGAGCAATGGCAGGTCGGCGCCGCGGCGCAGGATCCCTGGTCGCAGCGCGAGGTGTTGACGTTTCAGCGCTTCATCGCGCAGGCGGCCGAGCGGACGGACGAATACATCGCCGCGTGCGAGCGGCTGCTGGAGCTGTCGCCGTTCGACGAGGGCATCTGCAACGATCTCGGCTACACGCTGCTGGAGCACGGCCGCGGCGTGGAGCGCGCCGAGCAGCTCATTCGCCGCGCCGTCGCGGCGCAGCCGCTCAACGCCGCGTTTCTGGACAGTCTCGGCTGGCTGCGCTACGTACAGGGCGATTTCGCCGCGGCGCGCGAGCTGCTGGCGCGCAGCGTGCGGCTGCGCGAGGGACAGGACGCCGCGCTCTTCGATCACCTGGGCGACGCCGAGTTCCGCCTCGGCGACCAGACGGCCGCGCAGCGCGCCTGGCAGCGCGCCCTGACGCTGCTCGAAGACCAGGTCCGCGCCGGCGAGCCCGCCGGCCGGCGCCTGCCCGCGGCCGTCTCGCGCGACGCCGCGCTGCTGGCGTCGCTGCGCGGCAAGGTGGACGCGCTGGCCCAGGGTCGTCGCCCGGCGGTCGGCAAGTCGCAGAAGGATTGACGCCGCGGAATATTTCCCGAGAGGTTCGCCCTGTGCAGACCGCGCTCGACATCGCCCGCCAGGTCGTCTTCGAAGAAGCCGACGCGCTGCGCCGCCTGGCCGATTCGCTCGACGAGCGCTTCGAGGCGCTGCTCGACCTGATCCTCGGCGCCGGGGGAGCGCCGCCCGTGGCGCAGATCATCGTCAGCGGGCTCGGCAAGAGCGGCAACATCGCCCAGAAGATCGCCGCGTCGCTCACCAGCACCGGCGCCCCTGCGGTCTACATGCACCCGGTCGAAGCGCTGCACGGCGACCTCGGCATCGTCACCGAGCATCATTGCCTGCTCGCGCTCTCGCGCAGCGGAAACACCGACGAAATTCTGCGCTTCGTCGCGCACTTCCGCCGCCTCGGCGGACCGGTCATCGGAATGACGCAGGTGCGCGAGTCGCGGCTGGCCGAAATCAGCACGCACGCCTTCGTCCTGCCCGATCTGCCCGAAGCGGGGCCGCTCGGCCTGGCGCCGACCACGAGCTGCGCGCTGATGCTGGCCGCTGGCGATGCGCTGGCTATGGGGCTGCTGCACCGCCGCGGTTTCCGGCGCGAGGATTTCGCCCAGTATCACCCGGAAGGAACTCTCGGCCGCCGGCTGCTGCTGCGCGCCGAAGACGTCATGCACACCGGCGACGAGCTGCCGCTGGTGCCGGCCGCGGCGACGTTCGACCACCTGCTGCTCGAAATGACGCGCAAACGCCTGGGCCTGGCGCTGATCGTCGAGGCCGATGGGCGTCTGCTCGGCACATTCACCGACGGCGACCTGCGGCGCGTCCTCGAACGGGTCGAAGACCCGCGCCGCATCGACGCCCGCACCGCATACATCCGCAGCCGCCGCGACGTCGCCGCGCCGGGCGTCCCGGTCTCGCACGTGCGGCCGGCCCACCCGGCGGTCGAGTGCCTGAACATCATGCGCACGAGCCAGATTACGGCGCTGGTCGTGGTCGACGATGCGCAGCGGCCGGTCGGTCTGCTACGGTTGATGGACCTGATTCGGGCGGGATTGGCGTAAGTCCGACGGCGGCTGCGTCGTGTTCGGGTCGGCGTCGAGATGGGGCGAACGGGGAGCATCGGCGTCCCGCCGGTGCCCGCTATGCCGACGCCCGATGCCCGACGCCCGCTCTCGAGTCCGAATCGCATTGACCCGGCTCGCCCGGCGCGGGACAATCCGCCGTACCTCGCAGAAGTGGGCAAAACAGCAATCAGGAGACATCGCATGTCGACCGCCACCGCCGCGCCAGCCGCGACGATCAAGCCGAAGGACGTGAAGCTCGGACCGACCAAGATGCTCATCGGCGGCGAATGGGTCGCCGCACAGAGCGGCAAGACGTTCGAGACCGTCAATCCGGTCACCGAAGAAGTCATCGCCCGCGTCCCCGACGCCGACGAGCACGACGTCAACCGCGCCGTCGCCTCGGCCCGCCGCGCGTTCGACGAGGGGCCGTGGTCGAAGATGAGCGCGACCGAGCGCGGCCGCCTCATGTTCAAGCTGGCCGACCTCATCGAAGCGAACAAGAAGGAGCTGGCGGCGCTCGAGACGCTCGACAACGGCAAGCCGCTGCGCGACGCGCTGGCCGCCGACCTGCCGCTGACGATCGCCTGCTACCGTTACTACGCCGGCTGGGCCGACAAGGTGCAGGGCAAGACGATCCCGATCAACGGGCCGTATTTCTGCTACACGCGGCACGAGCCCGTCGGCGTGTGCGCGCAGATCATCCCGTGGAATTTCCCGCTGCTGATGCAGGCGTGGAAGTGGGGGCCGGCGCTGGCCTGCGGCTGCACCGTCATTCTCAAGGTGGCTGAGCAGACGCCGCTGTCGGCTCTGCGCGTGGCGGAGCTGGCGATGGAGGCCGGCTTCCCGCCGGGCGTGGTCAACGTCGTGACGGGCATGGGCCCGACCGCCGGCGCGCCGCTGGCGCGGCACATGGACGTCGACAAGGTCGCATTCACGGGCAGCACCGAGGTCGGCCATCTCATCATGAAGGCCGCGGCCGAGAGCAATCTCAAGCGCGTCACGCTGGAGCTGGGCGGGAAGAGCCCGAACATCGTCTTTGCTGACACGGACCTGGACGCGGCGGCGCAGGGCGCATATTTCGCGCTGTTCTTCAACCAGGGGCAGTGCTGCTGCGCCGGCTCGCGGCTCTACGTGGAAGACAAGGTTCACGACGAGTTCACGGCCAAGATCATCGACATCGCCAAGAGCCGCAAGGTCGGCGATCCGTTCGAGCGCGAGACGCACCAGGGTCCGCAGGTCGACAAGACGCAGTTCGAAAAGGTGATGGGCTACATCGACGCCGGCAAGAAGGACGGGGCGAAGCTGGAGACGGGCGGCGGGCGCGTCGGGCAGCGCGGTTTCTTCATCGAGCCGACGGTCTTCACCAACGTCAAGGACGAGATGAAGATCGCGCAGGAGGAGATCTTCGGCCCGGTGCTGTCGGTCATCCGCTTCAAGGACGTCGACGACGTCGTGAAGCGCGCGAACAAGTCCGTCTACGGCCTGGCCGCGGCCGTGTGGACGAAGGACATCAGCAAGGCCCACGCGATCGCCAACCGCGTGCGTGCGGGCACGGTGTGGGTGAACTGCTACGACGTGTTCGACGCGGCGGCGCCGTTCGGCGGGTTCAAGATGTCGGGTCTCGGCCGCGAGCTGGGCGAATACGGTCTGGCGAATTACACCGAAGTGAAGACGGTGACGGTCAAGCTGTAAATGCTGAATGCTGAGTTCTGACGACCGGGGCCTCGAACGGGCCGCGGAAGGCAGCCACCGGTGGAGCGTCGCGCGGGCATAGCCGCGCGACGCCAGCCCGCGGAAGCCGTCATGGCTTCTTCTCTCCGCTTCGGCGCCGCGGTATCAGTCTATCGTCGTCGTTTCAGCCCATTCGCCGTCTGCGCCGAGCAGCTCGAATGGGCGAAACTGCGATTTGTATTCCATCTTCGCACAACCGGCGACGTAGTAACCGCCATACCAGTAGGACAGTCCGCGCCGGCGGCACTCTGCAATTTCGCAAAGCGACGAGAACACGCCGAGGCTGCGCCGCGCCTCGACCGGATCGAAGTAGAAATACACGCTCGAAATGCTCGTCGAGGCGATGTCGATCAGTCCGACTCCGACCAGCCGCCCGGCGACGCGGTATTGCATCTCCCACGTGTCGACCGGCGAGGGTCCGAAGAAGCGCTCGAAATCGCCCGGCGACATCGACATGTGGCCCGCGTGTTTCCACTCCTGGTAGCGCTCGTGCAGGTCGTAGTGCTCGTCGTCGGGCGCGGGGGCGGCCAGCGTCACCTCGACGTCGGCGTTTTTCCGCACGGCGCGGCGCTGCGATCGGCTCGGCGCGAACCGCGCGACCGGCACGCGGATCGGCACGCACGCGGCGCAGCCGTCGCACGCCGTGGCGTAAAAGACGTCGCCCGAGCGGCGGAAGCGGGCGTCCATCATCTCCTGCCATTCGTCCGGCTCGATCCGCTCCGTCAGAACGTAATCCATCGTCGCGACGCGATCGGGGAAGTATCCGCACGGGTGCGGCGCGCCGCGGATCACCGGCAGCCGAAGCCCGGAACCAAGCGTGACGAATCGCGGCGACATGCACAGCCAGTATAGCCAGGCGCGCGGTACACTCCCGGCATGGCACGCAAGCCGGGTCAGCCGCCGCCCATTCTCATGATCTTCGGCGCCGACGAATTCGAGAAATCCGCCGTGCTGCGCGAGGCGCTTGACGCCCTCCTGCCGCCGGGCGCGGACCGGGCAATGGCGCTGTGCGAATACGACGGCACGAAGAGCGAGGAAGATGGCGGGCCGGCCGCCGCCACCATCTTCGACGAGCTTAACACGCTGCCGTTCCTGGCCGAGCGGCGCGTCGTCGTTGTCCGCGACGCCGACGCATTCATCAGCGCGGCGCGCGAAGCGCTGGAACGCTATGTGGCCAAACCGTCCGCCTCCGGCACGCTCATTCTCGTGTGCCGCACGTTTCAGAAAACGGCGCGACTCTACAAGGCCCTCGATCCGCTCGGCGGAGTTCGATTGTGCGAGCCGCTCAAAGGCGCACAGGTCGCGTCGTTCATCCAGGCCGCGATGCGCGACGCCGGTAAGCAGATCGAGCCGCAGGCGGCCGCGCGACTGGCGGCCCTGATCGGGCCGGAGCGCGGCACGCTGGCGCGCGAAGTGGAAAAGCTCGCGCTCTATGCGGCCGATCGTCCGGTCGTTACCGCCGACGACGTCGCGGAACTGGTTGGCCAGACGCGCACGGAGAAGATTTTCGGCGCGATGGACGCGGCGGGACTGGGACGCGCCCCGCTCGCCCTGCGCTTGTGGCGCCAGGCGCTGGCGGGCGATCCGGACGCGCCGTTCATGGCCGTCGGCGGCGTCGCATTCTGTTTGCGAAAGTGGCTCTCTGCGCATCGCATGCGCGAAGAGGGCGCATCGTTCACAGCGCTCGGTTACAAGCTCTTCATGCCCGAACGCGACATCGCAGCGCTACTTGGCCGCATGTCGCCTGCGCGGATTCTGCACGCCATTTCCGAACTGGCCGAACTCGACTCGCAAGCAAAGACCGGCCGCGCGTCGATAGAGTCGGCGTTGGAGCTGTTCCTGCTGCGCCTTGCGGCCGCGTAGGTCGAACGCGCGGGCGGCAGAATGCGGCGCTGCGTGCCGCGGGCGGCCTGGGCATGGATGCCGGATTCCGAGCGATTCGATTTCCCCGCGCGTTTTGGCTGGCGCTGCCGATTGCGGCGGCGACGCTGAGCGGATGTGCCTGGCCCCCAAAGCCGCCCGTGACCACCGTCCCACCGCCGGCGTCGCAACCCACCGAAGCGCCGCAGGTCGTTGCCGACGAGCGCGGTCCGACCGACCCCGCCATCGGGCGCATCGAAGACTATCTCGCGCGCATGGAGCGGCTCGGCGACAAGCGCGCGCATCCTGAGGCGTCGCTCGCGGCGCCGCCCGCCGCGCCGGAAACTCCCGAATCACGGCAGCCGGATCGTGTCTGGGCGCCGGAGGATGCCTCCGATCACGGCGCGGCGCGCCCCGCGCGGGCGCTCCCGGCCGCGGCGCCCGCGGAGCCGCCCGGCGCGGCGGACAAGCCGGCTGCCGGCCCCGAGACGCCGCCGGTTGCGCCGCGACTTTCACCGCCGACGCTGGCGGGCGTCAGCGCGCGAGCCGCCGCGCCGGAAGCGACCCTGGCGCCGCGCGCCGAGCCGTCGGCGGCGCTGAATGCGACGCTGGAAGCGCGCTCCGCCCCGGCGTCACTACGGAAATTCCTCGAACAATTGCCCCCAGCCGAAGATGCCGACTCTTTCCGTCAGCAGCTCGACGCCCGGCTGCTGTGGGCGGCGGCGGGCGCGTACGAATCCGCGCGCGCGCCGCTCTCGCTCGCTTCCGCCGAGCAGCAGGATGCCGCCCGTGGCCTGGTGGAGTCGTTCATCGCCATGCGCGAGGCGCAGGACGGCGACCTCGGCGGCGCGGCGGACCGCGCGGCCGGCGAGCTGGCGCGCTTTCAGGATGCGCTGCGCCGGATGCGCGGGCTGCGCGTCGAAACGCTCGTGATCTGCAAGGCCGTGCGCGGCTTCGGACAGTATGACGCGATCGACCCGCCGCGCTTCGTAGCCGGCGCGGGCAGCGAGCTCGTGCTGTACGTCGAAGTCGCGGACTTCGTCAGCGAGCAGCGCGACGACGGCTTCTACTGCACGCGCTTCGACCTGACCACGCGCATCATCTCGCAGGACACCGGCCGCACCGTGCTGGAGCTGCACGATCCCGATCTGCTCGACCGCTGCCGCACGCGCCGGCACGATTGCTACATTCCGCGGCTGGTCCGGCTGCCCGCCACGCTCGCCGCGGGTCGCTATGTGGCAAAAATCACGCTGGCGGATAAACTCGCAGAGCACACGACCGAGGCGCGGACGGAGCTGCAAATCGTGGCCGGCAGGCGCTGACGCCGCCCGGCCGCGGGGTTGCAGCCCGCGGAGGCGGCGGTTGAACGTTCCCCGATTCATTCGACGGCTCTTTCGCCGGCCCTACGACGGCCTGCGCCATTTCGGCGTCGTCGAGGAAGGCGCGCTGTATCGTTGCGGCCAGCCACGGCCCAGCGAGCTTGCCGCGCTGATCGGCCAATACGGGCTTCGGACGGTCGTCAGCCTGCGCGGGGCGCGGGCTGACGAGGATCCCGACGCCTGGGAGCGCGAGGAGCGCGCCGTGTGCGAGGCGGCCGGCGCCCGCTTTGTGACGATTCCCTGCAACCACAGGAATCCGCCCACCGCCGCACAGGTGCGGCAGTTCCTCGATCTCGCCGCCGATCCGGCCGCCCGGCCGTTGCTGGTGCATTGCCGGCTGGGGCAGCAGCGCACGTTGCTGTTCTGCGCTCTGTATCGCGCGCGTATCCAGAATCGCGACGTGGATGCGGCCGAGCGGGAGATGGACGAGCTCGGCTTCAACGTTCGCCACCGCAGGCATCAGCGGCTGCTGGAAGCGTATCGGAGGTTTGCGCGGGCCGATTCCGCGACGGCCGCGCCGGGGGGGTGAGTCATCACATCCGATTCGTCGCCGAAACGTGAACCCCTCCCGCACGAACGATTCTCGCACCAGCGGCGCCTCTCCGCCGGCGGACACTAAGACGATTCCGACTCGGACTTCGCCGCCTGCGCCGCGCGCGGATGCTGGTCGGGCCAGCCACCGTCGTCCGCGACCGGCGCCGCGGCGCCGGCGTCCGTCCCGCCCGCCGCCTCCGCGACCGCCGTCGCGGCTTCGGCCGACGCAGCCGTCGCCATCGCGCCCTCGGCAGTCACGCCCGCCTCGCCGCCCTCGGTGGATGCGCCGACCGGCTCGGCCGGCTGCGAACCCGGCGGCGGAAGGCCGGCGCGGATGGCCGCGGCCTTGGCGCGCTCGTTGGCTTCGCGCTCCTCTTCGAGCCGGATCGCCTCTTCGCCGCAGGCCTCGACGATCCGCTCGACGATGGCGGCGTCGAGTCCGATCTCGGCCACGAGCGGCTCCGGGCCGATCTCGTCGACGTCGCTGACGGAGATGCAGCCGAACGCGATGAGCTTGTCGACCGTCACGTCGTCGACGCCTTCGACGCCCTTGACCGTGCGTTCGAGCAACTCCAGGTGTTTGTTGTATTCGTTGGGCGTGAGGATATCGATGTCCCAGCCGGTGAGGCGCGCGGCCAGGCGGACGTTCTGCCCGCGTTTGCCGATCGCCAGCGAGAGTTGATCGTCGGCGACGACGACCGTGGCCTTGCCGAGCTCGAAGCACAGCGCGACTTCCTGCACTTCCGCGGGCTTCAGCGCGTTCTGGATCAGAATCTGCGAAGACTCGTTCCAGCGCACGATGTCGATCTTCTCGCCGCCCAGCTCTTCGACGATGTTCTTGATGCGGCTGCCGCGCACGCCGACGCACGCGCCGACCGCGTCCACCTTGCTGTCGATGCTGCTGACCGCGACCTTGGTGCGATAGCCGGCCTCGCGCGCCAGGGCCTTGAGCTCGATCACGCGCTCGGCGACTTCCGGAACTTCCAGCTCGAACAGCCGCACGATGAATTCGGGATGCGAGCGCGAGAGGATGACCTTGATCTGGTTGGGCTGCTCGCGGACTTCCAGGATCAGCACGCGGATGCGCTCGCCGATCATGTGCGTTTCGCCGGGAATCTGCTCGCTGCGCGGGAGGAAGCCGTCGGTGCGGCCGAGATTTACGAGCAGGTTGCCGTTTTCGATGCGTGCGACGGTTCCGGTGACGATCGTGCCGCGCCGCTCGGTGAAGTCCTCGAAGATGCTGGTGCGCTCGCGCTCGCGCGTCTTCTGGAGCATGACCTGCTTGGCCGTCTGCGCCGCGATGCGGCCGAGCACCTGCATGGCGATCGGCTCGCTTTCGACCAGTGCGACGATCTGTCCGGTGATCGGGTCGATTCGGGCTTCGACCGTCTCGGCCTCGGGCTTGAACTTGCGTATGGCGCTGACCAGGGCGGCTTCGAGGTCGGCGATCAGGAACTCGCGCTCGATGTTCTTGTCCCGCGCGATGCTGTCGAGCAGGCGAAGCGTATCCTGATTCATCGATGAGCTCCTTGTGCGAGCAATCCGCGGGGGCCGAACGGGCGCCAGCCATCGGCGCGACAGCCTTTGGCGCGCC
>CAZHIE010000040.1:0-1433 GCA_964532435.1 uncultured Planctomycetales bacterium
GCTCCCTGACGGTCGCGGCTCGGATCGAATGCAGCCGGGGGCGGCTGCGGTCCACTGCTGGCGGCCGCGATCGGCTGGGTTTGCGGAGCGCGGGGAACCGCGGCCGGGTCGCGGCGTCCAATGCCGCATAGGATTGGTAAACACTCGCCCGGAGGTACGCCCATGCAACCGTCGTCGAACGCCGCCGAAGGAACGCGCACTGCAACCATCACTGACGCTCTGCCGACACCGCCGGACTCGCCCGCCGCGACCCGTCCGGCTCGAGGTGTCAGGCTCGCCGCCATCGCGCAAACGCGCGCCCTCATGCGCGCCGTGGCGCTGCTGGCGCTCGCGCTCTTCCCCGGTTCGCTCGCGCTCGTCCCCGCCGCGCTCGGACAGGAAGCGCCGGCCGCCAAGCGCCCGCCGCTTCCCGGCGGAGAGTTGCGAATTCTTCCGGCCGAGGGCGTCGCGGCCGGCGCCTGCCCGCTGAAGCACACCGATGTGCAGGCCGACATCGCGGGCTTCCTGGCGCGGACGACGGTTCGCCAGGTCTTCTCCAACCCGCTCAGCGTGAAGATCGAAGCGGTGTACGTCTTTCCGCTGCCGGCCGGCGCAGCCGTCGATGACATGAGCATGGTGATCGGCGAGCGGCGCGTACGCGGCGTGGTCAAGCCGCGCGAGGAAGCGCGCGAAGTGTACGAAGCCGCCAAAGCGGCCGGGCATACCGCCAGCCTGCTCGACCAGGAACGGCCGAACATCTTCACACAGTCGGTCGCGAACATCGACCCCGGCGTGGAAGTGGCGATCGAGATCAGCTACACCGAGACGGTTTCCTACGATGACGGCGTCTTCGAGTGGGTGTTTCCAATGGTCGTCGGGCCGCGCTACGTGCCCGGCGGCGGGAGCGCGCCGGCGCCTCAGACGAAAGGCGAGCCGACGCCGCAGGTTCCCGACGCCGACAAGATCACGCCGCCCGTAACGCCGCCGAACACACGGGCCGGGCACGACGTGTCGCTGCGCGTCGCGCTCGATCCCGGCATGATGATCGACGACGTCAGCGCCGGCCTGCACGACATCGACGTGCAATCGCTCACGGCGACGCAGGCCAGTCCGCGCTTCATTTCCCTGCGCAATGAGGGCGAGATTCCGAATCGCGATTTTGTGCTGCGCTGGCGCGCGACGAGCCAGCAGATCGCCGACGCCTTCTTCGTTCACGAAGACGCGCGCGGCCGGTTCTTCACGCTCATTCTCCAGCCGCCGCAGCGCGTGATTCCGGAGAAGCTCGTGCCGCGCGAGCTGATTTTCGTGCTCGACACGTCCGGCTCGATGCAGGGGTTCCCGATCGAAAAGGCGAAGGACGTGATGTCGAAGGCGATCGCGTCGATGCAGCCGCGCGACACGTTCAACCTGATCACGTTCGCCGGCCGGACCGAGGTGCTGTGGGACGCGCCGCG
>CAZHIE010000040.1:1533-6805 GCA_964532435.1 uncultured Planctomycetales bacterium
TTCAGCTTCGGCATCGGCAACAGCGTCAACCGCTTCCTGCTCGACGGCATGGCCGCGGCCGGGCGCGGTGAAGTCGAGTACGTGCTGCTGGCCGACGGGGCGGACGCGGCGGTCGAACGTTTTCATGAGCGCGTGCTGGCGCCGGTGCTCACCGATGTCGCGATCGACTGGGGCACGCTGCCCGTCGCCGACGTTGTGCCCGCGCTCATCCCGGACTTGTTCAGCGCCAAACCGATCATCATCCACGGCCGACTGACCGGTCCGGCCGAGGGCGTGGTGCGGCTGAGCGGCAACACGGGGGCGGGTCCGTTCAGCGATGAGATCGAAGTGCATGTCGCGGCCGACGCGCGGCCGCACCCGGCGCTTGCGTCGCTGTGGGCGCGTGCGAAGGTCGAGCAGTTGATGATGCAGGATTACGCCGCGGCACAGCTTGGCCAGTTTCCCGAGGAGCTGAAGCGGCAGGTGACCGATCTGGGCGTCGAATTCCGGCTGATGACGCAGTTCACGAGCTTCGTCGCGGTCGAGGAGTTGACGATCACGAGCGGCGGCGAGCCGCTTCGCATCGACGTGCCGGTCGAAATGCCGCAGGGCGTGTCGTACGAGGGCGTATTCGGCGAGCCCGGCGTCGCGACCGGCCGGGTCGGATTCATCGGCGCACCGATGCGCGGCGGCACTGTGGGCGGCGGTGGCGGAGGGCTGACGCCGGCCACGGCGACGCCGGCGGCGCAGTCGGGCGGCGGGGCGAAGGCTGGGGTGCCGGTTGCCGCCAAGCCGCCCGCCGAAGCGGCCCCGGTCGGCGAAAAGCTGCGAAAGGAAGCGGCGACCGCGCCGCGCGGCGACCGGTTCAAGGACGCCGACGGGGACGGCGCCGCCGACGAGCTTGTGGAAATCACGCCGGAGCAGAAGGCGCTTCGCAAGCTGGCCCCGCCGCTTCGAGATCTGGTAGCGCGCGTCGAGAAGGATGGCAAGGAAGGCACGCTTCGCGTCGAGTTGGCGCAGCCGGGCGGCGCGCCGCCGGAGTCGGTGAAATCGGCGCCCGCCGCCGGCGCGAAGCCGAGCGTTCTGCTCGTGTCGAAGTGGCGCGTTGACGTGATGTTGTTCGTGACGAACGTGTCCGCGGAGACGCTCGCGAAGCTGAAGGAGCTGGGGTTCGAGCAAAGCGGCGAGGCGAAGGGCGCCCGCGTGCTGATCGGCTCAATCGACGTGCGGAAGCTCGAAGCGCTCTCGAAGCTCGACGAGGTATCCGCCGTCCGGCCTGTGACGCGCTGACGCGTGGAGCGGGCATCCTGCCCGCATCGATGGAGTTGGGCATCCGGCCGGCGCTTTCACAAACGCCGGCAGGATGCCCGTGCCGTTCCCTACTTCTTCTTCATCGTTCCGCAGCCTTCGAACTGCTTGAACAACCCGAGCGCGTCATAGCCCGTGTGCGTCCAGGTGACGGTCTTGTCATCGACAATCGTCATCGTGCCGCGCGCCCGCGACTTGTGGCCGCCCATGTCGTGTTCCATCGCGACGCGAAACTCCTTCTTTTCGGCGTTGTAGCGGCCGTGGCCTTCGCCGCCGAAGCCGAAGTTGCTGTATCCCCAGATGTCGTAGCGCTTCGTGCCCGAGTTCCACGTCCAGACTTCGACGCCCTTTTCGACCAGCTCGCCTTCGATCTTGCCGTCGTACTTGACGAGCATGGCGCGCTGATCGAGCTCCCAGGATCCGGTGACGGTCCACGTGCCGTGCATCGGCTTCGAATCGCCGGACTTCATCTCGCCGGTCATCTCCCACGTGCCGAGGAAGACGTTGAGATGATCCAGCTCGGCCGGGCGCGGCTCGATCATCTGCTTGAACGTCTCGACCGTGAACTCCGGCTTGGCACAGCCGACGAGCGCCACGCACGCGCCGGCGAGCAGGGCGTACAGCGGAATCATGCGCTTCATTGGACGGTCTCCATGAGGAAGAACACTCGCCGGGGATGTGACGCGCCGCGCCGCCCCGGTATCGGCGCCGATCGGAGTACGCGCCGCGAATTAGAAGCGATCGGGGATCGATGGGGAAGCCGGGCCAGCGCCACGCCGAATGCCCGCCGGCCGCCGATCCGCTACCATATTCCCGACGCCAGGCGGGTTTTGCGGCGCGGCCGCGCGCCGCTCGGCTGCGGCGGTCGCTGCGAGCGGCCGTGCGGGACGGTTGGACGGCATGAACCACGCGCTTCGAATCGCCGCCATGCTTGGCCTGCTTGCCGCGGGCTGGTACCTGCTGCGCCCCGCGCCGCCGCCGCCGGCGGCCGAGCACGTGCGATTCCTCGAAATGTCGTCCGTGCTCGGCTGCGAAAACACGCACACGATGTGCCGGCTCGCGGCGGATTTCGACAACGTGATGCCGTGGCTCTCGTCGGTCGGCGCGGCGGCCGCCGCGGCCGACGTCAATGGCGACGGGTTTCCGGATCTCTATGTGACCAACTCGGGCAGGGGGGATCGCAACCGCCTGTTTGTCAATCGCGGAGACTCGACGTTCGAGGAGACGGCGGAGCGCGCGGGCGTGGCGTGCGGGAACCCGGAAGGCGCGTGCATGCACGCCGTGTTCGGCGACATCGACAACGACGGCGACCTCGACCTGTACGTCGTGAAGTGGGGCGAAGCCAACCAGCTCTTCCGCAACGACGGCGACCTGCGTTTCACGGACATCAGCCGCGCGGCCGGCGTGGATTACTGGGGCTACGGCAACGGCGCGACGTTTGTCGATTACGACCGCGACGGGAAGCTCGACCTGCTTGTGGGCAACTACTTCGCGGAAGCCGTGCGCGACCCGGCCACGGGTCAGATGGTCCGCAACAACCTGTGGAAGCCCGTCACGACGAAGGTGATGCACGAGACGTTCACGCATGCGCGCAACGGCGGGCGCAACGTGCTTTACCGCAATCGCGGCGACGGCACGTTCGAGGACGTCAGCCTGTCCGTCGGCCTGACGACGACGCTTTGGACGCTGGCCGTCGGCGCCGGCGACCTGAACAACGACGGCTGGCCGGACCTGTACATCGCCAACGACTTCGGTCCGGACGAGCTGTATTTGAACACGGGCGCGACCGAGTCGCCGCCGCGATTCCGCGCGGTGATCGACGCGCGCGGACATCCCGGCGTCGGGGCGGATTGGTGGAAGGGCATGAACGTCGACATGGGCGACGTGAACAACGACGGCTACCTCGACATCTACGTGACCAACATCCTCGAGAAGCGCTATAAGACGGACGAAGGCAACATGCTCTGGCTGAACTGCGCCGACGCGGCCTGCCCCGGCGGGCGCGGCTTCCGCAACGTCGCCCAGGCGTCGGGCACGATCGACGGCGGCTGGGGCTGGGGCGCGAAGTTCGGCGATTTCGACAACGACGGGCTGCTCGACATTTACGCGGTCAACGGCTTCGTGACGGGCGACTCGTCGCAGAATTACTGGTTTGCCGTTCAGGAGATGGTGACCCAGACGAAGAATCAGACGGTCGACGCGCGCGACTGGCCCCCGATGGGCGCGCGCGACCTGTCCGGGCACGAGCGCGGCCGGCTGTTCATGCAGCGTCCGGGCGTGGCCGCCGCGAACATGCGGCGCGGCGAGGGCGAGTCTGTGCCGGTCTTCGTCGAATGTGCGGAGCAGGCCGGCCTCACCGACATGCACAACGGGCGCGGCGTCGCGCTGGCCGACTTCAATCTCGACGGCCGCGTGGACATCTACGTCGCCAACCAGGGCGCGCCGGGCATGCTCTACGTGAATGCGTCGAACAGCGAGCTGACGAATCCGCGGCGGATCGAGGCGGGGGGGTGGAGCCTGACGCCGCTACCGGCGACCATCCTTGCGCCGCAGTATCAGCACGACGAGGTTCCCGCGCCGATCGGGCCGCGCAAGTACCTGCGCCTGACGCTGATCGGCCGGCCGGACATGCCGCAGGAGATCCGCGGCCGGCGTTTCGCCTCGACGGCCGGCGCGGTCGGCGCGCGGGTCAGCGTGGAGACGTCGGACGGCGGGCGTCAAATTCGCGAAGTACAGGGCGGCATGGGCTTCGCCGCGCAATCCGAGTACGCGGTGCATTTCGGCATTCCGGACGCCGGCGCGGTCGCGCGTGTGTATGTGCGCTGGCCCAGCGGCCGCGAGCAGGAATTCCGCGGCGACGCGGCGCGGGCGCTGCTCGAGCGGCCGCGCGCGGCGCTGGTCGAAGGCGAGAGCGAGGTGCGCGATCGATGACGATTTCCGGGCCGAAGTTTGTGCTGTTTTTCGTGGGCGGCATCATCGTCGTGTCGCTCGGCCTGGTGGCCTGGTCGCGGATGGGCATGCTGAATCTGCCGCGTCCGCCGGCCGACATCACCGCGGAGCGCGCCGGGCTGGCGAACCTCGACCGGATGCGCGCGCAGGATTACCAGATTCGCGGAACCGGCGCGACGACGAGTCCGGAAGCCGCGCCGCCCGTCGAACCGGCCTCGCCGCAGCCCGCGCCGGGGTCGGCGCTGGCGCTGGCACAGCAGGGCTACGCCAGTGCCATGGGAACCGAGCCGCAGGCCGGCCTGGCCCAGCTCCGCGAAGCCCTCACGCGCGAGCCCGACAATCTCGTCTTCTCCAACGCCTACCGCATGGCCGCGTTCTCGTTGCAGCGCGCCGCGCTGCGACAGGCGGCCGAGCAGGGACAACTCTCGCCCGAGCTGCCCGCCTGGCTGAAGGACGAGCCGATCGCGTCGCTCAAGGAGTTGGCCGCAGGGCATCCCTCGCGCGAGATGAAGCTCAGCCTGGCGATGGCGTGGATCGATCACATGCTGCTGTATCCGGCGCTGGAGATCAAAGCGCCGTCGAGCGTGGAGGCGGTCGAGATTTTGACGGGCGTGCTGCGGGACGAGCCGGGCTATGTCCCCGCGCTCTTCGCGCGCGGGCTGAATCACCTGCACCGCCCGAAGCGGCTGGTGTGGCCCAAGGCGGATGAGTATCCGCCCGACGCCGCGGCGCAGGACATCGGCATGTGCGTTTCGATCGGACAGAAACTGGGCGGCGGCTCGCCGCGGCTGCGCGCCACGCTTGCGCTCGCGCTGGGCGACGCGTATGTGAAGGACGGGAAGCTGAATCTCGGTCGCTCGTGGTGGCAGCTTGCGCAGAATCTCTGCCGCGACGCCGATTTCCGAGACGCCACGCGGCGGCGCTTCTCCTGGCGCGACGCCGAAATCCTCGATCGCGTGGAAGAGGAGCTCGACCGCGCCCGGTTGAACGTCGACACCCCAATGACCGACCTCGCAATGATGTGGCGGTAGCGCAA